>JAGHUS010000004.1 GCA_018064685.1 Bacteroidales bacterium | reverse complement strand
CAAGGACTCAAAATAGCAGGATTGGACGGAGATTCTTCGCTTTGCTCAGAATGACAAATCCTCTTGCGTCATTATAAAAATCTTTTTGATCACCTACTTATAATAAAAAAGTAAAAGGAGGATTTTTATTATATTATCTTCTAGCCCTCATTTCTAAATATATTTAGAAGTTTCCCCCTCCCTTTAAGGGAGGGCTGGGGAGGGTCTTTAGGGCTGCTTGCCGATGTAAGCAAGGATACCACCGTCTACGTAGAGAACGTGACCGTTGACAGCGTCTGAGGCCTTAGAAGCGAGGAATACGGCGGGACCACCCAGTTCGCTGGGATCGAGCCAACGGCCAGCGGGAGTCTTGGCGCAGATGAAGCTGTCGAAGGGGTGACGGCTGCCATCGGGCTGCTTCTCGCGCAGAGGTGCGGTCTGGGGAGTAGCGATGTAGCCGGGGCCAATACCGTTACACTGGATGTTGTATTCACCATACTCAGAGCAGATATTGCGGGTCAGCATCTTCAGACCACCCTTAGCAGCTGCGTATGCGCTGACGGTCTCACGACCCAACTCACTCATCATTGAGCAGATGTTGATGATCTTACCCTCACGGCGCTCCATCATCTCGGGCAGAACGGCGCTGGCGCAGATGAAGGGTGCAACGAGGTCGATGTCGATAACCTGCTGGAACTCGGCGCGTGCCATCTCGTGCATGGGAATGCGCTTGATGATACCGGCATTGTTGACGAGGATGTCAATCTGACCTACCTCAGCGTGAATCTTCTCAACGAGAGCCTTTACGCCAGCCTCGTCGGTTACGTCGCATACATAACCCTTTACGTTGGTGATGCCAGCCTCCTTGTAGTTGTCCAAACCACGCTGCAAGGCAGCCTCGTTGATGTCGTTGAAGATAATCATATTGGCACCTGCAGCTACGAAAGCCTTGGCGATGTTGAAGCCAATGCCGTAAGACGCACCGGTGATCCATGCATTCTTACCTTCGAGTGAAAAAGGATTGTTCATAATCTTAATGTAGCCTCTCCAACCCCCGATGTGGAACAGGCTTGTTGCGAATGGTTAGTTATGTTCCCCTCGGGGGTGGGGGAACTTTGTTTTGTGCAAAAATACAAAACCTTATTTATATAAACAAAAAAAGCATGGAAAACTTTCGTCTTCCATGCTTAATTTAGTTATTGTAAGTGTTTATTTCTTACTTTACGAGAACCTTACCAACCTTAACAGAACCGTCGCTGTAGGTGCGCTTAACGATGTTTACACCCTTGATAGCGCGTACAACCTGACGACCGTTGATGTCGTAAACAACTACGTTCTTGAGGCTGTTGCTGTTAACCTTCTCCAGGCCGGTCAAGAACTCCTCGCTCTGAGCAGTCTTGTTACCACCTACCAGATAGATAGCAAAGTTGTTCATGAAGATGTGTGAGTTACCACCAGCGTGAGCACCGATAGTCAGCTTACCATCGAGGATTTCGATAGGAGCTGCATCAGCAGCGGGCTCCTCGCCTTCTACGGTTACCTCATTGCCATCAGCGTCCAACTCAGCATCGCGGCGTGCTGAAGAAACGTTGCTGGTCCACCAGTTCTGACCAGTCTTGGGAATCAACATGGTAACACGCTCCTCGTCACCACTTGTCTGCCAGAAGAAGTAGCTGTCATCAACAAATGCATCACGCTCGTTGATACCTGCCTTGAATACGTAGAGACCTGCGGGCAGATCCTCGATGCTCTGAGATACGGTGTAAGCACCACCCCAGTTGCTGAACATAGCCTCAGCAGGAATCTGCTTGTCCTCAATGTTCAGGTTCTGCCATGCGAGGTCACCCCAACCGATAGACCATGAACCGCTACCCTCGCTAACAGTCCAACCGGGACATGCGTCACCAGAGTAGATGTTAACGGGCTCTTCCTCAGTACCGATGTTGGTAATATTGAGGTTACCAGACTGGCTGTCGTTCTTTGAAAGTACGTAAACATTGGGGTTGGTCAGGAAGTATGACAAGTTGTAGGTACCGTCAGAAATCAAGTCACCACCGGTCTCCTCCTCCTCGTCGTAGTCGCTATACTTAGCCTCGAAGAATGCCTTAGCGGTCTCCTCGTTCTGCATAGCCTTGTAGTACTTAGCAGTAGTAATCTTCTTCAGAGCGTTAACGATGTCATCGTTATCGGTCAGAGCGTTAGCAGCCATCTCGAGAACCTTAACCTCCTCAGCGTCGGTCTCGTCAACACCCATAGCAGCGTTGGCAGCTACAGCCATTTCGATACGTGCGGTCAGAGCAGGAATACCTACCTTACCGGGAGTTGCCCAGTCAGCAATTACATCGAGGTTAGGCTTAACCTTCTCGCCAGCCATAATCTTAAGCAGATAAGCATTGTTCTTCAAGCTGTTGGTAGCGTTCTTCAACTCTTCAAGGTCGGTCAGAGCCTGATCCTTGTAGGTATCATAGGTTGCCTTCAGGTTCTTGTAAGAAGCGATGTTAGCATACTTGGTCTCAGCGTACTTAGCCAGAGTCTGTGCAATAGTACCATCCTCAACACGGAGTTCATCGTAAGCATCAACGAATGACTTGAAGTCCTGAGCGTTCTTCAGGGCAATGTTGATCTCCTCGATAGCAGCATTGTACTCGGTGGGAGTAGTCATCTTCATAGTGTTGGTCCAGTCAGCGGGATCCTGATACTTCTTAACAACTTCGCCCAGAGTCTCGAACTCAGCTACGTCGTAGCGATCGCTCTCGTCACCATAGGTATAGTAGAAGTCGTAAGCAGTAGATACAGCAGTCCAAAGAGCGGTCTTGCTCTCGATACCACCCAGGTTGGGAACAGATGTTACAACAACATCACCAACCAGGTACTCGCCAGCACCCTTGAAGCGGATACCATAGTTACCCTCTTCCTCAACAGCAATCTTAATCTCTGCCTCGGGAGCGTTTGCGAAGGCAGCCTTGTCACCATTTACATTGAGCTTCTCGGTGAAGGTATCGCTGTAGATGTTTTCACCAGCTGTGCCATCCTCATCGATGGGGAATACCTCAACATTCAGGTTCATGTTGCCATCCTTCCACATAGCATACTTGAAGGTAATCTTATTGTTACCAGCAGCCAGAGTCAGACGCTCATCCTCGCGTGTACCAACTTCATAATAGAAACCATCGTCCCAGTCGCGGAGGTAGAGCATGGGAACGGGTGCGTCGTTGAATACACGAGGACCTGAACCACGACCTTCACCAGGAGTCTGAGGTGAACCGTCTGAGTTCTTAACCATCAAACCGTGGAGGGGGAATGAGTTGTTGTTATCTGATGCAAAGTTGCTGTAGAACAACTCCTCAGCACCTGCACCTTCGGGATCGTAGATATACTTACCTACATTGAAGCTAATCTTGTCGAATGTAGCATCACCTACCTCGTTGGCAACCTCAAATTCCAGTACGTAGTTGCCATCAGTCAGCTTCTTGCCATCGGTCTTAGCTATGAGAGTATTCTCGTCTTCACCAGCTACAACTTCCAGCTCGGGGATGATGACATTACCATCAGCATCATTAAGGCTGATAACAGATGCACCTGGATCAACAGCGATATCGAACTTCAGAACGATCTCGCTGATATTGCCATTGAGGTCGAATGAAGCATCCTCGGGAACTGAGCTAACCAACTCAGCGAGCTCTGCGATGTGAGCCTCGGCACTGATGTTGGTATCCTCATAGGTAACCTCGTTCTCGAAGCCGAAAATCTTCATAGCCTCGCTGCTGTTTGAAGGACGCTTGTCGGCAGCATACTCGAAGGGAGTATCCTCGGCGGGAGTGAAGCTGATGGTAGCACCCTCGGCATTGCCATCATTAAGGAAGAGGTAGATGAAACCATCTGCCTGAGCCTCAGCTGAAGCAATAGCCAACTCAGCACCGTTCTTCATTACCTTGAACTGCTTAACATCGAGCTTCTCATAGCCACGCTTGTTGGCCTGTGCAATAGCTGCGATGTTGGTTTTATAACCGAAGTCGAGTTTGATGATGTCACCATTGAAGGTAGCCTGGTTGAAGTACTTGTCCTCCTCAATCAGAATATCGTCAATCATGAAAGTACCACCATCATAAGCATTGATGATAGCGAAGTAGATCTCGGGAATCTCGTTGTTGAAGAAATCACGATAGCTCTTGTCCTTGTTGCTCTCGTTGATGCCAGCACCCTCCCAAAGAACTTCGGGTACGCATTCACCTACGATAGCACCACCCATCCAGCTGGTACCAGCTAACACGTCGTTGTAGGGCTTTGCACCGTGGTTGAAGACAACGAATGATACGTGATGCCACTCGTCGGTGGGAATCGTGTAGTCCTGATCTGCGTTCAGACCGTAAACAGCCTGACCAGCGGGGTTCACGAATGACTTGTCAAGCTGCTCAACACCCTTTGAGATGTAAGCCTTCATGACCTTACCTACCTCACCCTTGAGCCAGAAGCTCATACGGTAAGAGTGCCCATCCTGGATGGGGAGGTTACCCAACTTGAAACCACGATCCCAAGGATTCTTCTTCTCGGAATCGTTGCTAGCCAGGAAACCGTAGTCTCCGTTCAGAGCAGCCTCGGTGCTCTGCTCCTGCCAGTTGTCAACGTCCTGGGGATTAACCCAGTCACCGAATTCACTAAGACCAACTTTGTTGGCAAACTTACAGTGATACTTCTCTGTCTTGTCTGCATTCTCAAAGCCCATCTTCACAGGGAAAGTGACCTGTGCTACAGATGCTGTAGCGAAGAGTCCCAATCCCATTGCAAGTAATGTTTTCTTCATACTTGTACAGAATTTGTTTTGGTTAATAAAAAAGTTGTTTATAATAAAATTTCAGTTCTCGCCTTTTTCTAAAGGAAATTATCGGTGCAAAGATACTAATAAGTTTGTAATCAATATGCATATTTTATCTTATTTTTTTGTAGCATATATCATATTAAATAATAAAAGTATCAAAATTTAAAGTTTGTGACAAATAATTATGATTATTGCCTAAATAATAAAGAATTGCTGGCCCTATAAAAAAAAGCATCGAAATTCGTCGTTTCGATGCTTTATCTTGGTTGGGCTATCCGGTTTCGAACCAGAACTAAGACGACCAAAATGTCTTGTGCTACCATTACACCATAGCCCAATCCGGAAGCAACCTCGTTGGATTGCGGGTGCAAAGGTAATATATTTAATTCATAATTCAAAATTCATAATTCAAAATTTTTGTGTATAAGGTCGAAAATATTGTTATTAGACGTAAATTGTATTATTCTCCCAATGATTCAGGAGTATTATTAGACACAGATTTCGCAGATTTCACAGATTAATATTCTCTATAAAATGCTAAGAGATTAATCTGTGTAATCTGCGAAATCTGCGTCTAAAACCTTTGACCGTTTATTCCTCCCCCCGTCAGGATTGCTACTCCTTCCCTTGGGGGAGGTTGGGAGGGGTTAATTCCCCTCGGTGAGGTCGGGAGGGGGCTTTTACTTCACAATCAAGAGGAAATACTTCTTCTTGCCCTGCTGTACGAGAAGATACTTGTCATCCAAGAGATCGGCAGTGGTGATGGGCTGGTCGAAGGCAGCGAGCTTCTCCTTGTTGATGCTTACGCCACCACCCTGGGTCAGCTTGCGCATCTCGCCCTTGCTGGCAAAGCACTTGGCCTGCTCGGCTACGAGGTTGACAGCCTTGATGCCCTCGCCTTCGAGCAATGAGCGGCTTACCTCGAAGTGAGGAACGCCTGCAAAGACATCGAGCAGGGTCTGTTCGTCGAGCTTGACGAGGCTCTCCTTGGTGGCCTTACCGAAGAGGATGTTAGAGGCTTCGAGAGCCAGTTCGTAGTCCTCGCGACTGTGAACCATAACGGTTACCTCCTCGGCCAACTTCTTCTGCAGTACACGGCGACCGGGATCCTGCTTGTGTTCCTCGACGATAGCATCGATGGTGGCCTTGTCCAAAGAGGTGAAGATCTTGATGTAGCGCTCTGCATCCTCGTCGCCTACGTTCAGCCAGAACTGATAGAAGACGTAGGGAGTGGTGCGGTTGCGGTCGAGCCAGATATTACCCTTCTCGGTCTTGCCGAACTTCTTACCGTCGGCCTTGGTGATGAGAGGACAGGTCAGCGCGAAGGCTTCGTTCTCGTTGCCCAGCTTGCGACGGATGAGCTCGGTACCGGTGGTGATGTTACCCCACTGGTCGCTACCACCCAACTGCAGGCGGCATCCCTTCTCCTCGTAGAGGTGCAGGAAGTCGTAACCCTGGAGCAGCTGATAGGTGAACTCGGTGAATGACATACCGTCCTGTGCCTCGCCGTTCAGACGACGCTTTACTGAGTCCTTAGCCATCATATAGTTTACGGTGATGCACTTACCAATCTCGCGAGCAAAGTCGAGGAAGGTGTAGTTCTTCATCCAGTCGTAGTTGTTGACCAGTTCAGCCTTGTTCTCGGCATCGCTGTCGAAGTCGAGGAAACGGCTCAGCTGTGCCTTGATGCAGCTGACGTTGTGTGCCAGCGTAGCCTCGTCGAGCAGGTTACGCTCCTGGCTCTTACCGCTGGGGTCGCCAATCATACCAGTGGCACCACCTACCAGTGCGAGGGGCTTGTGACCGCAACGCTGGAAGTGACGCAGCATCATCACACCACACAGGTGACCAATATGAAGACTGTCGGCAGTGGGGTCAATGCCCAGGTATGCTGTTGCCATACCCTTCTGCAACATCTCTTCTGTTCCGGGCATCATCTGGTGGATCATGCCTCTCCAAGTAAGTTCTTCTACAAAGTTCATCGATTTATGCTTTTTATTTGTTTTGTTCTTTTCTAGAGTTTCTAGTGTTTCTAGTGTTTCTAGTGTTTCTAAGCCGCTTTGCGGCTGCAAAGTTAAATAAAAAAATCGGCATTACACATCGTAACGCCGATTTTTCTTATGTTTTTGGCTTTCTTTTACTTCACCTCCCAAATATCATTGGTCTCGAGCAACTCAGCGAAGGTGTGATAAGGCTTCTTGGCCTTCACTTCTTCAATCTGAGCCTCTACAGCATCGTTGTAGGTGGGAGCCTCTACGTCGCGGATGACGCCGAGTGCTACGGGGAAGCCGTCGCCATTACCCATCAAGGCAAGCTTGAGCTGCAGGGTGTTGTCCTCGCAGTGTGCATCGTGTACGAGTACGTCGTCGATGGTGTAGGTCTTGCCATCCTCATTCTCCTTGTTCAGCTCAACAACCTTCAAACCGAAGCCAACCTGAATGAGTCCGAACTCCTTGTTCTCGCCGAATACGAGGGGCTTGCCGTGCTCAACGTAGATGGCATTCTTCTCACGACCTGCCTTGTCATATACGCCGTCGTGGGTACCGTTGTTGAAGATGACACAGTTCTGCAGAATCTCGCAACCCGCGCTGCCCTTGTGGGCGTAAGCCTTCTTCAGCACGGCGATGGTGCCGGGAGCGTCGGTGGCAACGGCACGGGCGAAGAAGTGGCCACGGGCACCGAAGCAGAGCTCGGCAGGACGGAAGGGATCCTCAACGGTTCCGTAGGGACTTGACTTGCTGACGAAGCCACGGGGAGAGGTGGGAGAGTACTGTCCCTTGGTAAGACCGTAGATACGGTTGTTGAGGAGAATCATATTGAGGTCGATGTTACGACGGTTGGCGTGGATGAAGTGGTTACCACCGATGGCAAGTCCGTCACCGTCACCACTTATCTGCCATACGGCCAACTTGGAGTTTGCCACCTTGCAACCGGTAGCGATAGCGGCAGCACGACCGTGGATGGTGTTCATACCATAGGTAGCCATATAGTGAGGCAGACGGCTTGAGCAACCGATACCTGAGATGACGGCTACGTCCTTGGGAGCTACGCCAATCTCGGCCATAGCCTTGTGCAGCGAAGCCAGGAAGAAGTGGTCGCCACAACCAGGACACCAACGAGGCTGTCCTTTCTTATAGTCTGAAGCTGTATATGTACACATTGTTGTATGCTTTTTATTTATTCTAGCTTTTCTAGCTTTTCTAGAATGTCTAGTTTTTCTAGAATGTCTAGCTTTTCTAGTTTCTAGTGACTCTAGTATTTCTAGCTTTGTTTAGATTATCTTATTGAATGCCTCTACGAGTTCTGCGACCTTGAATGGCTGTCCCTTTACCTCATTGTACTGAGCGGGAACGAAACCGTCTACCTTCATGCGAAGCCAACCAGCCAACTGACCCATGTTCTGCTCGGCAACGACAACCTTGGGATACTTCATCATCACCTCGGCTGTGTTCTTGGGCAGAGGATTGATGTAGCGGAAGTGTGTCATGGCTACTTTCTTTCCAGCGGCACGCATCTCGTCCATAGCGGCACGCAGATGACCATAGGTACCACCGAAGCCTACGATGAGCAGGTCGGCATCGTCCTTGTCACCCAATACCTCGAGATCGGGAACGGGGATGGCATCGATCTTAGCCTGACGCTTGCGGGTCATCAGGTCGTGGTTCTCGGGTGCGGTAGAGATAGCACCTGTCTTATCGTCCTTCTCCAATCCGCCGAGGATGTGCTCGAAGCCCTCACGACCGGGTACTGCCCAGTAGCGGGTACCGTTCTCGGCACGCATATAGGGGGTCCAGGTTCCCTTCATCTCTTCGGGAACGTAGGGAGGATTGATAGCGGGATATTCGGCCAGGTTGGGCAACTTGAAGGCTCCCGAACCGTATGCCACGTAGGCATCGGTGAGCAGTACGACAGGAGTCATGTGCTCGAGGGCTACCTTTGAAGCCTCGTAGGCTGCATCGAAACAGTCGGTGGGACTCATAGCTGCCATGACGGGCATGGGCGACTCACCATTACGTCCGAAGAGTGCTTGCAGAAGGTCGGTCTGCTCGCTCTTGGTGGGAAGACCCGTAGCAGGACCACCACGCTGTACGTCGAGCACAACCAAGGGAAGCTCCATGATGACAGCGAGGTTCATAGCCTCGCTCTTGAGGCAGACACCGGGACCAGAGGTAGAGGTAACGGCCAGGGCTCCGGCAAACGAAGCACCTACTGAAGAGGCACAACCGGCAATCTCGTCCTCGCACTGAACGGTGGTTACACCAAGGCTCTTGTGCTTAGAGAGCTCGTGCAGCACGTCGGTAGCGGGAGTGATGGGGTATGAACCCAGATAGAGCTTCAGGCCAGCCTTCTCGGCAGCGGCGATGAAGCCGTAGGCGGTAGCCTTGTTACCGGTGATGTCCATATAGCGTCCGGGCACCTTGTTCTTGGTCTCGATGCGGTATACGTTAGCCACGCTCGAGTGTGTATTGTGTCCGTAGTCGTAACCAGCCTGTATAACCTTGATGTTAGCCTCAGCCACACCAGCCTTCTTGGCGAACTTCTCCTTCAGGTAGTTGAAGGCAATCTCCAGGTCGCGGTCGAAGAGCCAGCATACAAGACCTAAGGCAAACATATTACGGCACTTCATGATGCTCTTCACATCCATGCCGCTATCCTTCAGGCAGTCCTTGACCATGGTGGTGAGGGGACAAGCGATGACGCGGTCGGGATCGACGCCCAGTTCGCCCAGATAGTCCTCTGTCTGGAAAGCAGCCTTCTCGAGGTCCTTAGGACCGAACGAGTCGGTATCGATGATGATAGCCGCATTGGGCTTAGCATACTTGAGCTGAGTCTTGAGAGCAGCAGCATTCATGGCTACCAGCACGTCGCAGAGGTCGCCAGGAGTATAAACCTGACCCGCACCGATGTGAACCTGGAAGCCAGACACCCCCGTCAGCGAACCTTGCGGGGCGCGGATGTCGGCGGGATAATCGGGGAATGTACTAATGCTGTTTCCTACGGTTGCAGACACCGTAGAAAAGATGTTTCCGGCCAACTGCATACCGTCGCCGGAATCGCCAGAGAATCGAACCACTACTGACTCTCTCTCTTTAACTTCTAATGAATCTGCCATAATAATATAATGTTAGTATCTTTTTACCTTAATCTATTGAGTGCAAAGTTATGAATATTTATTGATTTATGGAAGAAAAACAGCAAAATATTGCAATTTCTTCCATCCTTTTGTCATTATGTAAGTAAAATAAGCAAAAAGAAGAGCAAAAAGCAATCTTTATACTCTTCTCTTTTATCTTTCAACTTCGCAACTTTTCAACTTCGCAACTCAACTCTTCTCTTTTATCTCTTCACTTTTCACTTCGCGCCTCAGCGCGATTCGTACCCCCGCCGGGAATCGAACCCGGATCAAAGGTTTAGGAAACCTCCGTTCTATCCATTTAACTACAGGGGCTCAGGTAATTCAAAATTCTTAATTCATAATTCATAATTGGCTGGCGCTTGGTGTCCTGCTTGCATGCTATTGCGTTCCTGCTTGCATTTTGGATGTGCTATTGCGTTCCTGCTTGTTTTGCATTGATACCTTCACCATCGTTCTTTCTTCGCGTTATACATTATATATAATATATACGTGTGCGAAGGTCTGAAATGCTAATTATGAATTATGAATTAAGAATTATGAATTAAATATTACTCTTCAGCCTTCTCGCCCTTCTTCTTACCCATGGTGAGGTAAGCGGTGGGAGCAGCGATGAAGATTGAAGACAGGGTACCGAATACAACACCCAGAATCATGGCGAAGGCGAAGCTGCGGATGCTATCGCCACCCAGGCAGAAGATAACTGCCAGTACGATGAACGTACTTACTGAGGTGTTGATGGTACGGGTCAGAGTGGTGTTCAGTGACTCGTTGAACAGATCCTTCTTGTCCTTCTTGGGATGCAGACCGAGGAACTCACGGATACGGTCGAAGACAACCACCTTATCGTTGATAGAGTAACCGATAGCGGTCAGCACGGCACCGATGAATACCTGGTCGATCTCGAGTGAGAAGGGCATCCAACCCCAGCAGATAGCATACATACCGAGGATGAGGATGATATCCAGAATCAATGCGCCGATAGCACCTACTGAGAAGGCTACGTTGCGGAAACGGATAAGGATGTAGATGAAGATTGCCACGAACGAGAGGATGATACTCAGGATAGCCTTGTTGGTGGTGCTCTCGGCTACCGAGGGACCTACTTTCTGGCTGCTGATGATGTTGCCACCGTTGCGGAATGAGTCGAAGTTAGCCTCGTTCTCGGTCAGCATGTTGGCACCCTTCAAGGTGTCGTACAGCTTCTGCTCAATCTCGTTGTCAACCTCTACGCCCTCCTCCTGGATGCGGTAGTTGGTGCTGATACGAATCTTGTCACCATCGGTACCCAGAGCGATGACGCTGGTGTTGCTACCATCGAAGGCAGCGGTCAGCTTGGTGCGAGCATCCTCGAGGTTCACCTTCTGCTCGAACTTAACCACGTAGTTGCGACCACCGGTGAAGTCGATACTCTTGCTGAAGCCGCGAACAGCCATGAAGCCGATGCTGATGATGGCCAGGATGCCGAAGAAGATGTAGCTCTTCTTCCAAGCGTTCATGAACTTGAATGCGGTGTTCTGGAAGAACTTGCTAGAGATGGGAGTGGTGAAGGTGAGGTCGAGCCACTTGTCCTTAGCCATGAATGCTTCGTATACGATACGTGTCAGGAACACGGCGGTGAAGAAGCTGATGCAGATACCGATGATCAGGGTGATGGCGAAACCACGAACCGAACCGGTAGAGACAAGAGCCAGGATGATACCTGTGATGATACTGGTCAGGTTAGAGTCGAAGATGGCGCTGAAGGCGTTGCTGTAACCAGCCTCGAGAGCCTCGCGTGTACGCTTGCCAGCTCTCAGCTCCTCCTTCGTACGCTCGTAGATAAGCACGTTGGCATCCACAGCCATACCCAGTGACAATACCATACCGGCAATACCACTCATGGTCAGTGCAGCCTGGAAGCTTGCCATCACACCCACGGTGAAGAACAGGTTCAGGATCAATGCGCAGTTGGCTACCATACCGGGCTTGAAACCGTACATCATAATCATATAGAGCATCAGGATGACGAATGCGATGATACAGCTCCACATACCCTGGTTGATAGACTCAGCACCGAGTGAAGGACCAACGATTTCCTCGCTTACGATGTGTGCGGGAGCAGGCATACGACCTGACTTCAGCACGTTTACGAGGTCGCGGGTCTCCTCCAGTGTGAAGTTACCGCTGATCTCGCTTCTACCGCCAGTAATCTCATTCTTCACGTTGGGAGCGGTGTATACACGGTCATCCAGCACGATGGCTACGGGACGGCCGATGTTCAGCTTTGTCAGGTTGGCCCAGTCGCGAGCACCCTTAGCGTTCATCTCCATGCTGACAGCAGGACGAGTGGTGTTCTGCTCGTAGGTCTCCTGAGCGCTGCTCACAGCGTCACCCTCCAGGGGAGCACGACGGTTCTGTGTAGTAATCTTGATAGCGTGCAGACTATAGAGGCCGCTCTCGTTCTCGGGCTTCACACCCCACAGCAGCTTCATGTCGTTCTTCTCGAGGATGTCCTTTACGGCAGCGCTGTTCAGCAGGTTGTTGGCACGCTCCATGTTGTACTTGGTGGCCATAGCCACTACGCTACCACCGTAGTTAACAGGCTGGATGAGGCTGAAGAGGGGGTGCTGTGTGTTGGCAACAGTATCCTTTGCAGCAGCCTTGGTCTCGGCTACGTCCTTCTTGGCAGCAGCGCTGTCCACCTCAGCGGCAGCCACAGCAGCGCTGTCCACCTCGGCAGTCTCCTCAGCCACGGCAGCGGGCTTCTCCTCAGCCTTTGCTGCGGGTGCCTCGATGTTCTTAGCCAGCTCGCTGTCGATGTCCATCAGGGTCTGCATAGCCTCGCCGCTCAGATAGCACTCCCAGAACTCGAGGTTGGCGCTACCCTGCAGCAGCTTACGAACGCGCTCGGGCTCCTTCACACCAGGCAACTCAACCATGATGCGGCCCTCGGCACCCTCCAGGCGCTGGATGTTGGGCTGAGCCCCGCCGAACTGGTCGATACGGCTCTCCAGAATCTTATATGCACTCTCGATAGACGAGGCAACCTCCTCGCGCAGCACCTTCTCGACGTCGGCGTCGGTGCTGTTGGGGCTTACCTTGCCTCTCAGCTGCTCCTTGGCGAATACTGCAGCCAGCTTGTTGTCGCCGGCAGTCTTCTTGTACTCCTTCACGAATGTGCTTACCTTGTCACCGCCGTCCTGCTTCTCGGCAGCCTGGATGGCAGCCTGGAAGTTCTTGTCGGTGCTGTGCTCAGACAGAGCCTTCAGCACATCGGTTACACCTACCTCGAGGATGACGTTCATACCGCCCTCAAGGTCAAGACCGAAGCCCAGACCCAGTTCGCGAACGTCTCTCATTGACCACAACAGGAAGGTGTCCTTCTGCAGCACAGAGTCCTGATACTGCTCGGCATACTTGCGTGCCAGCGAATCTGCCACGTTTTGTGTCTCTGGGTTCTTGGCGAACTCCACCTTCTTTGCAGCTGTAATGTCGTCCACCTCACTCTTGAAGTTTCTGCTCTTGACAGTAAATATCAAGTAGAAACAGCAAATAACAGTGAGGGCTAGAGCAATCAGCTTTACGAATCCTTTGTTTTGCATTTTTGTTAATTGTTTATTATTATTTTTTATTGTTTTCGGGGAACTATACCACAAAATGTGCGCAAAGATAGTAATTTTTGCGGAATTAAAAGCAGAAAAGCTAAAATAATTAAGGTAGAAAGCCCTTTTTTACTCGAAATCGAGCCAAGAAACAAGTGGATAGTGGTCGGAAGTAGTGATTGTGTTGTCAATGTACGTGTTGTACGAACTTATGTTGCTGCTCATGAACAGGTGGTCGATTCTCACCCAGAAACCTCGTTTGTTGTACGACAGTCCGATGCCTTTTCCGCTCTGTCGGAAGGCACTCTTCAGTTCGCGGTTCACACGCTGGTAGGTATACGAGATGGGGGTGTCGTTGAAGTCGCCGCACATCACGATGTATTCGCCCTCGTGGCGTTGTGCAAAGCAGGCCAGACTGTCGGCCTGTCCGCCTCGGCGCGAGGTGCTCGATGTCAGGTTGCGTCCGATGGCCCTGCCGCTCTCCTTCATTCCGTCATACTCCGGATTGTCAAGATTTGATACGTACTTCTGCTTGATGCTGTCCACCAGATGGTTGCTCTCCAAGTGGTTGTTCACCAGCACCAGTTCCCTGCCGTCCACCTTCAGCCTGTACCACTTGCTGCCGTTGCCCTTGGCCCCGTTGGCGTCGCCCTGCGTCTCGTAGTCGATGCTGTCCAGGTCTAGTATGTCAAAGCGGCTGAGCAGTTGTGTGCTGCGGTAGCTGTCGCGCTTGTAACCGCGTTTCTCCATCTCGGTGTAGAACGAGTCTATCACCTCACCTCCGCCTACCGACTCCTGCAGACAGATGATGTCGGCATCGCTGTTTATGATGTAGTCTATTGTAAGTCTTTTTCCCTCCTCCTTGTCTTCGTAGTTGCCGCCGAAGTGACTGGTGTTCCAACTCAGCACCTTGATGGCCTTCTTCGGCACGTCGTGCTCAATGCTGATGGGACAGTAGTCCAGTATATACATTGCGATGGGCAGCAAGGCAGCCAGCGGGATCCAGGCACGACGGTAGTTCACCACAAGCCATAAGGGAATGAATGCCAGGTTGATGCACATGAAGACGGGAAACAGCAGACCGAGCAGTGCCAGACGAGGGAAGCTCGCCGGGTGCAGCCATGTGCTGGCGCACGACATCCATAACATCAGTATGCCGATACAGTTCAGTATCAGCACCCCAATCCTTATATATTTCAGCGTTTTCAATTTGACTATGAAAATTAACAGACCCTCCAATCCCCCTTAAGGGTGAGAGCATCGCGCAGCCTAATTATGAATTATGCATTATGAATTAGGAATTAACTCATCGCGCAGCCTAATTATGAATTATGCATTATGAATTATGAATTATGCATTAACTCATCGCGCCAGCCTAATTATGAATTATGAATTGTGAATTATGAATTCATTCAAAAGCTGTCGAACGTCACATACTGTGTGCCAATCCTGCGTCGCTTGTCCCATCGGCGCCAGATGAGTATGAGTATGAGAGCGAACAGCATGCCGCCCAGGTGAGCCAGATGTCCGATGCCATCCTGTGCCTGCGTCACCACGTCCATGACCTCGATGACGGCATAGCCCAGCACGAAGTACTTAGCCTTGATGGGGAAGGGGATGGGGATGATGAACATACGCTCGTTGGGGAAGTACATGGCGAAGGCCAGCAGGATGCCGTAGATGCAGCCCGAGGCTCCCACACATCCCCAACTGTTGATGTAGTCGCTCAGTGCAAACACCATGTCGCCTCTCGTCGTGTTCACCATCACTGCGTCTGCCATCTTATGGGTGATGGGGTCGAGTGCCGGGAAGACATCAAGGTTGATGTAGTGGATGTACTGGCCCACCTCCTGACATATTCCGGCACCGATGCCGCATACAAAGTAAAATATCAGGAAGCGCTTCATGCCCATTGTGTGCTCGATGACACGACCGAACATCCACAGCGCAAACATATTGAACAGGATGTGCATGAAACTGCCGTGCATGAACATGTAGGTGACGAGCTGCCAGGGGCGGAAGTTGTCGGCCAGGAAGAAATGAAGGCCGAACATCTGCTCCATGTCAATGTCGCGCAGCTGCAGCACATTGGTGGCTGCAAACATCAGCACGTTGATGATGAGCAGATTCTTTATCACAGGAGGTAGGTTTCTCATATTCTTCTTCGTGTATTTGTTCTGTTAAAAAGTGACTAAATTAAAGCGTTTTACACGCATTTCGAGTGCAAAAGTACGTAATTTATCACACAAAAATGCAGAAAACGCTGCTAATCGTGCTATTTTTTAGATATTTTCGCATTTTTTTTCCCTTTTTTCTTTGGAAAACGAGCAAGAATGCATAATTTTGCCGCCGTAAACAACGCTATATTTTTCCAAACCATTTAATAATAGAATTATGAACAAGACTGATTTGACAAACAAG
Source organism: Bacteroidales bacterium (assembly GCA_018064685.1). Taxonomy (GTDB): domain Bacteria; phylum Bacteroidota; class Bacteroidia; order Bacteroidales; family Bacteroidaceae; genus Physcousia. Next base: position 33,968 of record JAGHUS010000004.1, on the reverse strand, counting down.
ATCGCTGAAGCTGCTGGCTTGAGCAAGGTTGACGCTAAGAAGGCTCTCGAGGCTACTCTCGAGGCTATCTCTGACGCATTGAAGGCTGGTGACAAGGTGGCACTGGTAGGTTTCGGTACTTTCTCTACTTCAGTTCGTCCCGCTCGTCAGGGTAAGAACCCCCAGACTGGCGAGGTTATCAACATCGCTGAGAAGACCGTTGCTAAGTTCAAGGCTGGTGCTGACCTCATCTAATCTATCTTAGCACTTCAGCTTTTTTAGATAAACATTATCGACTCACACGCTCGCTCGGGTGTGTGAGTCTTTTTTTGCCTTATAGCCGACAGGCTGTGCGCTTGTGTAATCATTCTTTACATATTCGCCCAAAATCCTGTATGCATTTACGCTCCAAATAGCGTAGCTGGAACTACTCTCACCCCTTTGCTACGGCACAAAAGAGTCTTCCGAAAGGCTTTGGGGAGACTAAAACGGACAATCGGGAAGAGGTGCTAGACGTTTTGAAAAAACTCCTTAGGGCTTTTTTCGGAAGATGCAGCGAGAAAAAATGAAAATCGCAGCGTCTTCTACCCGTTTCCGCAGCGATTTTTTGCTGTTTTCCGACTGTGAATGGATTTTTGTTAAAGTGTAACATATTGTGCATCAGTGAGTTGATGAAAACGTGCCTCGTACCGTCACAATCGCGTATTTGCCAGGCTCATCTGCAAAAGGCAAAACAACGCGATTCTCAGAGCGGATATGTTGGTAAACATTACTTACACCGTTCGTTGTCCCTCCTGTATTTGCATAAAACAATTCGTAAAATGAGTGCAAGACGAAGAAATTGGGTATTGACTTGATTTTTTTTAAAAAAAATTAGTGTTGTTTAATTTTTTTTTGTATATTTGCATCGCAGATTTCCTATTCTCCTGTAGAAAGAGAAACACGATTCCACCAAAGTGTCTGATAGTAAGGTGGTAAGGAGACGGAAGCCTGCACGATGCAGATACCATGTAAGACCAAAACTTAAAAGCTGAAAGATAAATAACCTTAATCAATCCAATGAGACGATTGAAGACACTGCTGCTGGCAGCCTTTGCGCTGTTTGGCAGTTCAAATTTTTCTTGTGTACGCGCGCAAGTGGCTGTAAAGACCAACCTGCTGTATGACGCATCCACCACGCCCAACGTCGGCATGGAGGTGGGATTGTCGCGCAAGACTACAGCGCAAGTGTTCTACGGACTGAATCCGTGGCGGTTCGACAGCGACAGTCATGGCCAGCGCATGGCCAAGCACTGGGTGGTGATGCCCGAGGTGCGATGGTGGCCCTGTACGAAGTTCAACGGGCACTTCATCGGGGTGCACGGCATGGGCGGACAGTTCAATGCCGCCAATGTCGACCTGCCCGTTCCCGGACGATTCTTCAAGGGCGACAACCTGACGCGCGAGCTGCGCAACCACAGCTACGAGGGACATTTCCTCGGAGCCGGCTTCACCTATGGCTATCAGTGGATCCTGTCACGCCACTGGAACCTCGAGGGCGAGATTGGCGTGGGCTACAACCGTGTGTGGTACGACAAGTACGAGTGTGGCGAGTGCGGTCCCAAGCTGTCGAGCGGCAAGACCAACTATGCCGGTCTCACCAAGCTGGGCATCACGCTGCTCTACGTTTTCTAGTCGTTTAGGAGATTAGGAGATTGGTCGTTTAATCGTTTAGGAGATTAGCCGTTTAGTCGTTTAGGAGATTAGTCGTTTAATCGTTTAGCCGAATAATCGAATAATCGAAAAATCAAATAATCGAAAATTCGAAAAGCCCTTTAATCGTTTTAAAAAAGTCGTTCAAGTCAGAAAGATGAAAAAGATATTACTATCAATGCTATTGCTTGCTGCCAGCACCGTGCAACTGTGGGCAGCCCACGATGACGAAGGCCTCGCCACCCAGAATGTCAACATCAAGGAGGTGGGACAGAAGCTTGTCGCCTCGTTCGATCTTGTCCTCGACAAGGTCAACCTGGGCAGCAACCATCAACTCTTCGTCACCCCCTTTGTCGAGGGTGCCGGACAGCGCACCTACTTCCCCTCCGTACTGGTCAACGGTCGTAACATGCAGTACGTATACGAGCGTTCGGGACTGGGCAAGGACATCTCGTCGCAATATGGTAATATAAATAAGGTGGTGCGCCGACAGAATGGCAAGGCTCAGCGCATGGCCTACACCGAGACGGTGGCCATCGAGCCCTGGATGCGTCAAGGCAAGCTTCACTTCCGTCTGGCTGTCGACACCTGCGGCTGTGGCAATGTCGACGGCATGGGCATGACACCGGCCATACCCTTCAACATCACTCCCGACATGCCCAAGCCCGAGCTGCACTTCTATGCCGCTTATATCGTGCCACCCGTCAAGGAGGCACCCGTGGTGAACCACGAGGGTAGGGCACGTGTGCAGTTCGAGGTGAACAGGATTGAGCTTCACACCGAGCCCTACGTCTGCAAGAGCGGACAGAAGATTGACAACCGCGAACAGCTGAAGGTCATCATCGACTCTATCGACTACGCCATGAGCGACCCCAACGTCGAGATTGCCAACATCAACATCTGCGGTTACGCTTCGCCCGAGTCGCCCTATGTACACAACGAGTATCTGTCCACCAATCGTTCGCGCGTCTTGGTCGAGTACATCGCCGCCCGTTACAACCTGCCCCAGGAGAAGTGCTCCTACAGCGCTGTGACCGAGAACTGGGGTGAGTTCCGCGAGCAGGTAGTGGCAGCCACCGACATCACCGAGAAGCAGCGCAAGGACCTGCTCGAACTCATCGACAAGCCCACCTATGGCGCTGCCGACTTCGACGAGAAGGAGCGACTGCTGAAGAACGATGCACGCTTCGCTAAGTTATACAAGGAGAAGATCCTGTCCGACTGGTTCCCCTTGTTGCGCTGCACGCAGTTCACCATCAGCACACGCCTCAAGCCCACCAGCGACGAGCGTCTGGCCGAGATCATCAAGAAGACCCCCGAACTGCTCTCGCTCAACCAGATGTTCCGCGTAGCCAACTTGTACGAGGAAGGCTCGCCCGAGTTCATCGAGACCTTCAACATCGCCCTCCGCTTCTACAGCGACGACCCCATTGCCAACCTCAATGCCGCCGTGGCAGCCATCAAGGCCGGCAAGTACGACCGTGCTGCCGAACTGCTGAAGTCGGCTGGCAACAGTCCTGAGGCCGAGAATGCACGAGGCATCATTGCTGCCCACAAGAAGGACATGCAAACCGCCCTCCGCCATTTCGAGGCAGCCGGCAGGTTGCACGAGGCACAGCTCAACAAGGAGCAGATTAAGAACAATGAGAAGTAACTTAAATGTTTCACCCAGATATGACATAAAAGAATTGATTTCAACATTAATTACCACGAATTAGACATTAATTTTTCATTAATTATATTTATGTATAGCATATCGTGAAATGTTCAAAGCAAAGATACAATTAACGTCAAATTAATGTTCATCTCAAAAAATTATTAATAGCAAATTAATGTCTAATTAATGGTAATTAATGTTTAAAATGAAAATATACTTAACATCAAATTAATGTTCGATTAATGGCAATTAATGTTTAGCTCAAAAAATAATTAATGGCAAATTAATGTTCGATTAATGGTAATTAATGTTTAAAACAAAAATACAATCAACGTCAAATAAAAAACAATTTTTAAATAACTTAATTATTCACTTTTTTAATTAACTAAATTATGAAAAAGCAATTTTCCTTTTCTATGCTAGCAGGTGCCGCTATGTTGGCAAGCTGTAGCAGCGAGAATGTTGTGGCTCCTGAAAATGGTGCTGGCAACGAGTATGGCCTCGTAGAGGGTCAGCCATCTTTCATCAGCGTAGGTATTGCAATGCCAGGTGGCGGTCAGACCCGTGCAAACGAGGACTTCAACGATGGTCTTGCTTCTGAGTATAAGGTATTCAGTGGTCATCTTGTTCTTTTCAAGGGCACTGATGAAGCAAATGCAACACTGTTTGGCTCTTACGACATTAAGTCAGCTATTACATCATGGACAGCTGAGAGCCGTGATGAGATTACAACAAGCAGCAACAATTTCGTACAGGAGATCAAGGCTCCTAAGCTTTCTGGTTCGCAGAAGCTCTATGCTTATGTAATCCTCAACGATGAGGACAATGCTACTGGTATTGACTTCACCCCTGGTCAGACATTCACTGCATTCAGCACACAGGCACTGAAGGCTATCGGTATTGGTAACGAGACAGATGGTTTCGGTGCAATGGGTAGCAAGGGTCTTGTAATGACAAACACTCCAATTTCTACTACACGTGGTGGTACTGTTGATCCAACAGGTGCAGAGTACTCAACACTTGCAGCAATTGATCCATCAGCTGTATTCCCAACAGAGGCAGCTGCTCTTGCTGCTCCAGCTAGTCAGACTGCATGTATCTATGTTGAGCGTGCTGCTGTAAAGGTTGAAGTGGACTGGAACACAACTATCGCTGACCCTGCAGGTTCTTCAACAGCTGTAGCATTCGCAGGTTGGACACTTGGTAACGTAAACAACGCAGATGCTTCTGGTGTTGGTTACTACAATACACGTCAGGTACTTCCTGCATGGACATCTTATACAAATACACAGGTTGCAGCTGCTGATGCTGAAAGAAAGTATCGTTTCGTTTCTAACACTCCATTCTTCCTTACTGAACATACTCTCGGCTATCGTACATACTGGGCTCAGGATCCTAACTACGACGGAAAGACTGGACTTAAGTTTGGTAAGGCACCAGCTGCATCGCATACTCTGGGTAAGGCTGGCGTTGTTTACACATACGAGAATACCTTCGATGAGAACAGCCAGATATATGCAAACACAACTTATGTAAGTTTCAAGACTACTATCAACAACGGTGCAACATTCTACACAATTGCAGCAGAGCCAAATACATCACTTTCAGATGCTAACTTGAAGAATAAACTTGCTTCTTTGAACGATGCTAACCATGGTACAGAGATTGCTGCTGTAGCTTCTACAATCGTTTCTAAGATTGATGCAGATCGTGCTGGTGTTGGTGTTGCCGCAACTGGTACTATCGTTGTTAAACTTGGTCACACTGTAGCTCTTACTGGTTCTCGCGATGCTGCTGGTAAGCGTACTTACACTGATAAGCTCGCTATCACAAGCGTAACTGTTGACGATGTAGAGGTTTATGCTGGCGCAATAAAGACAGCTATCGATGACCTCGTTTATGGTGGTGGTAAGACTGTTGCTGAGACTCTCGATCAGGATCTCGCTGGTATCGCTTATACTCCAGAGACTGTTTACGAGTACCTTAATGGTGTTTCTTATTATACAGCACGCATCGCTCACTTCGGTGATACAGAGACTCCTTGGTCTGCTCCAGATGCTGCAGCAAACATTTATGACCAAATATATCCTTCGGCAGGTAGTTCAACTCATACAACACCTATCGCTTACGGTACAAGTCGTGCAGCAGCATGGCTCGGTCGCTGGGGTGTAGTTCGTAACAACTGGTACTCACTCACAGTTTCTGATATCGAGGGTATTGGTGATGCTGAACCAAAGGATTATAGCGCTCAGAATCCTGGACAGAATCCTGGTGATCCTACAGATCCTGATTATCCTGGTGATACACCAGACGATAATCCAAAGCCTCACTACTTCATCAAGGCTCACATCCATATCCTCCCATGGGTTAAGCGTACACAGAACGTAATTCTCTAAATCCCCTCGAATCGTAACTGACACATAATACTGGGCGTGGTGCTGAGCACCACTTGGCACCACGCCTTTTACAAATACTTCCACCTTATTATATATATAAGAGGTAAAAGAATAATTAATGGCAAATTAATGTTTAATTAATGGTAATTAATGTTCAAAAATAATCTTCATTATATATAAGAGAGGTAAAAGAACAATTAATGTTCTAAGAAACAAACTTCGCGTTAAAACAAAATTATTACTAATGAATCGTTTTCATCATATACTAACAACTGTACTCATCGCTTGCACGGCAGTGGCACTCGGAGCCTGCTCGATGATGGAGGAAGATCGTAGCGACTGTCCCACAGGACTCTTCGTGCGATTCGTCTACGACTACAACACACAGCGTGCCGACATGTTCAAGGACCATGTGGGATACGTCACCGTATACGTATACGATGAGAGCGGACAGAAGGTTGCCCAGAAGAGTGTTGCCAACACCACCGCCACCATGCCACTGGCTCAGTACGGCTACACCATGCACTTCACCCCCGAGGAACTATCCTCAGTGTCCAGCAGTTTTCCTGCTGGATCGTCCACCCCCCATCGCTACCGCCTTCAGGCCGTAGCCATGCAGAAGGACTGGGACAACGCACTCCAGACACCCGGTGCCAAGTACCGTCGCACCAACCCCACCCATGCCAACCCCGCCACCGATAATCCCGCCGACCCCAACACGCTCGTCATCACCCTCGACAACGAGCCCGCCACCGTTTCCGATGCTTCTCCATCGGCTGTAAGCAACGCCGCCCCCATGGACACCCTCTGGCACACCCTCAAGGTGATGCCCGCCGAGCCTACCTTCGGTCACAGCATCCCCGCCATGCCCAAGACCACCAAGCCCTATTCCATTCATCCCACCAACGAACAGATGGTGACCGTTCGCGAAGGCTATGCCACCTACGCCACCGTCTCGCTCATACGTGATACCAAGCACCTCAACATCACGCTCCGACAACTCGACGATCCTGCCGACATCAATGCCGACGACTACGAGGTGACCATCGTGGACCGCAACTCCACCCTGGCTTCCGACAACAGTCTCGCCTCCGACAAGGCTCTCCTATACACCCCCTACGCCCAGTGGACAACCCGCTTCGACAACGACGGTCTTGCCATCGAGGGCGACATTCACCCGGCTCCTGTCCCCAATGCTGCCAACGCTTCACAAAGAGGGGGAGCAGTCCGCAAGGCAGCTGTGGTGACCGAGCGCACAGCCCACTACAACCTGATGTTCAACCGACTGATGTACGAGGAGGACTTTAGCAAGGCTGCGCAGCTGAAGATACGCAACAAGCAGACCGGCGAGACGGTAGCGCTCATCAACCTCTCGACGATGCTGGCCGAGTGCCGCATCTCGCCCGAGTGGAACTACCCCGCACAGGAGTACCTCGACCGCGAGTACGACTACGAACTCGACTTCTTCCTGAAGGGAGACAAGTGGCAGTACTGCGATGTACACATACATGTGCTGTCGTGGACAAAGCGCAAACAGAACGTGGTACTTGGATAGATGTTTAAAACATTAATTACCATTAATTAGACATTAATTTTTCATTAATTATTATTCTCTTTGTTATGATAGAATGTAAGCCCTACGCAGATCAAGTGTATAAAATTATAGGCGCAGCTATGGAGGTTCATCGTGAGCTCAACTATGGACTGTTGGAACCTGTATATCAGGAGGCTTTGCATTTGGAGCTAAAAGACAGAGGAATAGATAATGTTCGTGAAAAGCCGATAAAGATATTCTACAAGAAGCATTTACTTGACAAAGAATATAAGATGGATATTGTTGTCGATGATATCGTTGTTGAGTTGAAATCAGTCAGTCAAATTATACCTGCTCATCGTGCTCAACTTTGCAATTATCTTCGATTGACAAAGAAACCCATTGGACTTCTTATAAACTTTGGCGAAGAAAAGCTCATTGGTGAACGGTGGGCATATGACAAAGAAACAAATGATTGTGTACTTGTCAATCGCCACATGGAACCAGTCTCTGATGCTGATTATGACAAACTCCTTTATCACGGCATCATAGATGGTGAAGACGCAGACTGGAACACCCTTTTGCAATCAAAAAATAATTAACGGCAAATTAATGTTCAATTAATGGCAATTAATGTTTAGCTCAAAAAATAATTAACGGCAAATTAATGTTCAATTAATGGTAATTAATGTTTAGCTCAAAAAATAATTAACGGCAAATTAGTGTTCAATTAATGGTAATTAATGTTTAAAATAAAAATATACTGAACAGCAAATTAATGTTTAAAACAATATAATTGTAGTCTAGAAATGAAGAAACTGGTATCCATACTCCTCTTGATAATCGGCATGTGCCTCACGGCATGTACCGACAAGAGCGATGTGGGTACAGTTGAACAGCTTGTTCATGACGAACCCTATATGGAGCTGCGTCTGCGTGTAAGCGACGAGACCATGACGCGTGCCGTGCCTCTGGGTGGCGAGGAAGGCGACGGACGTGAGGATGGTGTCCGCCATGAGAACGAACTCAGCAATGTCTCCGTCTTCGTCATCCGTGGCAATATGGACGACAATGCCGCCACCACCTTCCTCTATAAGGGGTATATGAAGCAGGGCGATGACGGATGGACACCCCAGACTTGCGGCGTCGACATCAAGTTCCCCACTGGCAGCTATCTGCCGCAGCATAGCGACCGTGTCCTCGTAGTAGCCAATGCTGGCGACCTGACAACATCCGTCAACACCCTGGGCGACCTTCGCGACCACACAACCTATTCGGCTTGGCGCAATGGAACGAAGCTGGCCGACAACGACCTTTTCGTCATGTCATCGGCCTACAACAGCGATGGCGTGGTGAATGTCACGTCGCACACCGGAATGCAGGCCGACCCCTATCTGGCATCCAATATCAACATCCAGCGCGCTGCCGCACGTATCGACTTTATGTATAAAGAGACGGATAACTTCACCGGTGCTCCTACCACCGAACTCTTCTACAGCGTGAAGGACTCGAAGAACACAGACGTTCTTGCCACCGTTCACTTGATGAACATCATCCCCTTCAACCTCATGCAGCAGTCCAGCTACCTCATCAAGCGTGTCACGACTACCAGCGATGTGACATCCGCCATCAAGCATGGTGCGCTGGAGACGGCCGACGGCAACCACGTACCCACCAACTATGTCATCGAGCCCCATACACTCACCAAGCAGAGCACTGTGGATGCCTTAACTCTCGGTACATGGTATGGCAGTACCCGTGCCAAGACCATCTTCGATGATCTAAAAGCCAATCCCACCACGTCTTCATACATCACGGGCACGGGCATCAGCAGTTATGTGGCAACCCACACTCTTGCTTCGCCCATCGAGCTGACTTACTTCACCCACTACATGACGCTGGCCTACACCAACGAGAATACGCAGTCGAAGGAGAAGCACTCGCCCGACTTCATGACGGGTCTGCTGCTGAAGACCGTATATGAGCCTGTGACGGTGTACTCGGACGCAAGCCTGACTGTTGCCTCCTACGCCAGGGGTACCACTTTCTATCGGTATACGCCCACAAAGGCATCGATGGTGGAGGAGGACAGCAAGTACTTCACTACTTTGGCGGCAGCGACAGCCTACAAGACGGCACATCCCGAGGACCTGGCTGAGATAGTTGAGTATCCTGGTGGTATCTGCTACTACAACCTATGGCTTCGCCACGCCAACGTAGAGGCTAACCCGCATGAGACCTTCCCCATGGAGTATGGCATCGTGCGTAACAACATCTACCGAGTAGGTGTCGATAAGTTCACAGGTCCCGGTACACCCACACCGAGCTTCGAAGGTCCCACCCGTGTTCACCTCCGCATCTTCGTGCGGCCGTGGAACAGGCGAGTGCATCCTGAGATACTTATTTAATTCATAATTCACAATTCATAATTCATAATTAGCTGCGCGATGCTTTAGATAATTCATAATTCATAATTCATAATTCATAATTTGCTGCGCGATGCGTCCTCATTCTGTCTCCAATCGTATAGGCAGCTCTACATTTTGCCCGACGACAAAAGTCCCTAAAGGGAGGGCGGGGGAGAGTCTTTTTTATTAGTATGAAACGACACATTATATATATATATACGTTGCTGGCGATAGCCCTCTTCGCTGCCTGCACCTCCGACGACTTCGATCAGAAGGCAGAGGGTGAGATGACGCACGTCAGTATGACTATTGGTACGCGTGCCGCCACAGGTGTGCCCGAAACAACGACCATCGAGGACGAACTGATACACTCTTGGTGGGTGGTGTTCGTCAACAAAGCCGGTAACGTCCAGAAGATTGTGGATCGTCCTGTGGGCCTTACCACCTATGTCGAGGAAGAGAAGGTGGAGCTTGACATCCCCGTCGGCACCTACACACTCTATGCCTTTGCCAACATTACGCCGTCGGCTTCGTCTGCAGGTAGCGTAACCATTGCAGGCCTCACCTTCACCGAGGGAGCAGCATCACCAACGGCAACGGATATCGAGGCAAAGACCTTCGCGCTGACCAACGGCCATACCGGCAGCATTCCCATGACGGGCAAGCAGAGCATAGCTGTGACGGGTCGTGCCAACCAGACGTTCAGCATCGAGGTGGTGCGCATGCTAGCCAAGATGGAGATGCAGTACAGCAACAAGTCGAAGGCTGACATACAGATCAACAGTCTTGCCATCACGCAGGTACAGCCGACGCCCGTCTCGCTGCTTCCCAACTACACATGGCTTGACAGCGGCTGGCCTTTTGCCGACCTCAGCACCGCTGCCACCACCTACACGCGCAGTTATAATGGTTCGCCTCTCCCTGTAATAAGTCTTGACGCAAAGGGCGGGTCAAAGCCCAGTGCTACCGACATCTTCTACATGATGGAGTCGCAGGCCGACTATGCCACTCCCTCGCAGAGCTACCTGATGACGCTGAACGTGACACGCAACGGTGCCACCGACAACCTCTATTTCACGCTCGACAAGACGAAGATACAGACCATCTATCGTAACGACCATGTCATCGTGCCCCTCACCATCACCGACTTCATCGTGGGTCTCGATGCCCATTTCTATCCTCCCATCGGTGGTTATCCAGCCGTCATCACCAAGGATAAGGACAAAGACGAGTTCTATGTCACCTTCAAGACGCAGGGCGATTTCGAGATCATGCCCACCGTCTATAACGCCTCAACCCGTACCAACGTCTATTATCCCAAGTGGGACTACAACAGCACGACGGTAACGGTGACGGGCGACCCAATCTTCACCACGGCTCCCCACATCGACACCACCACCGGCGAGCTCCTCGGCAAGCTCAGTACCAACGAGGGTACTGCCGTCATCGATGTCGAGATAAAAGTGGAAGTAAGCAGTGGCGTCTATCAGGTCTATCCCCGCCGCATATACATAGTTAGAAAGAATTAAGAATAAAGTTCTATGAACAAACTTCATATACATACCCGCCTCCTCCTCACCCTCCTCTTTCTCCTCACCACGACCGTGGTGATGGGACAGGAGAATAAAGTTCCACTCACTGTAGTGGATTCATGGCCTACAGTTTCTTTGTGGGGCACTCGACCAGAAAATACTGTGGACCAAGACCCCACAGTAAATTGGAGCATTGAAGGTAATTATACATTGTTGAGTTATATACAACTGAAGAATGTGGATGATACTCCTAACGGCAAGCGTAGTTGGATAGAGATACCGTATGTGCCAAAGCAAAATACGAAAGTTGAAGTTTGTTTTGAGAATACACACGAAGTGTTTGATGCTAACGGAACCTGTGCACAAAGCATTTTCTATAGTGGTACTCCTAGAAATGGTAGTGGCATGGCGATGGAGATAACGAATCATGCGGACAACCACCACTTTAATTGTATCACAAGTTTAGCGTCACACCGAGATGGACGAGGTCAGGCAGAAAGCACCAAGCAAACATATCTGTTAAGTGCTGCTGGCATCCAGCAACGTGGTGCTGACGGCAACGTAACTATGCTTTCGTCCTTCTCAAACGAGGAAATAAGAGTGTGCAACGATCCCAAGAAGGCAAATTTGTGTTTCTTTTCGCATCCCACTGCTGACCCAAACACCCACATGAGCTATGCTGGCCGTATCTACTATGCAAAGATTTATGAGGGTGAGGAATTGATGTTTGACCTCGTACCAGTAAAGGATGGATTAGGCAATGACGCACGAAGTGGTTTCTATGACAAACTCACAAATAAGTTTTATCCATTCTTCGAGATGGTGGACTATGTGGAGAATATTGTTGGTGATAACGCAAAAAATAACGTTCACGTAAAAATTCCATTGAATCCAGACCCTGACGCAGGATATGTTTGGTCAAAGTCGTTGGTAAAGAACGGATATTTCACAACCGATGACATGCAGTCATTTGGTACAAACCACACTACAAAAGAAGTAGTAAACATTACAGGTGGAACTTATGGTGACATAAAAGCACTGAAGGTTGTAAGTGAGGACATGCCTGATGGCGGTGTAAACTATTATAGTCAACTGTATATCAAACTGGACGAGATGCTCGTGCCGGGAGATAAATACTATGTATCATTCTACTATAAGGCGAATACGGAAACTGATGTTGTATCTCAAGCTCATAGCATACAAGGAACGTATTATGGTGGATTTAATGTTGCTCCACATTTCACCAACGAATGGCAAAAGGGTGTATGGGAGGGCACAGTAACGGCCTCGGGAGATAAGTCTGGAATAGGAGTGATAGCATTGAGCCTAAGCGTACTGCCTACGTCAAACACCTATTATATCACTAATGTAGATGTGCGCAAGCAGGAGATGAAGTCATGGCCAAATATTCCTGCTGCAGATGCAAATTATCAATGGACTGACAATCTCGTGACAAATGGAAACCTGGAGACAGATAACCTGACGGCATTTACTGTTTCGGGAACTGGTGTTACGCGCAAGAATGCCTACATGAAAGGTGCTAATGCTATAGAAGTAGTCAGTGGCAATGGCACGGAGGATTATAGCAGTCAGTTGTATGTAGCGCTGGACGATGAGATTAAGGCTGGAGAGAAGTTTGTATTGTCGTTCGACTATATGGCAGAGGCAGAAGCTGACATTCGTGTCTACATGCAGGGAACTGGTCCTCAGCAAGGATTCACGACTTTGTCTTGCGGAACAAACTGGAAACATGCAGACTTTACTGGAACCATTACGGAAGGAATAAAAAGTAATCTTACGTTCCACCTCAATGTGTTGAGAACCACAAACAAATACTATATTACCAACATAGTGGTAAAGAAGCAGGTCATCGTCCACGATCCCGGAAAGAAGTGGTCGGAGAATCTGGTAAACACCTATGAAGTGAGTGGTGATGGTACTACGGTGACCGAAAATGGTAGCGAGGTAAGCGTATATTGTCCTGGTACATTAGCAAATTCTTGGGATAGTCAGTTTTTTATCAATCTCAAGGAATCATTAGTTCCAGGAGAAAAGTATTTCATCACATTTTCATGTAAAGCAGACGTAACAAATCCGGTAAGTTCATATTTGCTTCCTGAAGCAGGACAAACGGTTTACGATGCCTCTTATTCAGGTGCCACAAGTGGATTATCTTTTGATACGGAATGGAAAGAGTATGCGTTGGACATCAGGACCGTATCTACAAATATACCTGAGGATAATCCTCCATTGCGAATTGGATTCAATATAAATCTTTTTGGCACACCAATAACATACCAGTTTAAGGATATTGTTGTCAAGAAACAAATCGATGACACCTCAGTTCCTCAAACAGAGCCAACACCTGATAGCGGTAAGATGTGGTCGAAGTCGCTGATAAAGAATGGTTATTTCTCAACCAGTGATATGTCGTCATTTGCAGTTTGGCCAAATTCCGGAGCAACAGCTACCACGTCGTCAATAGTTAACGGACATGATGGGGGCAAGGCGGTGGAGGTTATAAGTAATCTGACCGATGGCAACACTTGGGATAGTAATTTCAATTTTACTCTTGATGATGCAATCAATCCTGGCGATAAGTATTATATAACATTCGATTACAAGGCTGATAAGAATGCCTCAATTGTCACGGCATTCAATAATAGTGGAGGGCAGATAGCATATAATCCAATCAGTTTGCCTCAGGCTACCACCGAATGGCAAACCTATTCTTCTGGTGCACTGACAAATAATTATGAAAGTGACATAAAGAAGGTTGTCCTGATGTTGAACGCTTCTCAATCAAAGAAAAAGTTCTATTTTGCCAATATTGTTGTCAAGAAGATTGTACCTATTGACGAAGAGTACGACCGCTCTGCTACCCAACTTAACATTGACTTCAAGAATCTTTATAATGGTGACGTGGAGTCTTATTCGTACCGTCATTTGTTCAGCCTGGGAACACACGAAGACGGTGTGATGGCTCTCACGACAGAGCTTGGGCATTATAATTATGTGAGCGGTCGCAATACGACCGTTACGCCTTTGCATTCAGAGAACAACACAAATGATATTAACTCAAGAAGTACTCATTCAGCAACTTTCACAGCATCGAAATGCACTATTGACAAAACGGACTACAACGTCAGTGGTACACAGACGTGGGTACATCCTAATGCTCTCTACCTGATGGGTACTCATAGCGTTAGTTCACACGATTATGCTCCACGGTCATTTGTAGGTCAGATTCATAAAGCATCACTTATAGAGAACGGCATTCTTGTCTATGACCTGCAACCAGCACGCGATGCAGAGGGCAACTTCGGATTCTTTGATAAGATAGGCCTTAACTTCTACAAGCAAGATGGATGTGCTGGCAGCGAAGAGGCTGGAAAACTTGACGGACAGCGAACCACCAACACCGAAGGAATAACGTCTTCTGGAAAATACTCGCTTGAAGTAGAGACGCCATCACCTATCCTGCCCAAGCGCTTCATGATTCATACCGCAACCCATACGGGCGATATGGTCGGCAATACAGCCAACAATCCAAAGAACTGGAGGTTGATGGCTTCGAATGACGGTGAGAACTGGACTCAGCTTGAACTGGGTGAGATACGCCCAGCATTATCTTCAGTTTCTACACAGGATGTAGATATTAGTTCAGGACAAACATATCAGTATCTGTATAATTATGAGACAGGAACGTTTCTTGTTGGTGCCAACGAATGGGGGACTCGTGCCAGTGTGGCAACAGGTGCTGGTGCGGGCAGGTTCTTTCCAAGATACAAATCTACAGAAGGAACCTATATTCTATCAAACTTTAACAGTAAGGGACAGACAGATATGTTCATCGATGCTCCAAACAGCATCTGGATGGACCGCGCTTCTCAGCCAAACTTTAACAAATGGACTATAAGTCAGATAAAAAATACTAATTTCTATGAAATAGGCAACACAGAATACCCTGATGTAAAGTTAGGTACACATGCCGATGTTATCAATGGAGTTTCCAATAGCCGACTCTATCTTGATGACAAAACCATCAATACGCGTTGGGCATTTGTGAGTGAGACGGATTACGCTGACTACCAGACTCGCCTTGCCAATGGTGATTATACTTCTCCTAGCACTACTACGCCTTTGCCATATTCTGCAGCATGCTGGTTCACCGTTCTTAACAATACAGTGCAATATAGTATGTATCGTCTTGATGTGGATGAGATAGGATGGGGTAGCACACTTACACTGTCAGACATTGCCATCACGGCCGACTATGACTTTAAGCATTATGAAGGTCGTGTATATGAGGGTTCAACGGCTAATGATAGGCGCATACCTGAGAACCTTCGCTGGGGTGGCGAAAGTCTGTATCCAGACAAGTGGAAGACACAAGCTGATGATAATCGTATCACCGGTGTAAATGAAAAGCTCCAACGAACTCACGAATACGAACATGTAATTTATGTGTTGCCTGGAAAATCTGTCGAACTGACGCCGTTCAAGGACTTCTTTACTACCGACCGTTACGAGGAACGCTACACTCGTTGGTATGACTATCGCACAGACCTTAGAAGCAGTCGGCTGCTTTTCGAACCAGTCAAAGGTAGTAATGTAATGGCTTTGGATGAAGGTGACTTTGCTGGTAGTGTGCTATCATCTGGCAATCGTCAGCGTGGTACTGTGGCTCGTTATACAGCTCCAAGCTCAACGGCTGACATCCTTGACATCATTGGTGTGGAGGCTGCAAACCATTTTGTTGGTGATGAGCAATTGAGCTGGACGGATGGGATTTACCAACTGAAAGAGCCTACACTGCAGTGGCGTCATACTTTCGTAATCAAAAATGCGAAGACACGAGAGACGGCAATGCTGACAGACAATACTGGCTATATTGCAGACAACAAGATAAAGCTGATGTGCCCTGCCGGCACTCCTTTCCAGTATCCTCTTCCATACTATGAATATGCAACAAAAGATGGAGAACATAATAATGCAACTGACTATTACGGAGCTAATGATGCTTCAGTGTTCCACTATAAGATTGAAACATGGAGAAAAAATGGTTCAAAGATAGGATCAACACGTTTGAAGTTGGATGGTGCCAAGGGAGAACTCATATTTGATGAAGGCGTCACTTCGGATAATGGGCATGTTGCCTACTCTTACAAGGAGATTGATGGCTACAATCGTGTGTTCTACATGAAGAATCCCGAAGTGGGAACTTATACCATCAAGATCTTTGCTTTGGACAAGTGGGATCGGACTATGACATTAACAGGTGTGGATAATGGCGGTACTCCTCTCCAACTCATGGAATACGAGTTAGAGGTATTGCCCGCTAAGGACGCTGCTATGGTTAATGAGGAGACATTGAAGGAAAACAGCACCTATGCACATCAACGTCCAGAGACCCTCGTTCAGGCTTATGGTAAGGCAACAACGACTGTCGACTTTGACGAGGTGGACAAGAATGAGACCTATGTTAATGCTGGCAACCATTATTATAAGTGGCCATGGCAATGGGAGAATTCATCATATGGCTATGTCTATGATGATACCGAACACGGAGACTATAACATCTACATGGTGGTTGACAATAGTAGCATGGCCAGGTATCAGTCGTTCCCCAACGTTAAGGACCGCCATTATGCCGATACGGGCAAGGAAGGCTTCTTCTTCTATGCCAATGCGGCGTCCGACCCTAGCCGTATGTCTGTCTTGAACATCGGACGTGACTTCTGTCCCAACACCACGGTTTATGTTTCAGCGTGGGTGTGTGAGTTGCAGGGTGGTGCCAGTTTTGCCGAGACTGCCAACGTCATCTTCTCGTTCCGTGGCGTGAAAGCCGATGGTAGTGAGACGCTGCTTAACAGTTTTGTTACGGGTTACGTCAGCGGTGGATGGAATACACCTTTGGGGTATGACGAGACAAAGACGAACTATACCGATGCCACGAAAAACCCCGACAACCGTGGCAAGTGGATGCATGTATACTACACCTTTAAGCCTGTCATTTCTTCGGAATTGGCTTCCGCATTTGACCATTATATCATCTCGCTCGAGAACAACTGTACGAGTTCGTTTGGTGCCGACTACGCTATCGACGATATTCGTGCATTCGTATGTAAGCCCGATTTGAAGGCTCGACAGACGCAGCCTTTGTGTAATGGGTCTACTTCTACGGCATTGGAGATGTTTGCCGACTTCGATAAGTTAAAAGAGGCCTATGCCTTTACCGAAGGTACAAATGAGTCCCAAAAGTTCGATTACTGCTTCTTGGACTATGAAGTATATGAAAATAGTTTGCAGAATAGCTACAAAAAACTTCCTGAAAGCGATAAAGCTCTTTATCCTAGTCTGACGGATTGGCGTGAGAAGGCCAGCAAGACGACGGGCGCATTCAAGACTGCATACGATGCTGCATTTGCCGCTGCTCTGCTGAAGAATACTTATGGATTGGATGGAACCAATTACGGCTTTGTTACGCTAAATACAACTTATGTAAAAAACATGCACTTTGATGGTGCGGGCAGACAGGTGTTGTTCCCATGCAATGCCACGGATGCAAACATGGTTATCGGAAAGAAATATATCATTGCCATGATTCCCGACGGAACGGGTAACGTAAAGACTGCATCAGATTTCAAGTTGGAAGACCAATGTGCCTCTGTCAATACATTCGAGGTGACGACTAGTTTCGGTGAGATTAAGATTGACGGAAACTTGGCATCTGATCAGGAAGGTTTACGCTTCTGTGCCAACCAGAAACCTATTGTCACCATCAACCTCAATGGTATCAAGCAGGGTGGTGAGGATGTCAAGAAAGAGAATGCGGTCTTCGACTGGTATCTGGGACCTTTGGGCACGACTGCCGGATATACAGCATATAATGAAGAGCAGAAGTCTGGCTTATATCTATCCAATGCTATGGAAAAGTTCCGTGAGGAATATCCTAAGGCAAGTGATCTGACTTCGGTTACACCCAAGAATGATTTCACTCAGTCTATGCTTGACTATATCCGTGAAGCGGTTGCCGCCAAGAAGGTTATACTTTACCAGGTGTCCGAGGCTCTCTCTACAACCGATCTCTATCGCGAGGAACGTAAGACGAAATTCTATCTTACAGCTATCCCTATCAACCCAACGCCTGACGACCCATCCATACTTTACTGTCTTGAACCATTGCAGGTGAGCATCAACCTAGACACCAACTCACCTTCGATGAAGGATGGCGACGACCAAAATGTTGTTCCCTATCCCGCAGATATGAACGATGTACCTCTGCGTATCGGTCTGAAGCAACTGAAGCGAACCGTTATAGCCAATCTTAATACAACAACAACTGACGAAAACAAGTTGTTGTGGCTACCTCTTCGCTCGGTTACTCCTACCGCGGGTGCTGCGGCAAGGGGTGTCAACAGTCTGGCACGAATGGCCGATGACGATCTTATCTATCTTGCTTCGTCTACCGACCCTGCCGTCTTGGGCGGTACATCAGGCGCAATAGATATTATGGATGCCGATGGACATTCCACCTATCATTCTGTTATTAGCGATCTGAAGGTAATAGGAAAGGTGCATAGCATCAAAGCCCAGACGGGAACAAGTAATGGTAGTGTGGCTAAGTTGGCGTTCGTCGAGGGCTTCAAGTTCCGTGAAGGATACGAGTATACACTGAAGTTCCATTACGAGGACGACTACACTGGCATCGCAGGTGATCATCCTGCAGCTTGTCCCGGCGACGTAGTCTTCACCATCAAGGTTGTGCCCGAGTACCAGATGTGGACGGGTGCCGTGAGCCGTAACTGGAACGATGACCGCAACTGGAAGCGTGTGACGAAGGATGAGTTGTTGTGGGATGATGATAGAAAAACAGCCAATGCCGACTACATTACTGATGGTGGCACCAACGATAATCTCTCCAGCTACGTGCCTGCCGACTTCACCAAGGTCATCATTCCTACCAATGCTCCTCGCGTACCTTATATGTATGATATGCATACGGGAAACCTCTCTGGCAATATTACTTTCGCTGGTGCAGAAAAGGAGTCACAGCATCGTTGGCGTGCAAGCGTGCGTGAGGGTAGCAATCCCGGAGAGTATCCTAATTCTGTGGTTGCGGCAGTGGGTGGTCCTTCTCATCTTATTTCGCTCAATATGGCTTCAGAAGACCGTTCTTCTGACAATTCCGTTGCCTGCCGTCCCTGGTACGACCACACCTGCGACCAGATTCACTTCAACGCTGGTGCTGCCATGATGGATCAGCGCTACCTTTATTATAACAAGGCATGGTGCGACATCGACGTCATTCCCGGCACTTGGCAGACGGTGGCTTCGCCCTTGATGAACATCGTGGCTGGCGACCTCTATCTGCCCACGGCCACTGCACGACAGGTAACACCGCTGTTCGAGGATATAACCTATCAGACAACACTCAACGACCGCTTCAAGCCTGCTGTGTTCCAGCGTTCGTGGAACAAGAGCAATGCAACAGTTTATAAACTTGGTGGTGGTATGGAAGACGTGGGTATAAAGCTCGATTGGAGCCATGTCTATAACGATGTGAACGTACAGTATGGTGCTGGTCAGGGCTTCTCTATCAAGGTGGACGTGAGCGCTATGCCAGAGACCGACCAGCCTGGCAAGGGCAGCAATCCCGCCACGGCAAGATTCCGTTTCCCGAAGGCCGACAAGCAGTATACTTATTACAATCCGGGTAATACGGATGGAAGTAGTGACGTCGCTCCGGGAAAGACAGAACCTGTGAACGGTGCCAACATCGTGGATGGTGTCCGTCCCGGTCGTCTTGCCGACCTTACAAGCAGCTTCTCGCAACAGGTGGGCGACAATGGCAATGGTGCTACGTCTACCGCCTACTTCCTCGTGGGTAATCCCCTGATGTGCTGGCTCGACATGCAGCAGTTCTTTGCTCAGAATACGCAGTTCGAACCCAAGTACTGGATTGCTACCGCCGATGGTCAGCGCACAGCACTCTTCACCGAGGATGGCTTCCTTACCACATCGAACGAGAATCCCAAGTTCCTGCCTCCCGGCGTGTCGTTCTTCGTGCATCTAAAGCAGAACCAGGATGGACAGGCTGGGGCATCATCAACCGTTACTCCTGTCTTCAACAACACGATGATGTCGTACACACAGGCAGAACCTCGACAGAATAATGCTGATGGCTCTCCCATCACCCGTGCTTCTCAGTCTGCTATCCCACAGCTGATGCTTATGGCTACGGACAAGGCTGGTCGTCAGACCAAGGCTGTGCTGACCGATGGCGCTTATGCAAGGCATAGTGGCGTGGAGACGCTCTTCGACTCGAACCTGAAGGACGATGTGCTTATCTACACCACCAAGGGCGGTCAGGCTATGACCATTGCCGATGTGGCTGCTGGCGACACACTGCCCTTGATCATCAGCGGTACGCAGGACGAGCTGCACCTGAGCCTGCGTGGTGCAGAGGACTTCGAGACACCTCTCTACCTGTACGACTCGGAGACGGGCGAGACGCTGCCCTTGATGGGTGACATTGAACTGACACAGAACCAGAATGGTGTGAAGTACTACATCCTGGCCGATCCTACGTCTGTCGACGATGAGGCTGACACTGCTATGCCTCGTGTCGTATCGAACGGCAACGTGCTTACCGTGACGCTGGCTGGCGAGGGTAACATCGAACGTATCCGCATCTGTCGTGTGGATGGCATCAACGTGACGCAAGAGGTTAATGTGGGCAGTCAGTTCAGCATCACTCTGCCACGCAACGTCTACATCATCGACATGGATGTGGATGGCAAGCACTATACGGTGAAGATGGCGGTGGGATAATGGTTAATTCATAATTCATAATTCACAATTCATAATTCACAATTATTCAACTTCGTTTTCATCAAGCTTCGCAGTCATAATTCATAATTAGGCTGCGCGATGCCTCTTCCACCCTGTCTGTAATCCTCCCCCTCGGGGGAGTTTGCGGGGGACCTTTAATTTGTTTGGATCTATGAAACTATCTCCTTTTTTAAGGCCGCAAGGGCTCCTTTTCATATTCTGCATATTCATTGCCTTGCTCTGCTGTGCTTGCCAGATGGGCGAGCCTGAGACGAAGGTGACGGAGAAGGTGAGGGTGGGGAGTCCGCTGCCTGCCTTCACGATTGTGCTCAATGATGGGCGCATCGTCACTAATGAGAGTCTGCGGGGCAAGGTTGTGGTGCTGGCATTCTTCAGCACGAAGTGCAACGACTGTCGTAGAGAGATGCCCGAAGTGGAGCGTTTCTACCGGATGACGAGGGAAGGCGGTATGCCCGTCGAGGTGATAGCCATCAGTCGTGGCGAGGATGCCTCGATGGTGGTGCCTTTCTGGTCGGAACTGTCGCTTACCATGCCTTATTCGGCACAACCCACGCGCCATGTCTACGAACTCTTTGCCACCGGCATCGTGCCACGTATCTATGTGGCGGACACTCGTGGCATGATTATCGCTGCCTACAGCGACAGCCACATGCCCAGCGCCGAGGAACTGAGGAACGAGATTAGTTGTTCAGTTGCCTGCTCTTTTTTCTAGCACTAATATTTTTTTTCCGCAGCAGGAATGATTCACTTTCGCTGCGATTTCAAAAAAATCTTCTAGCGTCTTTTAACCGTCCAGCCTAGGCTGGACGGTTCGTTGTTGCTGCGTCTTTCTAAAAATCTCCTAGCGTCTTTCAACCGTCCAGCCTAGGCTGGACGGTTATAAACCTTTAGGAACTTTGTTTTTTCTCCGTCACTTCCGTCACTTTTCTCGTATGTGTTTCATAACTAATGTGATACAGGTGACGTAACGAGGTGACGGAAGGGTGACGGAGGTGACGGAAGCAAAATTCTTTACGTTGTGTGAGTGACGCAAAAGTGACGGTGAGTGACGGAGCGAAAAATGCTTCCGTCACCTTTTTCGTCACCGATTACTTGCAGAATATCAATATGATAGAGAAAAGTGACGGAGGTGACGCTGTTTTTCAAACTTTTTTTAGTATTCTGGCATTTCGAGGATGATGAATATCTAACATGCTAATAACAAGTTATATAACTTTTTTGGCTAGTATTAAACAGACCAAAATGAGGCTGAAAAACAGCCTGAAATGGCTAAGTCAAAGCCTGGAATAGCCCATATCGTGGCGCATAATAGGCGAAAATGCGTTATGTGTGACGCTAAAAGTAGCCAAAATGGGCGAGAGTGACGGTTAAAAACGGCCTGATGTCACTTGTGTATTGGGTAGCAGTGCACTGTGCATAAAGGTACCCCGAAAATGGGGTACCCCTTGGTGCTGTTTGGATATTGTAGACAAAGATAGCGAGGGGTGTGGTTTTGTTTTACTACACATGTGACCTCAAATCATCCCCGAATGAATTCACTAATATTTTTTTGTGTGGGTCGATTTTTTTTCGTAACTTTGCGGCGTGTTATGTGCGTATGTCGGCATGGCTATGCCATGACACTGAAAAAATCATTAACTAGACAAATAAAAGAAAACAAATATGATAAGCATTGAAAGTAAGCTGACCGCTGCCGTTCAGGCCGGTGTGAAGGCTCTCTACGGACAGGATGTACCCGAGAAGATGGTACAGCTGCAGGAGACGAGAGCTGAGTTTGAAGGTAACCTCACCCTGGTGGTATTCCCCTTCTTGAAGATCAGTCGCAAGAAGCCCGAGGATACGGCTCAGGAGCTGGGACAGTATCTCGTGGAGAACGTGCCCGACGTGGTGAGCCGCTTCAGCGTGGTGAAAGGCTTTGTCAACCTGGTCATCGCTCCCGCACTCTGGATTCAGATGCTCGAGGATATCAACAACACCGAGAAGTTCGGCTTCAAGCCCGTCACCGACGAGAGTCCGCTGGTGATGATCGAATACTCTTCGCCCAACACCAACAAACCTCTCCACCTGGGACACGTGCGTAACAACCTGCTGGGCTGGGCGCTGGCCAACGTGATGGAGGCTAACGGCAACAAGGTGGTGAAGACGAACATCGTCAACGACCGTGGCATCCACATCTGCAAGTCTATGCTGGCATGGCTGAAGTACGGCAACGGCGAGACACCCGAGTCGACAGGCAAGAAGGGCGACCACCTCATCGGCGATTATTATGTAGCCTTCGACAAGCACTATCGTGCCGAGGTGAAGGAACTGGCTGCCAAGTTCGTGGCCGAGGGTATGGACGAAGAGGCTGCCACCGAGAAGGCCAAGCAGGAGGCTCCGCTCATCGTGGAGGCTCACGAGATGCTGGTGAAGTGGGAGCAGAACGATCCCGAGGTGCGTGCCCTGTGGCGCAAGATGAACGAGTGGGTGTATGCCGGTTTCGACGAGACCTACAAGGCACTGGGCGTTGGCTTCGACAAGATTTACTACGAAAGCGATACCTACCTCGAGGGTAAGGAGAAGGTGGAGGAAGGTCTGGAGAAGGGCTTCTTCTATCGCAGAGATGACAACTCCGTTTGGGCCGACCTGACGAAGGAAGGACTCGACGAGAAGCTGCTGCTCCGCTCGGACGGCACCTCTGTCTATATGACGCAAGACATCGGTACGGCCAAGCTGCGCTTCCAGGACTTCCCCATCGACAAGATGATATACGTGGTGGGTAACGAGCAGAACTACCACTTCCAGGTGCTCTCTATCCTGCTCGACAAGCTCGGCTTCAAGTGGGGAAAGGATCTCGTACACTTCTCGTACGGTATGGTGGAGCTGCCCAACGGTAAGATGAAGAGCCGCGAAGGAACGGTGGTGGATGCCGACGACCTCATCGCCACCATGGTGGCCGACGCCAAGGAGATGAGTGCCGACAAGATGAAGAAGCTGGAGGGTCTGACCGAGGATGAGGCTAACGAGATAGCACGCATCGTGGGTATGGGTGCCCTGAAGTACTTCATACTGAAGGTAGATGCCCGCAAGAACATGCTCTTCAATCCCGAGGAGTCGATCGACTTCAACGGCAATACCGGTCCCTTCATCCAGTACACCTATGCTCGTATCCGCAGCATCCTGCGCAAGGCAAAGGAATTAGGAATTAGGAATGAGGAATTAGGAAATCTGCCTCTCGATGCCGAGCTGGCCGACAAGGAGATATCGCTCATCCAGCACCTCAACGGTTTCACGGCTGCTGTGCGTCAGGCTGGCAACGACTATAACCCCTCATGCATCGCCAACTACTGCTACGAGTTGGTCAAGGAGTACAACCAGTTCTACCATGACTTCAGCGTGCTGAAGGAGGAGGATGAGAAGAAGAAGCTCGTCCGCCTGGCTCTGAGTGAAGCTGTCAGCAAGGTTGTGAAGAATGGACTTGGACTGCTGGGAATCGAAGTTCCAGAGAGAATGTAAAAAAAAGACTCTCCCCCCGCCCTCCCTAAAGGGAGGGAGCTGCCTATACGGTAGAAAGACTATCCCCCCGGAGGGGGCTGCCTATACGGTTGAGAGCAAGTTGAGAACTGACTTATAAGCATGGCGAAAGAAAACAAAACGACCTCAAGCAGTAATGCAGCTCTACATTTTGCCCGACGACAAAAGTCCCTTCACTTTTCGTCTTCGGACAAAAGTAGAGGGCGGGGGGAGAGTCCCTTGTACAAAACTGCTTCGCCGGATATATATCCTCTTCTGAAAGAGTTCGCGAGGGAGAATCGGAAACATGCTACGGATGCAGAAAAGGTACTTTGGGAGTATCTGCGTGAACATAAAGCACTCAGACAGCAATCGTTGGTGACTATATTGCCGATTTCTTGTTCCTTAAAGAAAAACTGGTAATAGAGGTTGACGGTGGCTATCATGCAGAGGAATCGCAAATAGAAAATGATGAACTCCGGTCTGCTTGGCTCAAAAGGCATGGTTATAAAGTCATTCGCTTTACTAACGAAGAGGTCTTGGAAAATCCTCAACACGTTGTTAATATAATTATGGAAGAAAAAAAGAATATGCCTACTGTCTCTACGGACAATACTTCTCCAGTGAACAAGATGGATAAACCTTCTTGTCCTGCCTCAAGCAGTAATGCAGCTCCCTCCCTCCAGGGAGGGCGGGGGGAGAGTCTCTGCGTCGACGGCGCTTGCTCGGGCAATCCTGGGCCTATGGAGTACCGGGGTGTGCACATGCCTTCGGGCAAGGAGGTGTTTCGGGTGGGACCTATGCTGGGCACCAATAACATCGCTGAGTTCCTGGCCATCGTGCATGGTATGGCACTGATGCAGAAGAAGGGGCTGTCGATGCCTATCTATAGCGACAGCGTGAGCGGACAGGCGTGGGTAAGGAATAAGAAGGCGAAGACCACGCTGGCACTGAACCCCGACACCGCAGAGGTGCTGGACCTGGTGAAGCGTGCCGAGAAGTGGCTGCGGGAGAATACCTTCCGCGTGCCTATACTGAAGTGGAACACTGAAGAATGGGGAGAGATACCGGCAGACTTTGGGAGAAAGTAGGAACTGGTTCCGCCCCCCTTCTGCCTACGGCATCTCCCCCCGAGGGGGAGAGGGCTGCGCGATGACGTAACCTATAACCGTTTAATCGTTTAATCGTTTAGTCGTTTAACCGTTTAATCGTTTAGTCGTTTAGTCGTCTAATCATTCCTCCTAAAAACCGTAAAACCGATAAACCGCCTAACCGCATAAAACCGTAAAACCGCATAAAACCTCATAACCTCAAATAATGAAAGAGTTCTGGAAGAAGATGGGGCCTTACTTCTCCCCATACAAGAAGTACATTGTAGCCACGTTCGGATTCAACATCCTGACGGCTTTCTTCAATGTATTCTCTTTCTCCTTGCTGTTGCCTATCCTCAACATCCTGTTCCAAGTGAACCGTGAACATTACGAACTTATGGAGTGGGGTAGTGCCAGCTTCAGCGATGTGGCTACCAACAACCTCAACTTCTATTCGCAGCAGCTTATCGATGAGTTCGGTCCTGCCAGTACGATGCTGCTCTTAGGACTCGTCCTGGCTTTGATGACCCTGCTCAAGACCGGTTGCTACTTCCTCGGCTCTGCTACCCTGATGCCCATCCGCACAGGTATCGTGCGCGACATACGTGCCAAGATGTACCGCAAGATAGTGAGCCTTCCGCTCTCGTTCTTCAGCGAGGAGCGCAAGGGTGATGTGCTGGCACGTGTGTCGACCGACGTCAACGAGGTGGATGGCAGCATCACCAGTAGTCTGGATATGGTCATCAAGAACCCCATCTTCATCGTGGTGTACATGGCCACCCTCTTCTACATCTCTTGGCAGCTCACGCTGTTCACGCTGATTGTCGTTCCCATCCTGGCCTTCGGAATAGGCCGTATTGGTAAGTCGCTGAAGAAAAACTCGCTCTATGCACAGTCGAAGTGGAGCGAGGGACTGAGTCAGATAGAGGAGACGCTGGGCGGACTGCGCATCATCAAGGCCTTCATTGCCGAGAAGATGATGGTGAAGCGCTTCGAGGCTGTCAACAACGAGTTCCGCCGTGCCTCCACCCGTGTGGCAGTGCGCCAGAGTGCCGCTCATCCCGTCAGCGAGTTCCTGGGCACGGTGATGATTGTCATCGTACTGTGGTTTGGTGGTACGCTCATCTTCTCGGGTCATTCGCCCATCGATGCCAGCATCTTCATCTATTATCTCGTCATCCTCTACACCACGCTGCAGCCCCTGAAGGACTTGTCGCGTGCGGGTTATGCCATACAGAAAGGTATGGCGTCGTTGGAGCGTATCGACAAGATTCTGGATGCCGAGAACCCCATCAAGGAGGCAGGCGAACCGAAGGATGTCAAGTCGCTCGAGCACAGCATCGAGTTCAAGGACGTATCGTTCGCCTATAACGAGGACCGCCTTGTGCTGCACGATATCAACCTCAGCATTGCCAAGGGTCGCACCATCGCTTTGGTGGGACAGAGCGGTAGTGGCAAGAGTACGCTGGTAGACCTCATTCCCCGCTATCACGACATCCAGGAGGGCAGCATCAGCATCGACGGCACCGACATACGCCAGCTCAGCATCCGCTCGCTGCGCAACCTTATCGGTAATGTCAACCAGGAGGCCATCCTCTTCAACGATACCATTCGCAACAACATAGCATTCGGTGTCACCGATGCCAGCGACGAGGACATCATCGCTGCGGCCAAGATAGCCAATGCGCACGACTTCATCCTGCAGATGGAGGACGGCTACGACACCATGGTGGGCGACCGTGGCTGCCGTCTGTCGGGTGGTCAGCGCCAGCGCATCAGCATCGCTCGTGCCATCCTCAAGAATCCGCCCATCCTCATCCTCGACGAGGCTACGTCGGCGCTCGACACCGAGAGCGAGCGCCTCGTACAGGAAGCCTTGGAGCGCCTGATGAAGACACGCACCACCGTGGCCATCGCCCATCGCCTCTCTACCATCAAGAATGCCGACGAGATATGTGTGCTGCACGAAGGACGCATCGTGGAGCGCGGCACGCACGAGGCGTTGATAGCGCAGAATGGCTACTACAAGAAACTGAATGATATGCAGCAATTGTAAAAGGTTATAGGTTATAGGTTATGGGTTATAGGTTATGGGTTATAGATATGTTAGGTATATCTAGTGGCGTACCTCCCAACCTTAAAACCTCAAACTCCCCAACCCCCCAAACCCCAAAACCCCATAACCTCCCAACCTCATAACCTCATAACCTCATAACCTCATAACCTTAAAACCTCCCAACCTCATAACCTCCCAACCTCATAACCTCCCAACCTCATAACCTTAAAACCTCACAACCTCATAACCTCAAAATATGGCAAAGACAGAAGGCTTGACGCCCATGATGAAACAGTTCTTCGAACTGAAAGAGAAGCATCCTGATGCTGTTCTCTTGTTTCGTTGTGGCGACTTCTATGAGACATACGGACAGGATGCTGTCGAGGCATCCCAGATACTGGGCATTACGCTCACCCGAAGGAACAACAACAAGGAGTTCCTTACCAACACCGAGATGGCAGGTTTTCCCTACCATGCCCTCGACACCTATCTGCCCCGACTGATTCGTGCCGGACGACGTGTGGCCATCTGCGACCAGCTGGAGGACCCCAAAGCCACCAAGAAACTGGTGAAGCGTGGCATCACCGAACTGGTGACGCCGGGTGTGGCCATGAACGACAATGTGCTGAACTGCAAGGAGAATAACTTCCTTGCCTCCATACACTTTGGCAAGGGTGCCTGCGGCATTGCTCTGCTCGACATCAGTACGGGCGAGTTCATGACGGCACAGGGCACGGCCGAATACGTAGACAAACTGCTGGGTAACTTCATGCCCAAGGAGGTGCTGTACGAGCGTGGCAAGAAGAATCAGTTCGAGGGTTGCTTCGGCAATCGCCATATCACCTTCGAACTCGACGACTGGTGCTTCACCGAGACCACTGCCTTGCAGAAGCTCACACGCCATTTCCAGGTCAAGAACCTGAAGGGCTTCGGCATAGACCACCTGAAGAGCGGCATTGTGGCTGCGGGTGCCATCCTGCAGTATCTGGAGATGACGCAGCACACACAGCTGAAACATATCACCAGCATCAACCGTATCGAGGAGGAGCGCTTCGTGCGTCTGGATAAGTTCACACTGAGAAGTCTGGAACTTCTTGGCTCGATGAACGAGGGTGGCATCTCGCTGCTCGACATCATCGACCGTACCACCACACCTATGGGAGCGCGACTGCTGCGCCGCTGGATTACCTTCCCCCTGAAGGATGTGCGTGCCATCACGCAACGGCAGGATGTGGTGGACTGCTTCTTCCGTCATCCCGATTTGCGCGAGTTGGCCGACGAACAGTTGCAGCAGATTGGCGACCTGGAGCGCATCACGGCCAAGGTCAGCACGGGACGTGTCACACCGCGCGACGTGCAGCAGCTGCGCATCGCCCTGCAGGCTATCGCTCCTGTCAAGGCAGCCTTGATGGAGGCCGACGATGAGACACTGCGCACCATGGGTAGTCAGCTCAATCTTTGCGAGGAGATTCGCGACCGCATCGCTCGCGAGGTGAAGCCCGATCCACCACTCATGGTGGCCAAGGGCGGTGTCATTGCCGACGGCGTTAGCGAGGAACTCGACGAACTGCGCCACATTGCCTATCAGGGCAAGGACTATCTGCTGCAGATTCAGCAGCGCGAGGTGGAGCGCACCGGCATAACGAGTCTGAAGATTGGCTACAACAATGTCTTCGGATACTATCTGGAGGTGCGCAATACGTTCAAGGATCAGGTTCCGCCCGAATGGATCAGAAAGCAGACACTGACGCAGGCCGAGCGTTACATCACGCAGGAACTGAAGGAATACGAAGAGAAGATTCTGGGTGCAGAAGAAAAGATCGTGGCACTGGAGACACGGCTTTTCAACCAGCTTGTGGCGGCATTGGCACTGCACACACACGAGATACAGACCAACGCTACGCTGATAGCGCAGCTTGACTGTCTGCTGAGCTTTGCCACGGCAGCCAGCGAACATAACTACATACGTCCGGTGGTGGACGACAGCGAGGTGCTGGACATCCGTCAGGGCCGCCACCCCGTCATCGAACAGCAGATGCCTGTGGGCGAGCGTTATGTGCCCAACGATGTGTATCTCGACACCGAGAAGCAGCAGGTGGTCATCATCACGGGTCCGAACATGGCCGGTAAGAGTGCCTTGCTGCGCCAGACGGCTCTCATCGTGCTGATGGCACAGGTGGGCAGCTTTGTGCCAGCCGAGAGTGCGCGCGTGGGCATCGTGGATAAGATCTTCACCCGTGTGGGAGCCAGCGACAACATCTCGATGGGCGAGAGTACCTTCATGGTGGAGATGAACGAGGCAGCCAGCATCCTGAACAACATCTCGCAGCGCAGTCTGGTGCTCTTTGACGAGTTGGGACGCGGCACCAGCACCTACGACGGCATCTCCATAGCATGGAGCATTGTGGAGTATATTCACGAGAACCAGAAGGGACGTGCCCGCACCTTGTTTGCCACCCACTATCACGAACTGAACGAGATGGAGGAAACATACAGCCGCATCAAGAACTATAATGTGAGCGTGAAGGAGGTGGACGGAAAGGTTATCTTCCTGCGCAAGCTGGTGCAGGGTGGCAGTGAGCATAGCTTTGGTATACATGTGGCCAAGCTGGCCGGTATGCCCATGAGCATCGTGAAGCGTGCCGAGAAGGTTCTGGAGCAGTTGGAGGCATCGCGCAACAAAGAGGGTGTGGATGGAAAGATTTCTGTGACACAGCAACAGGATGGTGTGCAGATGAATTTCTTCCAACTGGACGATCCCATCCTGACACAGGTGCGCGATGAGATCATCAATCTCGATGTCAACAACCTCACGCCTCTCGAAGCACTGAACAAACTCAACGACATCAAGAAGATTGTGAAGGGAAGGTGAAGATCAATTCATAATTCACAATTCATAATTCATAATTCATAATTCATAATTCATAATTCATAATAAAGCTGGCGCTATGATTCTCTCACCTTTAGGGGGTGGTGGATTTCATATTTTATAAAGTTAATGCGAGGTATTAGGCTTATGGCCCGATACCTCGCATCTTGATATATAGTGAATAGTGTTAATGTTCTCTCTTTCCCATTCTGCTCCCCCCTTTAAGGGGGGCGGGGGAGGGTCTTTTTTCTCTCCCCTTTAAATAGGCTCTTGGGGAGGGTCTTTTTATTGGTTCTTCTTCCCCTCGCTGGGCGTGCAACCATACTTCTCTACATACGCTCTGCGGTAGGACGTAAGGTTATTGAAGCCTGAACTGCGTGCGATGTCGGTGATACTCATGTTTGGGAAGTTGTGCGTCAGTCGTTCGGCATAAGCCAGTCGAAGTGAGCGCAGCAACTGTGGTAGTGAAGTGCCCAGTTCTTTGTTGACAAAACGCGATGCATAGGCACGGTTCGTCTGCAAGTCTTTGCACAAGTCTTCCAGATTGTAGTTCGGATTTAGGAAGAATGGCTGACTGGCTCCCAGTATCTTCATATATCGCTGCATGGCAGTCTTTTCAGAGAAGTGTTGCATACCAGGTAAGTAATAACTACAAATACTTTTCTTTTTCTGCTGCAAAGTTCGGGATAATTCGTAAAAAAAACTTGCACTACTTGCGCAGATATTTGTATTTTCTGCGCAAATAGTGCAAAATGAGGTCTTTATGTGTCTTCTTTCTTTGTCTTGGTGGCCTTTTATATATGTATTTATGCCTTTTGTGCCTTCTTGCGATATTCAGACGGAGTAGCGTTGTATACGCTCTTGAAGGTACGCGAGAAGTAGCCCGGAGTGTCAAATCCACATTCTGTCTCGATGTGTCCGATGGGCATTTTTGTCGTGGCCAGTAGGTGGCATGCGTGCATCAGGCGGCGGTTGCGTATGTAGTGACTGGTATCGTCGCCCGTCAGGTTCTTCACCTTCCTGTTCAGTTGCGAACGGCTCATGCAAAGCTTGTCGGCCAGCATGTTGCTTGTCAGTTCGGGTTCGGCTATATTCTCTTGTATGATGTCGTTCAGTAATGTGAAGAATGTCTTCTCCTCGTTTGCCAGATTCTGCATCAGCAAGTCGCTCTCCTGCTGGTTGCTGAAGCGTCGGCGCAGCACGGCACGTTGTTCCAGCAGTTTCTGTGCACGCAGCAGCAGTTCGTCTACGATGAAGGGTTTGGCCAGATACACCTCGGCACCAGCATCCAGTCCCTCCAGTCGTTCGCTGTCTTCGACACGGGCCGAAACCACCACGATGGGCAGATGGTTCATCGTGTCGTCAGCACGTATCTGTCGTATGAGTTCCAGTCCGTCCATGCGTGGCATGGCAATGTCGCTGATGACGATGTCAGGCAGTTCGTTGGCAACAAGGAAGTCCAGTGCCTCTTGTCCGTCGTGCGCTATGGTTGTTATATAGCCGTTGTTCTGGAATATGTTCTGGATGAGTGTGGCCACATCCTCGTTGTCCTCGGCAATGAGCACTTTGGCTCCATTCGTTACAGAGGACTTCCCGACGTGTCCTTGCATGGGTTTTGCGGATGTGTGTATCAGTGTCTTGCTAACATTCTCGGCTGTCTGCAAACCTTCAGCTCCCTCCACTGTGTTTGTGTTCCCTTTCTTCTCAGCCTTGTTAGTTGGGTCGATGCTAGTCTTGTTAGACGTTTTCTGCGGTGAATTGGTGGAATATGCGGTATTGATGTCCGAGAGTTCCAGGTTTGTTCCCTCCTTCGACACCTTAATCATGCGGCTCACCAGTTCCAGCAGTTCGCGACTCTGTCGCTGTGTGGCAGCCAGTTCCTCCTGTCCCTCATCATCGTCTGGCGCGATGTGGTTCTGCAGCTGGTTCACCATGCCGATGACAACTGTCAGAGGCGTGCGCAACTGATGTGTGATGTTGCGGTAGAACGTCTGTCGTTCCTGGTTGGCACGCAGCAGGTTTTCGTTGGCCATCTGCAGAGCTATGGCTGCACGCTTGCGTGTCCTGGCAGCGCGTATACGCATCACCAGCGTCAGTACTACCAGTATGAATATGATGATGATGCTCCACGTCAGTATCACGCGTGTCGTCTTCTCGTATTGTGCTTCTGTCTCGGCTTTGCTAACCTCCTTGATGCGCATGTTCGACTCGTAGTTCACACGCAGATTCGTCATGTGGTTTTCGTTTGTCTCGCTCTCAATGCTGTCCTTCAGTATCAAGCTCTCGTGCAAGTCGCGCAGCGCAGCATTACTGTTTCCACTCTTCTCCTCCAGCTTCGAACGCAATGCAAACGCCTCGGCCAGATGTTCCTGCGAATGGATGGAAAGTGCCGATTCCATCGATAAATCTACGTATTGTCGGGCTGAGTCCAGTTGATTGTTGTTCAGCAATGCATCGGCCAGTGCGTTGCAAGCCTCCAGCCAGTGCCACACGTCGCCTGTGGGTTTGCTGGTGTCGTAGGCCATACGGAAGTTGCGGAGCGCCTCTTCCGGCATACCCTCTTTCTCGGCCAGATGTCCCAGATAGTGGTAACACAGGGCAATGCCCACCGGATTGTTGACCTTGCGGTTCAGCTCCATACTCCTATTATAATATATATGGGCAGAATCGAGATGTCCCGTCTGTTCCTTTATGCTGCCCAGGTTGGCAAGGTTGATGGCCTGTCCCGTTTCGCTTCCCAGCTTCGTCTCGCCGTCCAGTGCACGGCGAAACACCTCTTCGGCAGCCTCCAGATTCTTTAGCGACAGCAATACGTTGCCCAGTCCGTTCAGTGCTCGTACCTCGTTCTTTATCGCCATCTCCGACTGCTGGTCGTTCATGGCATCGCTCAGTTCCAGTGCAGCGTAGTGCATGTCGGCTGCGCTCTGCAGGTCGCCCATGCGTCGGAAGTTCGTGCCTTGGTTGTTCATGGCAATGATCTGCTGCATGGTGTCATTCAGTTCCTTGGCTATGTTGATGCAGGTGTCGTGTTGCGCTATGGCTTCTTCAAACAGACTCTCGTCACGCAGTGCCTTGCCATACATCTGGCGCATGATGAGGGCAGCCTTAGGCTCGTTCTGGCGTTCGTAGCTCCTCATCCATCGTGACAAAGCCTTCGAGTTGCTGCGCAAAGAGTCGGACAGCATCTGTGCCTCCTTCTCGGCACCGTTGGGTTCCGTTTGCTCCGTCTTGCTGCAAGACATGGTCAGCACTAGGAGAAGCAGTATAAAGCTGATGGTGGATATTCGTTTCATTTGATTGTTATAAGTAGGTGATCAAAAAGATTTTTATAATGACGCAAGAGGATTTGTCATTCTGAGCAAAGCGAAGAATCTCTACTTTTGTCCCGTAGGCAAAAGTCCAAT
>JAGHUS010000166.1 GCA_018064685.1 Bacteroidales bacterium | reverse complement strand
ATGGGCACTATCAATGCCCGCCTCACATGGCAGCTGCCTTGGGTCAAGGGTCTGTCGATGTACGTTTCGGGCAACTTCGACGACAACAGTCGCATAGAGCGTGACTTCTCTACGCCGGTAACCCTTTACACCTACGACACAACGACCAGGGAATACACTGCCGATCCTAACACTACCTACCCTAAGGCTGTGTCGGCGCTCGAGCAGACCGACCGCTTCTATGAGTCGCAGTTGTATGAGATAGGTGCCAACTTCAACCGCACCTTCCTTGAGAAACATGACGTGTCGGCTACCTTTGTAGCCAACTATCACCGTTCGCACAACCTCTATATGACGGGTGAGAACCAGAATATGAGTGCCTATCCTGAGACTATAGGTACGGCACAGGTGGCTCGCCTCGTAGGTGATGAGTCGAAACTTGAGCGTGCCTCGGTCATCGGTCGTCTGACATACGCCTACGACAACCGCTATTTTGCTGAGTTCTCGTTCCGTGCCGACGGTTCTACAAACTTTGCTCCCGGCAAGCGTTGGGGCTTCTTCCCATCGTTCTCTGCCAGCTGGGTGGTGAGCAACGAGCCTTTCTTCAAACGTTGGAAGCAACCTGTACTTACCAATGTGAAGCTCCGTGCATCGACAGGTCTGCTGGGTAACGATGGACTTGTGGGCGCATACTCTTACCTCAAGACCTACAAGGAGAGCGTTTCCTACGGATATAACATTGGTGGAACATTCACCCCGGGCACCATGCTCTACACTAATCCTAACGCAGACCTCACCTGGGGCAAGACACGCGACTATAACCTTGGCCTCGACTTGGGCTTTTGGGACGGTCGTATCGCACTCACGGCAGAGTACTACTGGCGCTACGAGACCGACAAGATAACCTCTGCACCCGACTATCTCTACCCACCTTCAACGGGTGTCAACGGCAATGTGCCTAACATGAACTTCGCAAAGCTGAAGGCTTGGGGATGGGACATCACGCTTTCGCATAAGAATACCATCGGTAAGTTCAAGTATAATGCTGCCGTTACGATGGCAAAGAACGATGATGAGTACCTCGACTTCGGTGACGAATCGTCGCAGTTGGAGAACCTCCGCCGCAAAGGCAAGAGCTCACTCGTGTGGACTATGTACGAGGCAGCCGGTCTTTTCCAGTCGCAGGAGGAGATCGACAACTACAAACTTGACCAGGATGGTCAGGGCAATGCCACCCTCGCACCTGGCGATATCAAGTATGTTGACAAGGATGGCGATGGCATGCTCACATCTTCCGACCGCATCTACGTCAAGAATTCATCATATCCGGACTTCGATATCTCGTTCCGTCTGGGTGCCAACTACAAGGGATTCTTCGTCAATATGCTCTTCCAGGGCGAGTTGGGTTACAAGCAGAACATCGCTGAGCAATATACTCTTGAGAACGGTTCGATGCAGAAGTTCCAGAAGTATCACCTCACCGACACGTGGACTCCTGAGAATCCTGGTGCGGCATACCCTCGCATCAAGATTGCAACGAGCAACGACAACAACCGCAAGGTGAGCACATTCTGGGTGCGCGACTGTAACTTCCTGCGCCTGAAGATGCTCAATGCTGGTTATCAGTTCAATCAGAAAGTCGTAAAGGCACTCCATCTGCAGAGCCTTTCCGTTGCATTCCAGGCAAGCAACCTCTTCACCATATCGTCGCTCAAGGACATGGATCCAGAGTCATTGCGTGGTTATCCGATACAGAAAAGCTACGGTTTGACGGTTAATGTGGGATTGTAAAGGCCCCACCCCAGCCCTCCCCGAAAAGGGGAGGGAGAAGGGGCAATAGAAATATCGAGACTTCGAAATATCGATCTCTCGAAAATAACTCAAAGAAAAACAATGAACAAAAAGATACGAAATATAACAGCTACGATGCTGGCGGGCGTGATGCTTGCCAGTGGAAGCGTGGCACTCACGGGATGTGGAGACAGCCTTTTCAGCGATGCTCCGATGAATACCATCTCCGAGAACACCGTCTGGCAGAACTCACAGCTGCTCGATGAGTATGTCAACACGTGGTATCGCAACATGAACAACGGTTTCAACATCTTCGTGCCAAGCACCATAGCCTTGGTGAAAAGTGCCTCGCGATACTACATGCCTTGGTTCGGCGACCAGATATCGGTGGGTAAGGCGGACTGGTATAATGCCGGATACGGTGACCTGCTCAAGGGTAACGAGACAGAGATATCGGCATGGGCACGTCTGAAATGGAGCACATACTACGGCGAGATAAACAACATCAACACCCTTCTTGAGAAGCAAGGTGAGATAACCGATGGCGAACACAAGCAGCGCGTGCTCGGCGAGGCACACTTCATGCGTGCTTATTACTACTATATGCTGTGGCGTTACTATGGTGCACCACTGCTCATCGACCACACCTATTCGCCTATCGTCAAGGAAGAGAAGTTCCCTCGTGCCACTTATAAGCAGATGGTGGACTTCAT
>JAGHUS010000032.1 GCA_018064685.1 Bacteroidales bacterium | reverse complement strand
AGCTCAACTTAGTTGAGAGTTAAGTGTTTAGAGTTTAGAGTTGTTGAATCGGTAGAGAGTTGAAAGTTTTACCCAGACTAGTGAACTATATAAACTCTAAAACTACTCTAAACACTACACTCTAAACTCTAAACTAACAACTTGAGCAACATGCGAAAGTTGAATTATCTTATTTCATAGGCTACTGCGTTTTTTGTTCATGTATCGTAAATGCTCTGTTTGCTGTTGTATAAATCCGAACCAAATAATCGAAATTAAGCTGAGAGTTTTGTGTTTAGAGTTTAGGGGGAGCTTAATTTGCCAGGGCTGAGATGAGGGCTGCAACTGCTACTGCACCTATGGTGGCACCAACAACGCGACGCTCGGTGGGAGTCATGATGTGGCTGTGGAAGTGGGCAACGGGACGTGCGTAGTAGTAGTCGGGCTCGAAGAAGCAGTTGTAGTAGTACCAGCGACCATCGCGCAGATAACCCCAGCGGCCATCGTCGAAGTGACGTACACGACCGTGATAACCTACCATCCAACCGTCGTGATCCCAGCGGTGGCCGTGCATCTCGCGATAGCCGTGATTGCCTCTGCCGTAGTCGTGACGATGGTCGTCGCGATGACCGTAGTTGTCGTGACGGTCATAACCGTAGTTGCGGTTGTCGCTGTAGCCGTAGTTGCGATTGTCGCTGTAGCCGTAGTTGCGGTTGTCGCTGTAGCCGTAGTTGCGGTTGTCGCTGTAGTTGTAGTTACGGTTGCTGTTGTAGCTGTTGTTGCGGTTGTCGTTGTAGCTGTTGTTACGGTTGCTGTTGTAACCAGCACCACGAGTGCCAACCTCGAAGCTGTAACCACGGTCGTCGTTGTGACCATGGCCCTGAGCCATCATATTGTTGCTAACCATTGCCATCATGGCGAACATCATTGCTGCGAAAAAAGTATTGCGTGTCATAATTGTAAGTTTTAATAGGTTTTTACTTTTGTTTCTTTCTCTCTGCAACCGGCAGCCTTCTGCTTTTTGTTTCCAGCGTTTAGCGTTTTGTTTCTTGCTTCCGTCTGCTGTTGTTTTGTTTTCTGCTGCAAAGGTAAGGACTTTTTCGGGGGGATTTTCCGTATTTACCCTAAAACGGCAGGGGAGTTACCCTAAAGTGAAGGGGAGTTTCCCTATCGCGACACAGAGTGTTGTGCGTGCCAAATATCTCAAAGAAGGCAGTTCTGCATTACACTGGCACAAGAAAATTAAGGCGGATTTTGCATTAAGTGATGATTAAGTGATACAAGTTTCGCAAAGCTCAACTTAGTTGAGAGTTAAGTGTTTAGAGTTTAGAGTTGTTGAATCGGTAGAGAGTTGAAAGTTTTACCCAGACGAGTGAACTATATAAACTCTAAACTCTAAAACTACTCTAAACACTACACTCTAAACTCTAAACTAACAACTTGAGAAACATGCGAAAGTTGAATTCAATTATAAAAAGTTTTTTTACGGCAAAAAGGTTCAAGGGTTCCACTTTACGAATATAAGTACCTTACAATCTGGCCGTTAGGTTGGTGGAACCCTCGGTGGAACCCAGCTCAAGGGTTCCACAGGGTTCCACCAGATTTCATTAGCAAATTCATTTCGCCCTATTTTGAGAGAGGGAAATAGTGGAACCCAGTGGAACCCTTAAACGGGGTTCCACCAAGGGTTCCACACCCATAACCAACTGTATCACATTATGTTACAAACAAAAAGTGGAACCCTTGAACCTTTTTGCCGTAAAAAAAACTTTTTTAATTTAGCCTCCCTTATTACTTCTCATACTCCCCTTTTACTACCCTTTCACTACCCTTTTACACCCTCTCAACCACCCTTTCCCCACCAACACATTCGTCCCTTTTACTACCCTTTCACTACCCTTCCACTCCCCTTTCACCCCCTCTCAACCACCCTTTCCCCACCAACACATTCGTCCCTTTTACTACCCTTTTACTACCTTTTCACTACCCTTTTACTACCCTTTCAAATTCCCTTTTACTACCTTTCAAAATCCCTTTTACTACCTTTCAAAATCCCCAAACCCACGTCATTTTCGGGCAAAACAGCGGTTTTTGACCGTACGTGACATCACATTATTGTCTTTCTCGCGATTATTTATTTACTTTGCACGTCTAAATCAAAACAAAGCCATGGCCAATCTCTCACAGAGTATCATACTGCTGCTATACATCATCACGATTGTCTATTTCGTGATACTGGGCTGCGTGATGCTGGCTCAGCGGGGCAACCCCATCAGCATGCATGGCGAACAGGTTGCCAAGCAGCGTATGACTCGCAGCGTGGGCATCTTCATGTTCGTCTGGGCTTTCGACTGGCTCATCTATCTCACGCCCTGCCTGCTCAGCCCATCTACGTGGTGTCCCGAATACGACGTTTGCCTCCTCGTCACCATGATGCTGATGACGCCGGCTCTCTTCATCGTGATGCATGCCATCGTGCAGAGGCAGGTCAACACACTGCGGTGGGTCTGCGCAACAGCCTTCCCCTTCCTGCTGCTCACCCTCTGTTATGTAATGATTCCTTCAAGTCAATACGGACGACTTCCCGTACACATTGCATCGGTGCTCAATGTCCTGTTCATCATCTACCTGCTCATCAGGCATGCCAAGGGGTACCGCCTCTACGTCCAGCGCATCAAGTCGGAGTACAGCGAGATATCGGGCAAGGAGATCTTCTGGTCATGGTCATGCTTTGCAGGCTTTGCCATCCAAATCATAGTGTTCCTATTCTATGAGTATAACTGGAAGCCCATAGCGGAAATCTTCTATTGGGCTCTGTCCATCATCAACGCCGCCTACCTCTGCTACTGTACCTGCCGCCAGAAGCCGCTCGACATCGACTCCGTCGAGGAGATGACGAAGGAGGAAGACCAGCAGGAAGAAATGCCGAAGGAAAAGAACGAGGAGAAAGCCTTCTATGCCATCATCGAGCAGAAGCTGGAGTCGCTGTGCGAGGAGAAGTTCCTCTTCCTCGAGCCCGACCTGACACGCGAGACGCTCTGCCGCCGACTGTCTATCAGCAGCACCTACCTGAAGATGTACTTCCGCAGTCGCGACCTCTCCTTCTACCAGTACATCAACACGCTGCGTGCAGAGTACGCATACCGGCTGATGCAGGATAATCCCGACATGCCCATCCGCGATGTCTGCGAACTATCCGGATTCCGCTCGCAGACCACCTTTCGCAAGATGTTCGTCGAGGTGTTTGGCTGTCTGCCTTCCGAGGTAAAACTGAACAAAAACAACCCATAATCCCTTGCAATTTGCCAAGAAAAACTTGCAAAACGTACAAATTAATGGGGGGGGGTAACACTTTTTGAAAGAAAATCTTATCGTAAAATCAAAAAAAATAATTATCTTTGCGCATTAAAACCATACACTTAACCATAATACATCGTTATTTACTTTATTACCGTTCGTGCACAATATTACTCGCGCACGCATAAAGGAAGGGATAACAAATTAGAAAGAATGACAAATTTAAGAACGCTTATCAGCTGCATGATGCTTATGCTTCTGCTTGTTCCGGCCACCGCGTCGGCACAGGACGATGTATACGTTCACGACAGCCGATTCCCGTTCATAATCATAACCAAGGATACCGTGCAGCAGCTCCCCCCACTCAGCAACGAGGAGGAGTTCTACCGCACCTCGTCGGGTGTCATCTTCAAGGTGAACCGAACCGAGATTCCTGCTGCCGATCCTTTCCTGAAGCACTATCGCGACAGCGTGCTGCCATGGATCAACGCCCAGCACCTGCAGCTGCGCAAGGTCTTCATTCGCGGTGCTGCCTCGCCCGAGGGTCCCTACGCCAACAACCAGCGTCTGGGCAAGGGACGTTCGCAGGCTCTGCTCAACGAGTTGCGACGCGACCTCCTGAACCAGTACGTCGAGACTGATGCCGACATCAGCTGCGTCACCGAGGACTACGGCTACCTATGCCTTCTCATGAAGCAGGCTGCCGACCCCGACTACCAGCTCGTCAAGGACATCTACGACGGCTGCAAGGGCGACGAACTGTGCTGCAAGCAGCGTCTGCAGGCGGCCAAGAACAAGACACTCTGGCCACGACTGCTCAAGGAGTACTTCCCACGCCTGCGTAGCGCACGCTTCCTGCTCTGGTTCAGCGAACCCGATTCGGCTCACGCGCCACAGGTCATCCCCGAGCTGTCCGAGCTTCAGAAGCCACAGCCTGTCGACCTCCCCTTGCTCGACATTCCACAGCTCGACATCGAGTGGGACGGCGGACTGCCCTACACCGCACAGAAGTGGAAGCGCCGCCACATGATAGCCGTCCGCACCAATCTCGTGCACGACTTCTTCTACATGCCCCGCTTCGGATGGGCCTTCTCGCCCAACATACAGTTCGAGTATTACCCGCTACGAGGCCACCTCACCTATAACATCGGCATGACGTGGGGCACCAATCGCAAGTGGGACAGTCAGGAGTTCTGGCAGGTACGCGACATACAAGCCGAGCTCAGGCGTTACTTCAAGGGCGGCGGTAAGTTCATCGGCCTCTACCTCGGAGCCTACATCCACGGCGACAAGTACGGTATCGGCCTCGACGCCAAGGAAGGCTGGGAAGGCGAAGGCGGAGGAGCCGGCCTCTCGATAGGCTACACCATGAAGGTCAACCGCAAAGGCTCCCTCCGTTTCGAAGTGATGGCAGCAGCCGGATTCTTCATGACCATCTTCGACCCCTACGTCTATGGCAACCCCATCACGGGCACCATCAACGGCAAGTATTACTACAACTATCTGGGCGCCGCCTCCAAGTTCAAAGAGCGCAACCACCGCTTCACCTGGTTCGGCCCCACCAACCTCGGCATACAGTTCACCTATGACATCATATATCGAAAAAAGAAGCTAGTGCAATAACAACGGCAGCGCAGCCACACCGGCCAGCAACGCCACCTGCAGCGCAGCCCCTCCATAGTGTCCGACGGTTCCCCCGTCGGCACAACACCACCAGCCACCGTTCCCGACGATTCATCGTCGGCCCAGCATCAACGACAACCACGACAATATGAACAGAATGTTAAAACATAACCATAGCAGAATGACATCGATGGCCAGACGCCTCTGGTCAGCCCTCACTATGCTCGTTGTCATGTTCATGACTGTCGTCACGCCCACATCCTGCATCGAGCCACCCCTCAACCTCCCCGCCGAGGAGGTCATGGTCGACCTCCCCATCGTCGTAGCCGACCTCGACGTGGTATGGAACCTCGACGTCAGCTGGGAGGCACAGTGGCACTACGGTTGGGACGACGAAGACATCAACCGTTGGGGCGAGCTCAGCTATCCCCACCCCAACAGCTTCGAGGTGCGCCGTTACTTCGTGGGCGAGAAACCACGCGTGCCCCACACCGAGGTCGATGGTTTCCCCATCTACACCAACCACTTCCGCCGCACCTACGAGTTCGGCTATTACGACATGCTGATATGGAGCCACATCGAATCGGAAACGCAGACCCAGGTCGTCACCATCGACGAGTCAAACCTCGACAACGTCTACGCCTCTACCACCGTGACGCGTGCCATCAGTGTCAACAACATCAGCCCCGTCACCGACAACAAGCCCACGGCCCTCTACAACCAGCCCGAGATCTTCTACTCGGCCTATCCGCGCGACATCTACATCTCGCGCAACTTCGAGGACTACGACTATTACAACGAAGAGGAACGTGTGTGGGTGAAGCACATCAACTGTACGCTGAATCCCCTCGTATACATCTACCTGGTGCAGATTGTAATATATAACAATGATGACGGGCGCGTGCGAGGCATCAGCGGCGACTGTGCCATCTCGGCCATGGCAAGCGGTACGAACGTCAACACGGCCCACACGCTCGACTCACCCTGTATGGTGTATTTCAACACCCGCATGAAGAAGGACATCATGG
Source organism: Bacteroidales bacterium (assembly GCA_018064685.1). GTDB lineage: Bacteria > Bacteroidota > Bacteroidia > Bacteroidales > Bacteroidaceae > Physcousia. The sequence goes on along the minus strand of JAGHUS010000032.1, from coordinate 39,384 downwards.
TGGACGGCAAGCGTACCGACATCATCGGCGGCAAGCTCACCACCTACGGCCTGTGCGACATGGACGGCTTCCTGAGCGACTCACGCGCCATCTATCACGGTTCGCGTGCCGAGTTGCCCAACTACCTCTACTTCGACCTCGTCATGTCGGGAGGTTCGGTACAGACGATGCGAGCCGAGGTCACCGACCAGTGTCAGAAGCAATGTCACGGCGGAGTCATCACCGTCTATCTCGACGCCACCACCGTCGACAACCCAACAGGAGGCGATCCCGCCCAAGGCTCCCTCTTCCACCCCACTGTCGAGGACTATGACGAGCTAGAGTACGACATCCCGATGTAGCCGACGATGACGATGACGATGACAAAATAACCATTTAAACGATTAAACAATTAAGCAATTAAATAATTAAACGATTAAACGATTAAACGACTAAAAAAAGAGAAAAAGGAAAAAACAAAAAAACAATTAACAATAATTATTAATTTTAATTTTAACAACATGAAGAAACTTATGATTCTTTCGGCTGCCGGCCTCATGCTCGCAGCCTGTGCAAACGAGAGTCTGGTGGACAATTCTGTTGGCCAGAATGGCAAGGAAGGTCCCATCAGTTTCGTGATGGCTCAGAAGAACATGACCCGTGCCTACACGGACATGCAGAAAACCGGCCATTACAACTTCGGTGTGTTCGCTTACAAGAGCACAGACATGGTGAACCCCGTTATGCCTAACTACCTCGTTGGCTATTATGACGAGACCAATGCTTATCAGAAGTCTGGTACAACTTGGGGCGATGCTGGCGGCCAGGAGGATGGTCTTTCTTACTGGATGTACGAGGGCATGGGTAACACTGAGTACAATGGCACCTATGCAGGTGGTGCTCTAACCAATGCATTCAAGTCAAACAACGAGAACCAGTACTTGAAGTATTGGGATAACGCAGCAGAGTACACTTACTTCTATGCTTACGCTCCCTACATCAACAGTGCAGTAAAGCCAACTGCAACCTACGTTGACGGCACCGCTCAGAGCGCAACAGGTGATGACACTTATGTTCTGACCATCCCCAATGGTTCACTGAAAGATGGTTACGATGATGCTTCACTCGCTGAGTACATGTATGCTTCTGCAAAGGTTGCTAAGGCCAACTATGGTCATGATGTAGCTCTCCAGTTCAAGCGCCTCAACGCTAAGGTGAACATCAAGTTCTGGGAAGACGTTCCTGGTTACAGCGTTCGTGTCCTCGACCTTAAGGAAGGCACTTATGCTGGTGTTCAGGCTGCAGCTTCTATCAAGGACAATACTTCTAACAAGTATGGTTACAAGGGTGGTAAGTACTACACTGCTAATGGTGTGAAGATTAAGTTCGATAATACTGGTGCTGATATCACATCAACAATGAAGCAGTTTGCTGGTACTCTTGCAGAGCCTGCTACAGATGGCGCTAACAACACAACAACCATCAATTTCAAGTCTCCCTCAGAGGCAAAGATTGGTGAGAACCGTTACGAGGCTGTTCAGTCGCCCACTACTTACTACGCTATTCCTAAGGGTGATGGCGCTAATGTACTTGCTGATGGTAATACGGACTATGCTACTGATCAGGCATGTGATGCTGACCTCGCTCTTACAGGTTTCACCTTCCACGTATCATACGAGTTGACAGCTGAGGATACTGGTGAGAAGATTGTTGTTAAGAACGCAACCGTTCACGTTCCATACGACTATTGCAACTGGCTTCCTAATACTCACTACACCTACATCTTCAAGATTACCAAGAACTCTAACGGTACAACCGAGAGCACTCCTACTATCGATCCTACCGATCCTGAGGTTCCCACAACTCCCGCTCTCTATCCTATCGTATTCGACAACTGTACTGTTGTTGACTGGGATGAGAACGAAAGCGAGTGGGAGATCACCGAGGGTACTGTTCGCAACTACCACAACATCACGCTTACTGAGGGTGTCAACGACATGTACTCATTCAAGTCAGATGTTGAGCACGTTCTTACTGTAGGTATTACCGATGGTGACACTCACAAGGATCACGCTATCGATTGGACAAGCGGTGTAACTGTAACTGGTCCTCAGACAACAACTGGTTGGTACAATGCATCTGCTAAGACTATCACTGTTCCTGCTGGTGCTGCTAACGGTCTCTACACCGTAACATACACTTGTCCTGCTGGTGATATCAACAAGAACCATCCTGCAACCTGGACTCAGACCTTCTTCGTAGGTAACGACTACGCAGTTGCTCTGAACCTCTATAAGGTAGGTACTAAGGCTCTTGCAGGTACCAAGCTTGACATCACAATCACTAAGGATGGTGCTGCTGCTCCCACTCCCACAGCAGATCAACTTTACATCGAATATCCTAACCATGTAACACCTACCAACAAGGTTGTTGTTGACATTGCAACCATGAAGGTAACAATCGCTCAGGACGCTGAGCCCGGTGTTTACAAGATTGTATACAAGATTAAGGAAGGTGACAAGCAGGTTAAGGTTGACGAAAAGACCTTCGAGGTTATCAACTGGCAGCATGCTCTGTCGCAGAAGGTTGTATTCCTGAACAATGGTGGTACAGTTGGTGTAACAATGCCTGGTATTGATGATGTTGTTTACATGGATGCAGGTGTTGCAAGTTACTTCACTGTAGGTGCTAAGACATCTGGAAAGTGTGATATCACTGTTAATAACGACACACCTGAGGGCACGTACACTGTCAACTATGTAACCAATAGAACTTCTGCATCTTCTATTAATACATATCAGGCATTCTTCGTAGTACGTAACACTCACTCTGTAGCTGTAAGCAAGGCTGCTATCGACCGCAATGTTGGTACTTCAACTCCGGGTGCTTACACTACCGACAACATCGTTGTTACAACTCTGTTCAATGGTGCTGCTACAACTGCTGACCTTGCAACCGCAGGCAAACTTACCGTTGTCAAGGGTGACAAGACTGCTACTGATGCAGGTGACTTTACAATCACTCAGACCGCAGCTGATGCCAACACCTACAACCTGAAGGTTAAGAACAACGTTGCTCCTGGTGACTACTACGTTAAGTATGTTTCTACCGTAGCAGGTGCTGACAAGGCTGAGTACGTTCACTTCGTAGTAACTGAATAATCCGAACTGTTCCCTATAATGCACGCACGTACATTATATAATATAACGCGCACGAGAGTGTTTGCCGGAGTCCAAGTGACTCTGGCAGCACTCGCCGTGCTGTTATTTATATCATGCTCGAATGGCGCGATAATCGAAGACATAGAAGAGATAGACATCAACGGTAAGGACGCACTGAACTTCACCTGTCTGATGGAGGACAGCGAGAAGGAACACAACACCACACGTGCTGCACAGCTCCTCACCACCGACTTCATCGTGTCTACCTACAAGGCTTACAGCCTCACCACCCAATACCCCGTGATGACTGACTATCACGTGGAATACAAGACATCAGGCACAGCCTGGGATGGCAACATCCGACCCTACTGGGACTACACCAAGGTCACGGGACAATACGAGAAGTACTGGGACTACTCAGCCTTCCCCTACCGCTTCCATGCAGTGTCTCCCTATCCTACCAATCCCGCCCACGTCACAATCACCGACAAGGCACTCACCATCAACGCATCGTACTCGATGCAAACCTCCCTCAACGGCATGGTCACTCCGACCGACCGCGAGGCAGAACCCTATCTTGCTGCACAGCTGCAGCGTAACAACGATGGTCGCGACTACGATCTCTTGGCAACAAACCATCCTTTAGAAATCAACACAGGCAGCCAGACACGCAACCGCTATGTAGCGCTACCCTTCCACCACCTCAACTCCAAGGTGCGCTTCGGTATCTACAGCACATCGCCCTGGACAACTGCCAACCCATTATACATCGAGGGCCTAACCATCAGCGTCTATTCGCCCGACTTCGTCACCGCAGCCACCGGCTACACATCCCCCGGCACTGTGCTCGGAAGTTTTCCTTCCGAGTATTCCTGGTACCTCGGCACCGGCAACAGTGGCTTCGAGGGTCTCACCAAGGTGCAGCTCCCCACCACCCACACCGAGCTCCTCCGTTTCGACGGTGGCAAGGAGGTCACCGACAACGACCTCAGCCTGCACCAAGGCCGCTCCTCAGCCTACTGGCTGCAATGTAAAGACGGCCTCATGCAGATACCCCAAGAGAACGTCACCCTCTGCGTCAGCTTCAACCTGCGCACAATGGATGGCACCCTCTACAAGGAGTTCAACGACATCCCCATCCAGATGGAAGACGGCACCCGCCAGTACAACTGGCTCTCCGGCTACATCCACACCTACTACCTCATCATCGGAGGCATAGAGGACAATCTAGAGATAACCTTCACCGCCACCCTCACCCCGTGGGAGAACGTGACCGGCAGTCTAACCACCGATCTGGAACAGTAAAAGACTCGTCTAAGCGATTACGGCAAACATCTAACCGTTTAAGCGACTAAATAAGGAAAGAAAATATAAAACAACAAGATATGAAAAAAACAATCTTTTCGCTGGCCCTGCTCTCATTCATAGCATCCAGCTGTTCGGACACCACCGACATCACATCCCCTGTTGACACAAGTGACAAGGAAATGATCAGCTTCTCGATGAGCGATGAAAGTGAGACACTTGGTGCTACTCGTGCCATGACTCGTGCAGGTTTTGCTACAGAAACAGGTCTCTTGATGCACATCCAGAGTGACAACAAAGAAACATCTGCTACAGAACATAAATATACCCGTACGCAGGCTGTCGCACGTGTTCAAACAGGAACTGGTGCTACTGATTACTCTAACGTAGAGTTTACTGGCGATGCATACAATCGTTATTGGGATGATGCACACGGTCGCGATTCATGGTTGTCTGTCTATGCAGTAGCTGTTCCTGGATATAGTCTAGGCGCTACGGCCCTTGTAGAAAGCAAATTGTCTGCACCAGCAAGTGGTACTTGGGGAACAACAGATGCAACAGTTCACAACATCCAATGGACAGTAAAGCAAGATGGTCAGACCAGTGATACTAATGCAAAGGAAGACCTCGTATATGCGCGAAATATCCAGGATGGTGGTACAGACGGTCGCTATTGGTATAAATACACAAATAATGATGGTAGCGATGTCGGTTCATGGCAGCCAGGTAATAAGGCAACTGTTGAGGCAGCAAAGACTGGTGCAACCACTCATGGCGATGGTCGTATGCACTTCATGTATTCAAATACCGCAGATCACACATCTGCGGGTAAGTTCGACCGTGGACATTTGAAGTTCAATCATGCGTTGTCACGTATAACAATTAAGATTCAAGAAGGTACCGGTTTTGACAAGACTCCAACAACTGGCGAAGCTGACTTTAACTTTGATGATGGCAAAGAGTATGTTCAAATCAATAATATGAACTATACAGGTACTCTGAATCTTGTTGACGGCACATGGGGGAGTCAGACACGAGGAAACATCAAGCTGACCCCAAGTTCAAAGACTACTGTATCGAATACGTCATCTTACACACTTAATGCTCAGTTACTTCCTGATGATGTTTGGAATGGTGGAGCCGTTACACCAAAGAATATTCTGGACTTCTTTATCGATGACAACCACTACTTCGTAACAGAAGCTCAGCTTTATACTGCTCTCAGCACAGCTAAGAAGGCTGGTGATGTTGCAATGACTGATGCAGAATTAACCGCTGCTGGTATCAACACAACAGCTAAGACTGTTACTCTTACACAGGGTGTAAACTATAATCTCCTTATTACTGTTGACAAGAAGCAGATTGAGACAATTACTGCGGTATTGGCTGACTGGAGCGAAGTGTATGCTACTAACGAGAACATTGACAACAGCCACATCACTATCGAAACTCACAAGGATGCTAATGGTATGACTGATAATTCTACACACCAGCTCTATCTCAAGACTGAAGATCTTGGTAAGATTTATACCGACTTCTCTTATTCAACAACAGATAATAAGGGTGTAGAATATACTGGTACATACGCAAAGAACCAGACACCAACTGTTGATGGTCTCAAGTGGAAGACAACTTGGTTTTATGAAGATAACAAAACCGCATACCATCTTCGTTCTGTGAATAATTCTGCACATACCAATATGCAGAATAAGACATCAGGTAACACATACTTCACCATTGAAAATGGTACATATACCGCAGATGGCGCTCACGATTACCATTGGGGAGCTCCTTTTAAGACTGGTTTGCCAACCGTAGCTTCAGGTACAGACGCAGGAAAAACAAAGTATGAATACAGTCCAACTGAAGGTTACAAAAATCTCCTTTATCCTGGCGTAACATCAGTAAAGTCTGGTGATCTCAACATCACCGAACTTCATATGATGAGTAACATTGAAGTAGTTGTTCAGACTACGACCGGTAGCAATGCTGTGGCTCTTGAGAAAGATCTTGGTGGTGGCAGCAAAGATCAATGTGTGGTTACTCTTACTCGCTTGTATAGTGCAGGACAAGTTGATCTCGGAACAGGAAAGATAACTGAAACTGGCGATGCTACTGGCAACTCAGTAATGGATAAGCCTGCAACAGGAACCTCTGCAGGTGCCAATGTCAATATTGATGGAACTGACTATACAACCATCAAGACAAAACCATATTCGTTGGCTGTAGTTCCACAGATTCTTTATCGTGGTTCAGAAACAACTCCAGCTGGCATTGCTGCTGACGCAGAATCAAAGTTCGTTGGTATTACTATCAAGACTCCAGACAACAACCAGTACTATGTTGTTAAGCGTCTTCAGGACATTCTTGCAAGTTCTATTGGTACAAGTGCTAACCAAGTACAGAATGATCCAATCAAGCGTTGGTATCCTAACCACAAGTACATCTATACGATTACGGTGACTAAGGCTGGTATCAAGGCTATCACCTGTACTTTGGCCGACTGGTCTGTTGTTACAGGCGAAAACATCAACATTGATCTCGAAGACTAACGAATGTATAAAACACTCCTCACTCCTCACACTTAGTGTATAACAACCTGATAACAAAACGATTACACGTGTGAGGAGTGCACAACCACTCCTCACCACTCCTCACACAGAAGAGGGATGGAGAGGGGATGACAAGGAAAGATGTAAAGAGTTGAAGCTGAGGCTGTTAGAGCTGAACACAAAGAACACTGAAAGTGCAGGGAAGCAGCTAAAACAGGTGAGGAGTGGTGAGGAGTCGGAAGACACTCCTCACACACATAACAGACAGAATACCAACAAGATAGAGGCAGTGTGTGAGGTGTGAGGAGTTTTTGCATAAACTCTTGCGTGTTCGCACCACAACACAACAAGCCTCGGGCCAAAGACCAAGGAAGTCTACACCACTTTCATAGTAGTGACAGCGCCCTGTCAAGGCGTTGACAGTCCACTGTCACCAGCAGACAGCCACCACGGCCTAATAGACGCCTTCGCCTAATCACCTAGGATGCTCCCGTTAAGTCTTAAGTAATGACGAGGATTGGTCCTAAGAGATGACGAGGAATGACCATAAGTGATGATCAGGTTGAGGCATAATAGATGATACTTGGCTTTCTTGAATGACTTGAGAAGTCCAATTAGAATGATTATTTGAAAACGAATGAATTTGAAACAACTACATACAACGCTTCTCCTCACGCTATGTGCTGCCCTGGCAGCATGTAGCGAACAAGACGTGTTGGTAGATGTAACGACCGACAACGGCAAGACGCCCATCGAACTGTGTGTGGGAGGCGTGGATGCGCCTGCACTGACGCGTGCGGTCATCACCACAAATCCATACAATCCTCTTAATTATTTTGACCAGACAAATGCAACAAAGGTCTTTATGATTATGAAGAGTACGTATGGAACGGCTGATTATGAGGGTAGCCATGACACAAAATACACTGTGGCACGTGGTGATGTGGCGGCTAATTCCAACAAGGTAACATTTGACACCAATAACCAACGCTACTGGGACGATGCCCATGCACGCAGCTCACAGCTCAATATCTGGGCTTATGCGCAGATTGGTCAGCCAACCTGGAATCAGTGCACATTTGAGAAGGACAAGTCAGGCGGCGGATATGAACCCGAGACATGGACGACTACGAATAGTTATGGTTGGCGCACAGCACCCGTTTATCCATTCATTGCAACATGGAGCGCCAGCCGATGGCCTGATGACCATCAAGATGCTTCATCCGTTATGTGCCAAGACCTTATCTTCAGCAATAACCTGGTTGACAACTCAGCTTCGGGTACCGACCTTGGTGGCTCTGATAATGCCCTCAAGTTCAACTTCACCACCCGTAAGTTCCCGCAGGAGGGAGAGGCTGTGATGAAGTTCTACCGCGCCATGTCGAAGATTACCATCAAGATCATCGAGGGCGACGGCTTCAACAAGTCTATCACCACCGACTTCCAGTTCACACCCAGCACGAGCAACGTCAAGCTGACAGGCTTCAATACCAAGGGCCTCTTCAGCATTCAGCAGGGCGTCTTCCAAGAGATTTCTCAGCAGAACGAGATTCCTTCTATTTACCTGAAGACTACCAACACTTCTGCTAACCCCTATTACACCCTCGAGGCACTCGCTCTGCCTAATATCGATGACATTAAGCAGTCGTGGTCAACTCCACTGCACGATGACTACTCTCGTTTCGTCTCCGGCAAAAAGAACCTTGCCACCGATGTCATGATGGAGTTCACCATCGATAACAGCAAGTACCAGATTACCTCCGGTCAGTTGTACGATGCGCTGCATGTGGGTGGAAATCCTGCGAATGCTCTGGTGGCCAATGCCACCGAGAAGAGCAACAACGGCACATACATCCCTATGGAGGCAGGCAAGAACTACGTCTTCACCTTCACTGTTGGTAAGCAGAAAATCAACAACATCACAGCTCAGATAGCAGACTGGGAGAACGTAACAGCAGAGAATGTTAATGCTACCAATGCTCGCATCAAGCTTCAGCTAGAAGAACGTGGCACTGCCCAATCTTCTGACGTTGCCTTCTACAAAGCCAATGACAACAAGACTACAGATGGCATTGATGACAACTACACCACTTGGAACTGGAAGACAGGCTACACCAACCTCAGCGCAACCTATAGCACCGACCATTGGACAACCAACTACTTCTGGGAGAGCAACAAGGACTTCTACCACTTCCGCGCACTGATGCCAGCAGCGACAGGAGTTACTACAGATAGTTCAGGTGATGGCGATTACGCCACCCTCACCTCCGCGGCATCTTACACCGATGTCCGTTGGGGCGCTCCGATGTTGGACGATGGTGACAATGAGACAGCAGGAACATTTAAGTGGAATTATGGTCCAACCGCCAATGGCTTCGATGCCAAGGACGACGGTACGGTGGCTGCTGGTCTGCCTGGTGGCACCACGCATCAGATCTACAAGGCTATAGGTCCTACCGAGGATCCCGTCAAGCTCGTCCTCTTCCACATGATGAGTGACCTGACCTTCACCATCAATACAACAAATACATCTGATAAGGTGGAGCTCTGCCATGACAATGGCGAAGGTAACTACACCCACACCCGTCTCGACCTCGTAGGCTTCTACAACGGAGGCAAGGTGCTGCTGGGCTCAGGTCTAGTGAAGACAACAGGTGGTGCCAGCACTGTTGGTTCTCCTGTTAACGTGCCCTTCAACTCCGCGACAGACTATACGCAGTACGTACCACAGGTGTATAAGTTTGGGGCTGTCCCCCAAGACCTCACCAATGTCAAGCTCTACATCACCACGCCCGACAACAACCAGTACATCGTAGACCTGAAGGATGTCAAAGCCACCACCATCAGTACCAACAACATTGCCAACCCATATCAGCAGGAAGGTGGCAAGTACATCATCAACCGCTGGTACCCTGGCTTCAAGTACACCTACTCCTTCACTCTCGCCAAGACCGGCATCACCAACATCTCCGCTACCATCGTAAACTGGGAAAACGTCACCGCCGACAACGAGACTGTACAGATTAAATAATAACCGATTAAGCGTGTAAACGTCTAAAGAAGAACTCGTGTAACCGATTAAACGTGTAAACGTCTAAAGAAGAACTCGTGTAAACGATTAAACGTGTAAACGATTAAAAAGAATCTCGTCTAAACGTCTAACCGATTAAACGACTAAAAAAGAAAAGAAAACAATGGCAGTACGAATCCACAACAGCAATGGCTACATGGGCTTGACAGTCTGGGTGCTGAACAACGTCATCCAGCTGGCAACTCAGTCGTTCTGCGACCGATTCCTGAACCTGCAAAACGACCCTTGCGGTCGTCAGCGCGATCAGATGGTTCAGGCGGCTCGCAGTGCCGTAGCGAATATTGCTGAGGGTTCATCGCGCCAGCAGACATCGACGGAGACGGCGATGGGCCTGCATGATGTGGCTCGTGCCAGCATGGCAGAACTCAAGGGCGACTACTTCAACTACCTGCTCTACCATGGCGAGAAGCCCTGGGCAAAGAATAGCACGGAGTATCAATATGTGGCATCTCTTGAGTGCGACAAGCCCGTCCTCAAAAACGACTGGGATGTGGAGGCTGCAGAATGTATCCTCCAGATGCGCCAGCGCTTCGCCCACGCCGTAGAAAACGAGGATCCGATAAAGTCTGCCAAGTCGCTCCTCATCCTCTGCAACCGCTCCATCGCGCTGATTGAGAAGATGCTGCAACAGGAACTCGAAGAGTTCCGCCAGCAAGGCGGCTTCCGCGAAGGACTGACAGAGCTTCGCCTCGCCACCAAGGCAGAGATACAGCGCACCGAGGGCGCACCTCAATGCCCGCTATGTCAGTCGCCCATGGTGCTCAAAACCATAAGCCGTGGCTCCCGCCTCGGCGAACAGTTCTGGGGCTGCAGCCAATGGCGCGCCACCGGCTGCCCCGGCAAGTTACCCTATAATAAACCGTCTAAGCGGCTAAACGATTAAACGTCAAGAAAACTCCGGCTAAACGATTAAACGTCAAAAAAAAACTTCGTCTAAACGGTTAAACGTCTAAACGATTAAAAATAAACGATTAAACGTTAAAACGATTAAAAAGGATCCCGGTTAAACGACTATACGTGTAAACGATTAAAGAAAGAAAATGAAATTATTAAACAAGATAACACTCCTCCTTGCAGCCCTCGGCTTCCTCGCCTCGTGCAGCAGCGACATCACCCCCACCTACACCGTGGGCGATGCCGACAATGCCATCGTGTTACGAGCTGGCATCAGCGATGGCGGAGCAGGTGTGATGACGAGAACTGTTGATGGAAACCATGCAGGTAATGCCAACGGTGGCGCTCACGTGCCATTCAATCCAGAGGTTACTACCCAACTCCGTTTGCGCGTTGATGGCACGTGGTTGGGAAAAGGATTCACGGATAACTTGGTCTCGAAGCCTACTACTGCTACTATCGGTGCAGTAACTGGTAATGGCGATAAACATAATGTAGTTTCTTTCTCTACTACCTCCAACCCTGTAGAACAGCTCTATTGGGATGATTACGGTTCTGCCGATCCTGCGAATATTGACACGCCAAATGGAACGGCATCTGCAGGCACTGGTGGACGCAATAAGGGTCTCACCATCTATGGCGTTGCTATTGAAGGACAGGCTACAGCGCCAGCAGTTTCTGATTGGAAAGCACTGTCATGGACATTGGATGCAGATCAGACAAGTGGCTGGGCAACCAAAGATCTTTTGACAAGCAACAATATCAGAGTTTCTCCAGGCGATGGTACTTATAAGTTCGATGATTATATCCATGATTTGACTGAATCTCCGAAGCAAGCTAGCAACCTCCTCGAGTTCACCCACGCCATGACAAAGATTACCGTCAATCTTACTGCTGGTGAGGGCTTCCCTGGATATGAGACGGGAGCTGCCAATGCAAAGTTCCAGGCTGCACCAACTGTCAAGCTGTTAGGTTTCAACTACACTGGCACTGTCAATGTGGAGTCAAAGACCTCAACGCCAACTTCTGCAACTACCACAAACATCAACACATATCGTGACAATGGTGCTGCGTGGGTCGGTGGAGGCCAGCACACATCACAGTTTACAGCCCTCGTCTTCCCTGGCAACCAATTCTCAGCAACTATCGCTGATGATGCACCCAAATACACTCCTACCAGTTCAACTGACATCCTCGAACTGAATGCCGATGGTAATATATATAAGGTAACTGCGGCTCAGTTGGTAAAAGCAATCGCAGGCACCAGTGTTACTGGTACAACTGTCAATGGAACTCTTGAACAGGCAAAGAACTACATCCTCAACATCACCGTCAACAAGACTGATATCGAGGTAACAGCAACGATTAAGAACTGGGTAGATGTTCCTACAGAGGATGCCTTGCCAAAGATTAATGTGGCTGCCACCTATGGCTATACCGCAGGGACATTAAGTTCTACAGCATTCACAAACAATTACGACCTGTTCCGTAGTACTGTTAAAGCAACAGGTTACGATGAGGATGCTAATTCTTCTAATGGTATCAATCCTGCTGCAAGATATACAGAATCTTCGACTTCATGGGACAAGACCATATATTGGCCTAACCACCAGACACACTACTTCTTCCGTGGAGTTTATCCGCAGGTGGGAGCAGCTGTTTCGGGTACAACTGCTTTGGCTAATCCAGAAGCGGTAACAACTACAAATGGCAACGACGTGATAGCCGTTGCAAATGCAACATACACTACTGCCACCTATCCTTCAGACCTTGCCATCGCTATCCCAAGAGGAACAACTCCAGGTTCCTATGACGAAACATGCAAGGAGTCTGGACATACTTCCCAAGAAGGCATCTGTGCCACTGAGGGCGTGATTAACATGAACTTCGAATATGCTATGAGTAAGGTGGAGGTTCGTCTGAAGTCAAGCAAAACAGATGGTGGTCACATCGATTTAACCAAGGCCAACACCAAGGTTGAGATTATTGGCGGCTACAGCAAGGCTCGCATCAAACTCTCTGATGGTTTGCATGATGCTTATGCTGATGCTGACAAGGGAGATTATACACTCCATAATTTGGAAACACCTGTCACTGATTTCCATGTAACTACTCGTGATGCTATCGTGCCTCAGCTAATCGGTGATAACGTGATATTCCGCATCACGGTAATAACCGATGACAAAGATAATGACGACCCTTCAGATGATGAAACTGACGTCTATGAATGCAAGGTCAATCTCATAAATGTAAAGAATTCAAGCCCTGCCACCCCAGTCACTGAGTGGGCTCATGGCAAGCACTACATTTACGAGCTTGACTTGAACAAAACCGCCATCAACGTTGTTGCCACCCTCAAAGACTGGGTGACCATCACAGCCAATGACAATGTTTGGTTCTAATATGATTCGAAAGATATACTCAATATGAGAAGAACAATATATATAAATATAATAAGGAGAACGCTCCTCACCTTCTGCCTGATGGTTAGCGCCACCATGGCATTGGCGGTGAATGTGGCGACAGAGCAGGAATTGAAAGATGCTGTGGCAAACGTCAGCGAACCCAACATCACGCTGACGGACAACATTGCACTGACGAGCCCGCTCACCATTACCCGTAATCTTACTCTCGACCTCAATGGTCACAGCCTCACGGCGGATGGTTTCCGTGCCATACTTATTACTTCGGGCGAGAATGTGGTGATCACCTCTGAAACTCCTGCTTTTATCTCTGCAGGCGGTAGTATCGGCCATACCAGTTCGGTGATTCGTATCGGTGACAACAATGGTGATCTGAGAAACGTGAAGCTTACTTTAGGTCAGAATGTTACTGTGAGTTCGCCCGTCTGTTATGGTGTCACCATCTTTGGTAGCAAGACAACAGAAACGCTTGTGGTCGATGGTACTATCGCCACAACGAACATGCCTGCAATTGGTGGTAATGGCAGTGCAGGTTATGGAGGTACCGATATCACTATCGGCGAGAAGGCGCAGATTTCCACCACCAATGAGATTGCCATCTATCAGCCCCAGAACGGTACCCTCACCGTCAATGGTAGTGTAACCGGTCTTGGCGGTATTGAGTTGAAGGCGGGTAGCCTCATCGTGAACGCTGGAGCAAAGATTACTGCCACAGGAACTCCTAACCAAAGCTCAACAACCACCGGTTCTTCTACCCTCGGCTATGCTATCGCTATCGTTGAAAACGAAAAGTATGCAGGTGTCAGCACAGTAAAAATCAGTAAGGATGCCGTTATCGTAGGTCCTGTAGCAGAACTTCAGGATTCTCCTAATCCAAGCCACAATCCTGACTTCTTCGAAAGTGAGGTGAAGATGGTTGTTGAGGTTGACGGTGGCAAGCAGTTTACTACCCTCGCCGATGCCATGAATGATGTGGCAGCAGGCGGTACGCTTAATATCCTTAAGCCTATTGCCCTCAAGAATACCATCGAAATTGACAAGAACCTGACCATTAACCTCAATGACAACAATATAACTGCCACCAACGCCGGTGCCTTCTGGATTAAGGAAGGTACGGTAAACTTCACCGGCACAGGTACGATCGCTGTAGAAAACATTACTGACAACGACAATGCGGTGATACTTGCTGGTGCAGATGTTACTGAGGATGTGTCACTGACCATCGGAAGCAATGTCATCGTGAACTCTGCAGAGTGCTATGGCATTAAGCTGACTGGCACGAACACCACAGAGAGCCTCACCGTTGAGGGTAAGGTGAACACCCAAAATCGTTCTGCCATATATGCTGGAGGAAACAGTCAGACGATAACCGTTGCTAACGGCGCTGTAATCACCACCACTGACGAGGTTGCCATCTATCAGCCTATGCCTGGCACACTTACCATCAACGGAACGGTGACTGGTGCAAGTGCTGTGGAACTGAAGGCCGGTACGCTTTCTGTCGGAGCAACTGCCAACCTTGATGCTACTGCTCCTGTGGCTCATACGCCTAACGACAACGGCACCTCTTCACGCGGCTACGCCATTGCTGCCGTAGAGAATAAAAACAACGCTGGCAATATCAACGTTACCGTGGATGCTAGCGCTACCCTCGATGCCAACGATCCTATTGCTTCGCTCTGGGATTCCGACTATACCAATTCGGCGGCAAAGCCAACCTTCAGCGAAAACGTGAAGATGGTGGCTGCCATCGACAAGGACTTGTACCACAAGCTTCCTCATGCCATCGCTTTCGTTCCTTCTAATGGCACGGTGCGCCTCCTCGACGATATGACTCTGAGCGAGACGCTCGTGATGAGTAGAGAGATTACCAGCAGCCTTGACCTGGATGGTCATACGCTGACAGGTAGTGGTTGTACGGCTGTGACTGTCAAGGGTGGTCACGTGACCATCACCTCTTCAGCCGACACTCCTCGTGCCTCTATCACTTCGAATGCTTCTACCACAGTCATCCAGCTCGGTGACAACACAGGAGATAAGCGTGCTACCTCGCTGACCATCGGCGACAAGGTGGACATCACCACCACTACGGCTAATGGTATCAATGTGGCTGGTAGCAAAACCCGTGAGTCACTTACTGTTTTTGGCAATGTTACCACTACCGGCAAACCTGCCATCATCGGTAGCGGCGATGCAGAGAAGGGTGGTACGACCATCACCATTGCACCTTCAAGCACCATCACCACTAGCGATAATGTTGCTATCTATCATCCACAGAGCGGTGAACTCGTGATTGACGGTAAGGTCATTGGCACGGAAAGCACTGCAGGTGCTATTGAGATGAAGGGCGGTGACCTCACCGTTGCTGCGGGAGCTACCGTTACTGCAACGGGTACTCCTGTTCATACTGCAAGTGACACGGCACCTTCTACCAACGGCTATGCTATCGCTATCGTTGAGAACGAACACTTCTCTGGTGTGGGCAAGGTGTTCATTGATAAGACGGCGACTGTCACAGGTGTTATCGCTACACTCATTGACTCGGAGAACAATAAGGTTGCCGAGCCTGAGTTCAATGGCGACATCTATATGCTGGCAGAGGTGATGAAGACCGAAACTCGCGGTGAGAAGTATTCTTCACTCGCAGATGCTGTAGCGGCAGCCGGGACTGGTAAAACTGTAAGATTGCTGGATTATATTACGCTGACTGAGACACTGGCTGTTAATAATAACATCACCCTCAACTTTGATGTCTATGATATTACTGGTAACCAGACGTCGGATGCTGTAATAGCAGTAAGCAATGGAGCAACCCTCAAGAATGGTGGTATCATTACCGCACAACAGGGTATCGAGATTACTGGCGGAACGGTAAATCTGCAACAGATGGATATCAAGGCCGATGCTGGTAGTCTTGCTATAAGCGGCGGAACTGTTACCGCCGACAAGGCTTCTGCCTTTACCTCGAGCAGTGCCAATACCGTGGCAATCAGCAATGGTGCTGTGGTTACCATCAATGGTAAGGTGGAGAACACTGGGGCAAATGCTGCCATCGCTGCTACTGGATCAGAGACAACCACTGCACTCACCGTGAATAATGGTGCAACAGTAACATCTTCAGGCAAGGGTATCGACTGGAAGTCTGCTGGTACGCTCACCATCGAAGGTGGTAAGGTTACAGGCGCAGATGCTGTTTATGCAAATAATGGTACTGTTACCATCAATGCTGGTACGTTTAATGGTACAGGGACGGCGCATGCTTTGAATATCGTTGGTTCTACTTGCAATCCAACAGTACAGCATGGCACATTCTATTGCGTAGATGCTACTAATCCTATTGTAGCAGACAGTAAAACAGGATTTGTCGCGGGCGATTACTTCAACAAGACGATTGTCCAGGATCTTTGTGCTACTGGCTACATGATTTCTGACAGCAAGAACAACAACGGAATGTTCTACCTCATCAGCGAGTTGGTCATTACCGATGCTACGGTATGGAATGCGCCTGGTACAACCTACACTATCAAGAAAGCCAAATATATCCGCAATAGCGGCATGGGTACAACAAAGTTTGGTACCCTCTGCTTGCCATTTGCGTTCTCTGCAACGCAGACGGGTATGACTTTCTACTCGGTTAATCGAATAAGTGGTAACAAACTCTATCTCGATGCTATAACGGAAACAACTATTGCTGCTGGTACTCCTGTCATCTTCCAGAGAACAGGCACTCCACTTGCAACTTCGTTCACCATTGAAGAAAACAATGCTGAAATACAAGAAGCCCTTGTGCCAACAAATCCGGCCAGCCTTAAGGGTACATTCCAAAAGAAGGAATTAAGTTCTGCAGATGACGGTATAGATCTCACAAAGATCTACTACCTCAATGGCGACCACTTCCATCAGGCAGATGAGAAAATAACTGTTCCTGCATTCCGTGCATACATTGACAATCCAAACGTTGTGTCTTCAGCAAAGGTTCTTAGTATCAGTTTTGACGATGATGAGACTGATGCCGTTGAAGCGGTACAGTTGGATGGCGAGATGGAGGCTGTATACGACTTGCAGGGCCGCAAGCAGAATGGTCTGCAAAGGGGTGTGAACATCATGAAGATGGCGAATGGTAAGACAATAAAGGTTTACGTAAAGTAAAGTCCCCATCCAGCCTCTCCCAAAGGGGAGGAGAACGATAACGAAAAAGACGACGAAAACGATGATAATAAAGAAACACATATACATAGTCCTAGCACTCTGCACAGTCGTGTTGTCAGGATGTAGTAGCGACGTCGCAGTCCCTGACACTCTCAGCGGTGATGGGACAAAGACTCCGCTCACCGTGACGGCTCTGCTTGATGCCAGTGGCAAGGCGGCAAAGACACGTGCAGTAGATAAGACTTTTGAAACAAGTGACCAGTTGCTGGCATACATCCGCCATGTGAAATGGGATGGAACGACAGCAGATGCTCGTACCTCCGTCCCTGCCGACAAAGCTCCCCGTCTCGTTACCTTTACCAAAGGCAGTACCGACATGACTGCATATTCAGGTGTTGACATCACCCCTATTGGCACAGGTGTACATCTTGGATTGACAAGTGAGAATACCCAGCAGACTTCCGACCTTACCAATGACCTTGGTGTGGGTGGCGGACATATCTATTGGGATGACTTCAGCAATGCGTCATCAGAAGAAACCGACTTGCATACCGACGGACACTATCTGCAGTCATATTATGGCTATTGTTATAATGGAGGTACTCCTACAGAGGATTTGGAGCAAGGCGATAATAAGATAAATGGTGTGATTAAATGGGCTGTTCAAACAAACCAGACTACCGGCATCAAAACTAGCGACCTCCTTTGGTCGGCCGAGCAGACACCTGTAGCGTACAACCATGCTTCAAATCGCGAGGACGGAACACGTGCAGGGTTGGTACTGCCCTACACCCATGCCATGAGTAAGGTCACCATCAATGTTATCGCTGGCGAAGGTTTTGAATCGACATATAACTTTACCAATACAGGTGTGAAGCTTGACAATGTTCGTGTCAAGTGTACAGCTACGGCTCCTACGGCAACTCTGACCTATCCTGGAAAAGATGTTACCACAGCAAAGGATGACGTTATCATGCAAAAAGGAACACTTGGAACAACCGCCGAAAGGCCAAGCCATACGTTCCAGGCCATCATCGTTCCTTCCGTATTGACAGTAGGCAATAAGCTTGCATCCATCACCGGCATGGATGGCAATGAATACTTCGTCTATGTTACGGATAATATCATCAACGATTGGAGATCTCAACTTACTGACACAGATGAAGATATCCATAGCGGTACGGCACAGGTAAGACCCCAGACAAGAGCGAATGAGGCAGAAATCCCCGCTGGTACCGGTCATGAGATGAAGTCGGGCGTACACTACATTCTCAATGTTACTGTAAACAAGACCGAGGTTACAGTTTCTGCCACCATTCTCGACTGGAACGAGATAACTGCCGAAGGCGAAGGTGAGATTTTCTTTGAACACGACATAAAAGATGATGGTACCATCAATAACGCTCTGAAGGATCATGGTTTTGACGTTTATAAATCTACCACAACGACCTTTGGTGCCAAGGCAACGTCATTGCGTTGGAACAGAACAACAGAGAAGTGGAAGTACAATCCTGCCATCTACTGGCAGGGCGGTCAGAATGAATATTTCCGTGCTTTAGCCAATGTGAGAGCTGATGCTGCAGGTACTCCTGCCAATGAGTCACTCGCAATGGAGAATGGTCGTGATGCCTTGTGGGGAACGACACCTGCTCACTCTGGTGAATACGATGACGATACTCCTTATTCATATATAGAAGGTGCTGCTCTTGCTCCACGTACCGGTAAGGTGCCACTGCTGTTCTATCATGCCATGGCGAAGATTACCATCAATCTGAAGGATATCAGTGCAGGTGTTACAGGTGCAGATCCGGCTTCATTGCTCGATTTACATGGCGCCACCATTCAGTTGACCAATCTGGCAACGGGTGGAACCATCGAACTTGACAAGGGTGTGATAACTCCTTCTGCAAAAGAAGACAAGACCTTTAGCGAGGATCGAGGTGCTATCCCTTCGCGAATGGGATTCTTTGCAGCCAGTGAGAATGGCACTCCGACTACTTACAACAGCAATGTGACTGTTCGAGAGTATTTCATTACGCCACAAAATATCGGCAATGATGCCCTGCTCATCGTGACACTGGCGAATGGAACTACCTACAAGGCACAGCTCAACCTCTGCCAGACTCAAAACAGCCATACAGCTGTAAATAAGTGGGAGCGCAACACGCACTACATCTACGACATCACCCTGGCCAAGGATCAGATTCTGTTCCGTGCAGAAATCAAGGATTGGGATGAAGTGAAGGTTAGTGGCATCATCACGCCGGAGTGGTAATCCTTTTTTAGTGAAGAGTGAAGAGTTTAGTCGTTTACACGTTTAACCGTAAAAAAGAATAATCGTTTAGACGTTTAATCGTTTAAAAAAGAATAAATTGAAAAGATATAAATACATATTATTATATATCATAGCAGTGCTGATTATGGCGAGCTGCACCGACGACATTGTGGACAATGGCGGAGGGGCAGTTGTACCTGATGGTGAACAGAAAAGCATGGTGTGCATATCGGCAGGTGCCGAGCAACTGGCCACCACCCGAGCTGGCATCATCAACTATATGCCAAACAAGGTGCGCTTCTCTGCCATGATGATTATCCACGAGGGACCGGGCGAGTATAAGTACGAGCATCCGTTCTTCGCCAATATGATTGTGGACAATGACGGTGCGGGAAACAGCTGGTATTACAAGAGCGACTATAGTACTCCTGTACACTATGACAGTTACAAAAACGACGATGATGCCAGCGCCTTCTATTGGCAGAACCGTCTGTTGCATGGCTTCGTGGGATATATCGACGACTACAATAAGGCGTTGCCTTGGGCACAGGGTGCAGCGGGAGCCACAGAGTATTTCCCCAAGACCATCAGCGACTGGAATCCGCTCGGTCCTGGCATCGGTGATGAGGGCGACAAGAAGGTGGACCCCGAAGTAACTACTCCAATCCTTTACACGCTAAAGAAGGATGGTACCATCCTGCGTTGGCAGCAGTATGAGAAGTTCGATCTGAGAAACAAAGTTGGTGAGACATCGATGAGCCAACAGAAGGATCCGCTCGTGGCCTATACGGAGAAAATACCCGAGTATTCTACACCAGAGAGAAACCGTGTCTATCTCACCTTCCGCCACCAGTTTGCCCAGGTGCAGGTGAATCTGCGTGGAAGCAAGAACAGCGCCGAAGTCACGAAAGAGATGATAGAGCGAGTGGAGTTGCTTGGCGTGTCGGAATATGCTTACGTATTCCCGTATCCTGAATACGGATGCGTCAACGACACAACCTTTGTACTCGATAGTGAAGGACATAAGGTTGCTGACGACAAGGGTAATCCAACATTTACCGATGTCACCACCTCGTGGACCATTGCCCGTCAAGGTAAGGATCGCACAGAGTTGCTTCGTCCTGCACTGGCAGAGAAGGTGAACCTGACTCAATATTCAGAGGAACATTTAAAATCTAACGAGTTCGGAACCTCGTTCCAGCTCTTCAACATGGCAGAGAGTGACGTGATGGAAGGTTACATCAAGGGCTATGAGGGAATTGCCTACGGCAACCTCGGTGCTCTGCGCATTGTATGGCATGAAGATCCGGATAATCATGAAAATGATGTCGTTCATAACATTGTCTTCAAGATAACCGACGATAAGTTCAAGGTACTGGAGAGCGGCAAGCGCTATATCTTCAATTTGGAACTGCGCCGTGGCACACTGGCTGTCATCAAGGCAGTCATCGATGATTGGATTCCATACGAAACGGAATACATCACAACAGGAACGGTGGTGAAGGACTCTCCCAGCCTCCCTTAGGGAGGAGTAATTAATCGTTTAATCGTTTAATCGTTTAGAAAAAAGAAAATTGAAAAGATATATATCATACATACTGCTGATGCTTCTCATGGTGAGTTGCCATGACGGCATTGATGTCATCCAGGACAATGATGCCCCGGACATGACAGGCGAATCCGTTGCTTTCGCCTCGGGACTTCGTGCGGTAAAGAAGAGTACGCGTGCTGCGTTCACTAATCAGGCTGTAATGAATGAAGAGATGCTGAAGTTCCATCCCGTTGTTGATCAGTATAGCGAGAACACCTATCTCTATACGTTCAACATCAGCATGTTCAGCAAGAATGCACCTGCCACCTCTTTGGGCTCGGCCGATTACCAGCTGGCATACGAAGGTGGAACATACGCCAACGACGGAACACTCGCATTGAAGTATGTAGATGATCCACTTCAACCCAACCAACCGCTCTATTGGCCCGACAACTCCAGCCAGTACGGGTTCAGCGTTAAGGCAGGCAGTGACAGGTTGGATGCTGAAACGGCAGGAAAGAGCAACCAGTCGGATGCCACCCGCTTCTACGACAACGACCTGCTGAAGGGCTTTGCCTTCGAACCACTTTGGGACGATTTCAACAGCAAGTCCTTCGACGACCTTGACGCCTTGAACTTCCGCAGCAGTCGTGAGTGGTATGCGGCCAACAAACAGCTCTACCCCTCGATGACGGATATGGACTGCCGCAAGGTGCCTCTCTACCTGAAGCACCAGCGCTGTTGGGTGACATTGAAGTTGAAGGCAGGCAAGGGTGTGCCACGTTCCCTCATCACATACGCAGCTACGGAGAATGGTTTCTCCAGCAAGATGTTCTCATACGAGGGCAGTACGGTGGAGATTACACCATGGCGTACACCAGACATCATCGCATACGAAGCAGACAAGAATGGTCCTGCCGACCCGGAGGGTCAGACCATCTCGCTGCACGCCATCGTTGCCCCCCAAAACTTCCTTGAGACCATCGAACAGCCTATGGCAGAGTTCATTCTCAACACCTCGAAGTATGAGTTCTATCCAAGCAACGACCTCAACTATGGTACTTGGAACACGGCAAAGGATAAGCCGGAGAGTAAGCTGACCGAAAAGGAAAAGGAAGCCATTGCTGCCATGCAGGCCTATAACCTGGAGCCTGGCAAACATCTCACCATCACAGCGACGCTGACGACAGACCGTATCATCCTCATCACAGCCCTTCTCGAAGACTGGGAAGACATTACCATGTCCAGCATCTGCGATGACTACGGAAAGAATGGTGACCCTGTCATCATCTCAAATAAGACTCAATTGCTTGCCTTCCTCAACAACAAGAACAAACCGGGCGAGATAGGTCTTATCTCTGCCAATGAGATTAACCTGGATGAAGGCAACCCGTGGGAACCCCGTGCATTGAACTGTATGCTTAACCTTGCTGGTGGCACGCTGAAATGCCATGGTAAGGTCTTTACCGATATGAGTGCCGATGCCACACTTATCAACGGCAACATCCATATCACAGGTACGGGAGGCTTCACTGCATCCATTGCCGACAACAACATGGGCAACATCGAACAGATACGTGTGACCGTAGAAGAAAAGAACCGCAAGCTTGTCTATGCCACAAAGGGTGGTATGGTGGGCGTGAACTACGGCACTATCATCGACTGCACCAACGACTTGCAGGTGAAGGGCACGAGTGGTTATATCGGTGGTATTGCCGGTGAATCGAAAAAAGATCCAGATCTTACCACTCTTCCTGTTATTGACCAATGTGTAGTAAATGGTCGTGTGGGAGCAACAGGTGAATCCTTCACAGGTGTTGGCGGTATTGCCGGTTATGCCGAAGGACGGATCAGTCGCTGTGCTTTCAATTACGGAATGACGCTGATGCAGCAGAATAACGATAAATACAAGAATATCGTTCAGGCGACAACAAGCAACGTAGAACAAGATGGTCTCAGAGTCAATGCCTATGGCAACTCATGGCCGACAATAGCACTGAACGCCATTGGTTCTCGCGATAATACTAACATCAATGTTTATGCGCAGTACAATGCTGTCCTCGATAGTGAGGATGAACTTCGCGAATTGCTTACCAATACAACCCATTATACAGGGGCTCGCTATCGCCTAGCTGATGATTTCGAGGTAAGCGACACTTGGGACCTCGGTATTGGAGAAAACGGAGATTATGCTTCCGCCGCCCAGAAATACAACCTCAACTTCGAACTTGACGGCAACGACAAGACCATCACTACCCATGGCAAGCGATTGTTCTCGCATATCAATGGTTACTTCCATGATATGACCATCTTTTGTGCTGAGTCTATCGTCATCACAGAACCGTTCGAGGATGCTACTGATATGATTTCGCCGTTTGCCTACTCTGTCAACCGAACCACAAGCAATGAGGGCGAGGCAAAGATTGAGAACATCAAGGTAAAGATGGCCCCTGGCACTTACATACGGGCTGCTCAGCCGGCAGGTCTCATCTGCTGGGCATTCAATGGCGCGATAATCAAGGACTGTGAGGTAAAAGCAGACTTGCGCGTAGTCTTCCATTCGAATTTCACCGATGGTGATGCCCAGCGCTTTGCTGGTGGTATTGCGGCTTGCTCTATCGATGCCACATTTACGGGTTGTCAGGTTCATTCCGGAACGCAGATACTGCAGGCAACATCGTTCCCTAACTCCCGTCACATGCAATATCGTGGTGGAATAGTGGGCGGTGTCAGCACAAAGATTGACAAAGACCACAGTCGTCCTTATACGCCAAAGACCATTATCGAAGAATGCAACTCATGGTGGGACTATGACCATGATAAACTTGGCACGAACGACTCTCCTGCCGGTACGCTTATCGGTGCGACGAAATACGTAAACGTGGCTGGTCAGACACAGTCTGGACTGGGTGTAGGCCAGGGTGGAAACTGGTGGACAGAGGGACGCAAGGCGGCATCCGACATCAGCAACGACGATGCCGTGAAGACACTTGGAAAACGAAACGCCGTTAGTCCTGCGGAAGTGTTATGGTAGGAGTAGACGGTTTTGGGGGTAAAGTTTATAGATTAGGATTAAACGATTAGACGGTTACACAAATAATAATGAAACTATACAGATACATACTCATACTGATGGCCATACTGCTGGTGGGATGCGACAGCAATCTCACCGAGGACATTGTCACACTCGGTGGCGACCGCAGCATCCATGTAGGTGGTGTGCTGACCGATGGAGGACGCATGGTCGTCACACAGACGCGTGCTGATGGCGAACCGGAACATGTGCGTGCAGAGACGGTGCCATGGATGCAGGGAGCTCTGCGTCAAGGACTTGACATCACCTATTCAAACCTCAACAGCGCTGGTTCTCATGATAGAGATAATGAGGCTGTGGCTATTTTGAAGTGGAAGGGCACATCTGACCCAAACACACACAGAGGTGACTACACCTTCAAGTATAAGGGAACTGAAAACGATGCAGAATGGTATGACAATGGCCCTCACTACTTTGAGGGAGAGTATGTGCCGGGCAGGATTCGTACTACTGGTAGCAATATTGAAGCCACGGAACTTACCACCAATCAGGCCGATGATGCAGACTACAATTATACGATTGATGACGATGGTACAGAGCATACCACAGGTACTATCGGCAACTACACCCTGCTTTCTCACTATGTAGGTATGCCACCAAACTGGACGGCTTCGGCAACTGTGGATCAGATACTGCTACCATTCAAGCATCGTTTGTCACGTGTGATTGTGTACATCCTTATCGACGATCAACTTTTGGCGCTCGATGGCTCGCCTGCCGTACTTGAAGGTTATAAGGGAGCAGCTCATACAGATGCCAAGGACGATCCCTCTACAACAAGCCTGCGTTTCGCCAATGTAAAGGTACTGCAGTATGTTCAAGAGACAGCTCCAACGGGTGCTGATGCAGCAAAGAAGACATCAACGCTCATTCCAACTTGGACGGAGGCACGTCGTGTGATTCCTCACTTCTGTGATGAATTCAACAAGAGCTACAAGAATGAGCCGGATGCCGATTATCCCGACCGTAGGGAGTTGGCTGTTGCTTCGACAGAAGATTCGAAATACATTACTCCAGCCAACGAGGCATTCATCGTCTATACCAACAAGCGTGATGAGAAGAAGCTGCATCCTCGTGAAAAGGATTGGCTCAAGGCACATAAGGACTTTGTAGATAATGGTGTCAACAGTAACTATACACAGCAGATGTATCATCGTGTACCCATCTACGATGTCATCGTGCGCCCGACCTATACGAACGAAGACAATGTGATGTATGACGAGGCCGGATACTACAACGATGATAAGACCCCTAACACGGTAAATATCAAGAACTACGCCAAGGAGAAGAACCAGATTGAGTTCGAGATGACGCTCAACAATGGTCTTATATATACCAAGAAGTTTGAGTTCGACCTCAATGCCAACCAGCAGACGGTTGTATATATCACCATCGACCGTGAGAGTATAGACTACGACGATTCTGCAGCCGAAACGTGGACTGCACTCGACACCTATGATGGTTACTATGGCGTGAACAACGACCTTAATCACAATATGTCTATTGCCGGCAGCAGCTGGCAGAGAGCAGTGACATATACGGCTTCGGAGCCTCAGCATAGTGTTACCGATGGTAACTTCTACGATGACAGCCGTGTGGACGCAGGTGACCTCGGTCAGTACTTCTCTGACACCAACCAGTGGATTGAGGAGTTTGCCAAGGCAAATATGGGAGGTACGCGTCAGGGACACTACTTCGTGCTTGACACGGATATCACCATTGATGCCACAAAGCTCCCCGACAACTTTGTGTTCACAGGACATCTGGATGGACGTGGACATACGATAACACTTTCAAATACAGGAAAGCCAGTCTATAAAACAGCTACTAGTATTAATAGTCAGCTCTACACAAAGAATGTTAGTAGCTATGTCGCTTATACCATACCGAGCCAGTTATATACACGTGTGCTCATTCCCGCAACCTACTATTCTGAAGAAGAGATTGTTAAGATAGAAGGTGTAGGTTATGTCAAGAGTACCGTAACAGACAATGGAAATGGCACATATACAGCAAATGGTGAATCAGTGAAAGCGGAAATTGGCGATGAAAAGACTGCGGCCTATTATGATTATACTTTATTGACAAGTCCAACGCTTGATGATATTCTACATGGCGAACTGTTTACGGACCAGAGCGGAACACCATTTGTAAATCCTTCTGCTCTCTACGAGTTCTCACATACCAGCGCAGCGCATCTCTTCGCTGGTCTCAATGGTACATACGACGGAACTGCCGGACAATACAACCTGCATATGGAAACTGGTCATCTTGTCCCCGTCATGGGCTATCGAGCAGAACTTTATAACACTACTGTGAGTGGTGGAACCTTCTTTCCTACTACTGCTGTGTTCTGCGGAAATAATCTCGGCCTCTCTGGCGCTACAGTAACCGGTTATATTTACAATTGCTTCGATGCCAATCACGTGGCACCGAATAATCCTCTAACTAACAAAGTGCCAATACCTGCGTATTAAACGACTAAACGTTTAGACGATTAAGATAATAATGAAGAAGACATATACCATATTAATAATACTGCTTTGCGTGCTGACCGGTTGTAGCAACGACCTGTTGGAGGCTCCCTTGACTCCTGAGCAGCAGAGCCTGATAGGCAGAGCCGTAAACTTTGAACCCTACGTCGAACTGTTCAACACTACTCGTGTGGCGCAGAGCTACAATCATGCCGGTGCATTCAATGCCAACGACATGATGTATATGTATCGCCAGTATCAGGAGAATGGACAGTGGGTATACAAGACTCCTCCTGGCACCATCTACAAGTTCACCGAACTTACCAACGGTGAGACGGGTATCTTCGAGAAGACCAGTTGGAAGGTGTTTGAGGGTAAGAAGTTCAACTTCCAAGACCCTACCTATAACGATGGGGCACCCTACTCCAAACTCCTCACCAAAGGCGACTCCATCACATGGGAGAGTGGCGTGACCGTCCGTTTCCGTGCGTGGGTGCTGAGCAAGTTGAGCAATGACCTTTTGGATAAGACCGCAGCCGGTGGTTACGAGAGGACCGTCAACTATCCCGACTATATGGTGTGCGACTGGGTGACGGTTTCGGGTCCTACCAACTCTATTCCTATGGCCATGCGCCATCTTGGTTGCCGTTTGGGATTCTCGCCTCGCGAGAACAACCAGTTTGCAAAGATCGAGATAACTTTCGATCCCGCAGACTATATGCGTGAGGATAATGCAGATACCAATGAGCATGATAAGCAGGATAAATTCCCTGCGACCTCGGACGATCCGGAGGTTCTCACCGCAGCCCAAGCCGCAGCCAACGTCAAGGCTGCCTACGAAAGCATGTGCTGGCCAGCCGGTGTGAACATGGACGACCTCTCGCTTATGGCTTGTGCGCCAGGTGAAGATCAGGGCAACATTATTCATGGTACACTGACGCCGGAGCAGATTGCCACACAGACCCGCCGCCCAGAGTTCAAGTCGAGCGTGGACAGCCGTCTGTATATGGTAACCATCCCATACGACATGAGCAATGGATCAAACAAAGAGAAGCCCATAATCCTGCCTTCGTACACTCGCTTCCGTATTTGGCTTCACGATGTAAACGATGGTGATGGACAGCATGAGACAAGTGCTCCTGGTTATTCAGAAAGCCACTACCATATCTTCAGCCTTGCCGATGCAAAAATTGAAAAAACAAATGACCAGGCCTTCCCTAACGGCATCACCTTGCAACCGGGACACAGCTATCAGTTTACCGTAGGCTATAACTACAAGACACTCGAGGTCTATGCCGAGGATAACTTCTCATGGGCAGAGCAGGATCTGGGTTTGACGCAGGCAACGGACGAAGTAGAGACAAAACCGTTGGCAGAGAACTATTCCTGGTGGAAAAGTGCCATTGCCACTGCTTGTGCTGGAACAAAAAACGGAACCCAGTACGAGCCTAAGTTCCAGATCGGCAATGCGACCCAGTTGCAGGAACTCATCAACCTGGTCAACGGCAACTTCAATACCTCTGGCCTCTATAATGACGAGGAACTCAAGAAGAAAGTGGTCATTAATTATGATCCTGTAGATAAGCGAAAAGAGGTCAGCCGTACCGTGCGCTGGTATGCTGGCATCGGCGTGAATGGCGATGGCTCTCCTGACACTCTTTGGGTGGATAAGTCTCTTCTCGAGAAAGCTGGCTATATCTTCTATGATAAGTATACACCATCCATTGCCGACCAGTCAGCTATTATCGAAGAGGACTATCTGAAAGGCCCATACACCTTCTACGACGAGCAGGTGCGCCGACGCCTGTCCGTGACACTTACTGCCGACATCGACCTGAAAGACTGGAAGCTCGAACCGATAGGCAATGCTGCAGATCATCCGTTCTCGGGATATTTCGATGGCGACGGCCATCTGCTTAGCAATGTCTATATGGGATTCAAGTCAGATACGCCACTGCCACGCTTTGGTGATGGTTCGACACTCTTCGGATACGTCAAGGACGGAACAGTGGCAAACCTCTGTCTGGAGAGCACCCATCCGCTCAGCGTGACGAATAAGTTGGAGAATGGTCGCATCGTGGGTTGCTCTGTCATAGCCCCCTCCACACAGGCCACGCTGGCCAACACCACCAGTGGCTTCTGCTCGTTCGTGGGTTGTTTCCATCAGGGCAGCAGCACTGCACCATTGGTCAATAATGCCGACAAGTTCGAGATGTATGGCTGCATGCAGGCTGCCTCGGGCATCAGCGGAGCCGCTCTTGCCAATGTGGCATCGGCCTACAATCCGCTGAGTGAAGACAACTTCATCTTCTGTCTGCGCGAGAATCTGCCTCTCGACTCTGTGGGGTGGACCAGTGTGTCTTGCAACTATTACGACACGGAATTGTCGACAGGGGCAAAAGCTTACAGTTTTACTAACAGCAAGGTTCTGCCCGTAACAGGTACAGATGGGAAAGACATACCTTTCCATCGAATCCAGTACATACGCGGTGTGCCTACACACATCATGTGTGCCAAGAACAACTATCTGGCCGACAACAAGACAGAGTGGATGACTCTTTCTCCTCAGCGACGAAAGGAGATCTATGGCGCAGCACCATGGCGCGCCATGAACTTCGGCATCTTCATGTACAACAGCACTGTGGTGGATGATGCCAACCGATGCAAGATGCACTATGAGAATGAATCCACGACAGGATATTCACACCGGTATCCTCTGCTGAAAAAGAATGAACCCTTAGAATCTCAGTACATTAATGTACTGCAACAGTTTAATTAGGTTTTGAGGTTATAAGGTTAAACGATTAAACGGTTAGACGGTTAGACGATTAGACGGTTAGACGGTTAGACGATTAAAGAATGAAAATAAAGAAATACATATATATAATGTTGCCGCTGATGTGCTGGGCATGTGCCTCCGATATCGAGGAGATGCAGGATCAGCAGGTTATCACCATCGATGGTACTGCCTTCGAGACGGAGATTGTGCCGTTTGTGGAGGAGGGTGGCAATGGTGCCGTGACGCGCGCCAATATTGATGGCAACAGCTTCGAGGAAGGCGACCTTATCCGCCTTCGCGTCATTGCTCCCTACGCCCCTTCATCGGAATATGGTGAGAGTACCTGGGGCAGTTCCTACGACGACTGGCGCCTCTTCCAGTGGTCAGCGAACCATGCCAACTGGGGAACCGTAGGCAACAAACTGGGCTTCGATATAGATAACGACTTTCATGCCAGTGGTGCCCCAAGCACCATCATCATGCCACAGGCCACACCCTACGTCTTCACCGCCACTACATGGACCGAGGAGATTCACTACGTGCTCACATCGACCACGGGTTCGGGCTATGAGAGCAGTAAGGTAGTCATCACCTTCAGCAATGTGTTCAAGGCAGATCAGCGTACAGACAAGAACTACAAGGCAAGCAATGTGCTCTGGGCACAGCAGTATATGCAGACTGGCTCTCCACATGTCCGTCTGAGCTTCGAGCATAAGATGGCGGCACTGCAGATTGATATCAGCCAATTCGCGTCAGAACTGGATAACACTGCAGAAGCCCCAGAAGTGGTGCTGACGCTGGAGAATATGCCCGATATCGACCAGCAGGAGGTAGCCATCGGCAACTACTATGTAGCAAAGATGAAGTCGAAGCGCGAATATGGCGACTACTGGCGTTGTAATTGTAGTTACGAGAACAATGGTAAGGTGCTGGGCATCGTAGTGCCTGACGAGACGGCAAAGCATCTCGTGCAGATACCTTTCACGGGTGGAGCTGTTGGGCAGACTGGCATCTATACCGCTCACCAGCTGAATGCCAACACCTTTACGCTCATCATTCCGCCTTACACCGTGCCAAACGATGTTACGCCAACACTCTGGCTGCGCCAGGGCGAGAAGCGCTGGTCAGCTCCGCTTTCGCTACCTGACCATAGCAAAAAACCGCAGCAGACCGACCGCGCCTTCGAGTCAGGAGTGCGCTATCACGTAACAATGAACAAACCACAATCATAATGAAAAAACAATATACGAACAATCATACAACTCCATTCCATTTTCCTCCCCTCGGGGAGGTCAGGTGGGGGTTTCTTTTCGCCATATTGCTGCTCCTGGCATCGTGCAGGGAGGAGGCAGAAATTGTCTCACACACGGGTGACCCAAACCTGGAGCTCAGAAGCATCGATGCTGTCATCAGCACCCCAGCCACACGAGCCACACGTGCCTCGGCAAACAATGACTATATTGGTCGTGACGTGTTTGTGGCTGGCGACCGTATGGTGCTGACCAGGATGCAGCGTACTAGCAAACCGCTTGCAGGCTTCTCATATGCAGGTGTGAACTACAACTATAGTGGTTCGGCATGGGACAGAAACGTCGATAGTGACGGTATGCCAACAGACGAACAGCCCGACCGCATCTACTGGTCGGACAACGCTTCGCCACACACCTTCATTGGATATGCCATACCACAGGCTTGGGGAACTCCATCAGAAGTACAAACCAATGGTAAGTGGGTAAATACCGAAAATATCTATTCCGGTCAGTTCTCTTACAAAACAGAGACCACTCCTGAAGGCGAAAAGAAGATTGTTGATTTCTCGGCTATTGACACCGAAATGGAAGATATCCTCGATGCAGACAAACAGCCAACGGGTCAGAAGATTGACAAGAAGGGTACGAAGCTGAAGAATGAGGACTTGCTCCTCACCCACTCCACCCAGATGTATGCCGACCCGGGAGGTCTTACCACCACATTGCACTATCGCCATGCACTTGCCTCACTGCGTGTCATCATCGACATCCAGGGCTTTTCGCCAAGTGCGTATGCCGAGGACGTGAAGACAACGATAGACAACCTCGTTGTGCTCAACCAGCCCTATAAGTACACCTGGCACAATGCCATTACCGATGCGGCATACACCATGACAGATGGTACAATAATCCCAGGTTGGGGAGTTGCCAATAGCACACGGCCTGAAGATGGAACCGTGGACATCAAGACATGGCAACCCCGACCACAGGGCGAGGGTAGCGGTCAGGCAAAGGTGTTTACGTTCTACTCGCTCATCGTGCCTGGCAAGCAGACGAACTTCAGTATTAAATATAAGGTGCACTATCCTAAGTACCTAAATCCAGCAGAGATTCAAGAGAAGAATTATCAGGCAGTGCTGAAAGACGAAAACGGAGCCCCTGTCACCATCAACTTCCTTCCCGGCTACACCACCACCATCAAGGTGTCGCTCAACCACGAGGGTGAGCCTGTGTACATCGGTGCAGAGTACATCGACTGGGAGAATGTTGAGACGCCTGACCGAAGCGACTTGCAGAAGATCTCCATCTTCCTGGATACAGACAAACGCACCGATGTCACTATTGCCACAGATACAAAAGCCACCAAGGATGATGCCACCTGGCTGTACAAAGATGGTGATAAGGTCGTTGATATTTATGGCAACGATGGTAGTGTCACCAAACCCTACCTCATCAAGACGGCTCGTCAGCTGCTGTCCTTTGCCTACGAGGTACAGAACGGCCGCACATTTAACATGCAGTATGTGAAACTCGACAGTGATATCTACCTGCAAAAGGACCTTAAGGCCCAAGACATTACGTGGCCAGGCATCGGTGACGAGACTCATCCGTTCGAGGGATTCTTCCTGGGCGGAGACCGCAAGATATTGTACCTCAAGGGAAAACCGTTCTTTGGCAGTATCGGTGAGACTGCCGTTGTCGACAAGATCAACTTCGACAAGGTGCTGGGTGTAGACGGTTGCGGTGTCGTTGCCCACAAGAATCTTGGATTGATATGCGGATGCTTCATCGAAGGTGATGTGACAGCAGAACCAGAGGCCCAGTATTGTGGTAGTATCGTAGGCGAAAACCAAAGCTTTATCATTGCTTGCGCCCATGTAGGAAAGGTTACTGGCACGGGTACTATAGGTGGTCTCGTAGGCTTCAACAATGGTACGATAATGGCCTGCTACCACAGTGGAGAGGTCATTGGTACGGGTGCCAATCCGGATGTTCATGCAACGGTTGGAAAGCGTGGAGATGGCAATGATGGTACCAACAACAGTATCATGTTCAGCTGTTATTTCGACGAGAGCCTTATCTCGCATACTCCTACGCTCGATGCAAGTAAGTCAGGCTTCCCGCTCTCTACACTTATGATGCAAGGCAACGACTTCGTGAATGGTAAGAAGGATTTT
This sequence comes from Bacteroidales bacterium, assembly GCA_018064685.1. Taxonomy (GTDB): domain Bacteria; phylum Bacteroidota; class Bacteroidia; order Bacteroidales; family Bacteroidaceae; genus Physcousia. The sequence continues at coordinate 6,250 of JAGHUS010000032.1, read as the reverse complement.
GTGTATGACCATAATGTATATTGGATGCAAAGTCAGACACTGAAGGAAGTACTATGGTTCCTTCTGTACCCAGAACAAGAGTTTGACGACTCTTCCTCTGAGCAAACTCTTATGAACTCTTTGGTTGCGCAAGGTCTTACGGGGCGTGTCAACGAGGTCTTTGCCTATCATTTCAGCCTCAACGAGGCCATCAATGCCTTTACATATTGGACGAATGCCATTGCAGAGACGTTAAAAGATAAACCTTTGGACGCAACGATTCAGACCAACTGCCACGTGTTCACCAAGCGACAGGTTCTGTTCCTGCAGCAACACTACAGCAATACTGCACACCGATACCTCTACACCCCCGCCACCTACCCCAAGGTGCAGTAACGGGCAGGGGATGAATGATTTACTCACAATTCTGACAATACCATAAAACAAAATATGAAAAGACTATTCCTTACACTTGTAGCCCTGCTGATGCTGATGGGCGCAGAGGCCAAGACGTTTCAGGTGAATAACCCCGACAAGAAACTGAGTCCCTATACGGGTATGACACGCGAACACTGGAAACAGGCTGCGGAGTATCTGCTGGATGGGGCTTTTGCCTACGTCAATAATATCGAAGACCCCATGAACCTGCCCAAGCAGGAGGGTAAGTCGTACCCGCGCGACGAGGGGGGCATCCCCACATCGCGCATGGAGGCTATGTGCCGCACCATGTTCCTGGCCGGTCCGCTGCTGAAGGAGAATCCCGACCTGACGCTGCACGGCATCAAGGTGGGCGAATACTACCGCTACCAGATAGCGTCGTTCCTGGACAAGAAGAGTCCCGTGTACCTGCCGCCCATGCGTGGTGGACACGGTGGACAGAAGCTGGTGGAGCTGGGCGGACTGAGCGTCTCGCTGCTCATGGCTCCCGAGGTGTTCTGGACTCCCCTACCCCAGGACACTCGCGACAAGCTGGCCGAGGTGTTCAAGACCTATGCCGAGGGTGGCACCATCGACATGAACTGGCGTTTCTTCAACATGTGCCTGCTCAGCTTCCTGCACAGCCAGGGCTATGAGGTGAAGATGTCGTATATGGAGGAGCTTCTGCACAAGAACCTCGACGCCTATGTGGGCGACGGCTGGTATCACGATGCACCGCTCTTCGACTACTACAGCATGTGGGCCTTCCAGATGTACGGTCCGCTGTGGGCCGAGAGCTTCGGCAAGAAATACTACCCCGCAGAGGCAGCCCTGTTCATGAAGCGCCTGCGCGATATACCCAGCCAGTACCCCTATATGTTCGGTCGCGATGGCAAGATGCAGATGTGGGGACGCAGCATCACCTACCGAATGGGTGCCGCCATACCGCTGGCCCTGACGGGACTGCTCAAGGACAACACCATCGACTACGGCTGGATGCGCCGCATCTGCTCGGGAGCCCTGTTGCAGTTCCTGCAGCACCCCGACTTCCTGGCCGAGGACGGTCTGCCCAACCTCGGTTTCTACGGTCACTTCGAGCCCTGTCTGCAGCACTACAGCTGCCGTGGCAGCGTGTTCTGGATGGCCAAGCTCTTCCTGGCTCTGTACATGCCCGCCGACAATCCCTTCTGGACCGCCCAGGAGACCGAAGGTGCATGGAAGACGATGGCGAAGGGACAGCCTCACAACATCTTCGCTCCCGCACCCAAGACGCTCACCACCAACTATCCCGAGCTGGGAATGAGCGAGTTCCGCAATGTCTTCGTCCGCAACAACGGTTTCTACTACGGACTGGAGAGCTACAACCGCCTGGCTTATAACTCATCGCTCATCTGGCAGGCCGACGGTGCGAACGGCGAGGTGGCCATGAGCTATGTGGCCAAGGGTGCCGACGAGGCATGGCACCCCATCGAGACGTACAAGGGCACGGGCCTCTGTGCCGACGGATACTTCCACCGCACAGCAGCCTTCGAGAAGGACAAGGCTGTGACCATCGACATGAAGGAGCGCCCCACCGCCAACGGTGTGCTACGCATCGACGAGGTGACATGCTCCGAGCCCCGCACACTGCGCATGGGCTTCTACGCCCTGCCCCAGTACGACAAGCCCATCACATGCCGCGAAGAGACACTGAAGGACGGCACCAAGGCGATGATCATCGACAACGGTCAGTACCAGCTGGCCACGGTGATGCTCGAGGGATGGGACGGCATGGAGCGTGTGGACTGCACCAACCTGCACCCCGAGACGAAGCAAAGCACGGTGGTGAACCTCACCGCCCGCATCACCGGCACCCGCACCCTCCGCACCCTGCTCGTGATGGGCAAGAGCGGAAAGAAGCTGAAGCTAGAGTAAAGTTAGGGTTAACCCGACGCTAATGTCACAACATCGTAACACGCCCGTCGTTGTCACTTTCACGGAAAATATGTATCTTTGCAGCGGAGATTCGCATACGTTCAGTTACTCTAAACATTACACTCTAAACATGTTGAGCGTAATGTAACTACCGTAAAACCGTAGAACCGTAGAACCGCATAACCGAACAACCGCATAACCGCATAACCGGAAAAAGATGAAGATACTTATCGTTGACGACGAGCAGGATCTGTGCGAGATACTGCAATACAACCTCGAGGCCGAGGGCTACGAGGTGCAGACAGCAGCCTCGGCCGAAGAGGCACTGCTGCTGATACGCCACACACTGGACGGCGACGGACACCTGCCCAACCTCATTCTGCTGGACGTGATGATGGGCGAGATGTCGGGCTTCCAGATGGCACGCCGACTGAAGGAGAACACCTCTACGGCAAGCATTCCCATCATCTTCATCACCGCCCTCGACGGCGAGGACGAGGTGGTGAAGGGACTGAACATCGGTGCTGACGACTACATGGCCAAACCGCTGAGTATGAAGGAGGTAAAGGCCAGGGTGAAGGCGGTGCTGCGCCGAACATCCACTGCCCTTACGCCACACGACGAGGCTGACAATGCCGAGACGGACAACAGCCTCTGCTACGAAGGCATCAGGATGAACCTCGATGCCAAGACTTGCACGCTGGACGGCACCGAGCTGGCACTCACCAAGCTGGAGTTCGAGCTGCTGACCCTGCTGCTGCAACACCCCAACCGCGTCTTCTCGCGCGACGAACTGCTGTCGCGATGCTGGCCGCAGGACGTCTTCGTCCTGGGCCGCACGGTCGACGTCAACATCACACGTCTGCGCAAGAAGATAGGCCAGTATGGCAAACAGATAAAGACACGTATAGGCTATGGCTACTGCTTTGAAAAGTAAGTCGTTCCAGAAGAATCTCTTCCTCAGCATCGGCGGCATCTTCCTGCTCTTTGCCGTCTGCTTCAGCGTGTACCAGTACCAGCGCGAGAAGGACTACAAGATAGACATCCTGCACGCCCGACTGCAGATGTACAACTACGAGATGATGCACACGCTGGGCGAGGACGGAGTGCAGAACGACAGTCTCTTTGCGGCCTACACGCAAAGCCATAACATGCAGCAGATGCGCGTGTCGGTCATCAATTCCGACGGACGCGTGCTGCAGGACAACGACTACGACAACGTCGACTCGCTGCCCAACCACCTGAAACGATTGGAGGTGCAGGAGGCCTTGCAGAAGGGCAGCGGATACGACATCAAGCGCACCAGCCAGTCCACCCACGAGACGTACTTCTACTCGGCCACCCTCTTCCGCCACCCGCAACACCGGCAGGACATCATCATCCGCACCGCCGTGCCCTACTCGGCCGAGCTCACCGAATCGCTCAAGGCCGACAACACCTACATCTATTTTGCCGTGGCACTGACCATACTGCTCGGCCTGGCTCTCTACTACAACACATCACGCATCAGTCGCCACATAGGCTACCTGCGGCAGTTTGCCGTGAAGGCCGAGACGGGCAAGGAGCTGGATCACGAACTGGAACGGCGCCTGCCCGACGACGAACTGGGCGAGATATCGCACACCATCATCACGCTGTACTGGAAGCTGCGCCACTCCGAGGAGGACAAGGCGCGCATCAAGCGGCAGCTGACGCAGAACGCTGCCCACGAACTGAAGACACCCGCCGCCAGCATACACGGCTATCTGGAGAGCATACTGGACCACCCCGACATGGCGCCCCAGCAGCGGCAGCACTTCCTGCAGCGATGCTATGCGCAGAGCGAGCGAATGAACAAGCTGCTGCTGGACATGGCACAGCTGACCAAGCTGGAGGAGGTGAACACAAAGGCCACAGCCACGGGCAACAGCGAGATGAAGGTAGACCTGGTTCCCATCATACATAACGTCTTGGACGACACGTCATTGCAGCTGCAGGAGAAGGGCATCGAGGTGAAGCTCAGTCTGCCCGAGAGCATCATCGTCCGTTCGCCGCTCAGCGAGCCCGAGAGCTCCTTCTATGGCGTCTTCCGCAATCTGGCCGACAACACCATAGCCTATGCCACAGGTGCCACATGCCTGTCCATCAGCTACAGCCAGGGCGAGTTCACGGTGAGCGACAACGGTCCGGGCGTGCCCACCGAGCATCTGCCCCACCTCTTCGAGCGTTTCTATCGTGTAGACAAAGGCAGATCGCGCAAGCTGGGCGGAACGGGACTGGGACTGGCCATCGTGCGCAACGTGGTGGCCGTGCACGGAGGCAATGCCACTGCCCAGCACACCACGGGCGGGGGTCTGACCATTAAGTTCACCATTTCGTAGTGCCCTTGTAACACCTTTGTAACACGCATTCTGTAATTTTGCAGCGTCAAAGAGAACCATAGCTTTGACAAAGCAATATGAACCAAGCAACAAACATCCACCTGACAAGTCGTCAGCCAAAAGACACACTCACCACGTACTCTCACAGCAGAGACATCACCACCCAACGTCACCACGGCAGCATGCTGAGACCCGCCATGCTCTTCAGCCTCCTTGTCATGCTGACGGGGCAATCCATGCACGCACACAGCGTCGAAGACCGCCTGACAGCCCTCGAGCAGAAGCTCGCCGAACAGAACGAGAGCAAGAGCTATATGCCTCAGTTTCATGGCATTCTGCGTGGCAAGTACGAGTATCAGCCCGACCTCGACGCCAGTCGTTTCGAGGTGCGCAACGCCCGTCTGTCGGCCGAGGGCAAGTTGCCCTTCCGCTCGTCCTACAAGCTCGAAGTGGACCTCTGCGACGAGTCGGCCATCAAGATGAAGGATGCGTGGGTGCGAATAGAAGTGCCTCTCGGCAAGAACCCCTCGCCCTCGGAGGAGCCGAAGCACGGCTTACGCATCACACTCGGACAGCAGCGTATGCCCTTCAGCATCGACGCCCACCGCAACCCCTCGGCCCAGTACTTTGCCAACCGCTCGTTCATAGCCAAGCAGGTGGGCGACATGCGCGACGTGGGTGCCGCCGTGGGCTACGATCCGCACCTGGCATGTACGAACGGCGGACAGCTGGAGATGCATCTCGATGCGGGAGTATACAACGGTTCGAACCTCGACAACCAGAAGACGGCATGGTTCTCCTCGCCCGCCTACTCGGCACGAGCACAGTTCATCTACTCCCAGCCCGCCATGGGCAAGGTGGGCATCATCCCCAGCGTGCAGCACCAGCTCATAGCGGGTCGCGAGGCCTCCTACACCTCGATGGACTTCGGTGCCTACTACGAGTTCAAGGCGCTTCATCTCGAAGCCGAGTTCCTGCGTAAGTTCTACGCCCACAATGCCTTCGACGACTGCAATGCCATCAATGCCATGGCCATCTACCGCCAGCAGCTCAAGGCCGACAAAGGGTTCCTGCAGCGCATCAGCTACCTGCTCCGCTACGACTACATGGACAACCACAGCGATGGCAAGAAAGGCTTTGACAGCAACACCCACACCCTTCTGCAGAGCGACGCCCAGCGCCACCGCCTCACCGCCGGCCTCACCTTCACCGTCCGCAACAAGTTCTTCCCCACCGACATCCGCCTCAACTACGAGAAGTACTGGTACCCGCACGCAGGCACACCCAAGGAGAGCGAGCAGGACAAGCTCGTAGCCGAACTGATGATAAGGTTCTGACCCACCCCTGCCCCGCCCTCCCTTCAGGGCGGGGCTTTATGATTTTCTATTCCACCTCGCGACTTTTGGCGACGGCCAAAATGTAGACACTTTTGCCTTGGGTAATCCCCCATTTTGGCTCCATGTGTACAGGTCGAATTGTTTTTTCACCTGCACTCTTCCACTAATACGGTCTATCACACTGTAACACTGTATGTTCTGTTAGTGGAAGACCCCCTTTTCACATCCACTAGTCTTCCACTA
>JAGHUS010000202.1 GCA_018064685.1 Bacteroidales bacterium | reverse complement strand
CATTTTGACCACATAGTATTAAAAAGGTTTAATTCACCTTATTTAATTAAATAAAAAATTCAACTTTCGCTTGTAATGATCAGATTGATTATCTTGTCGCTGCGCGAGAAGGTTCAGCTCGACGGCCGAAGGGAAAGTCAAATCTAGGCGGCTAAAGCCGGAAATCTTGTTGCTTTCGCTGGAAATCTCTTTTTAGGAAATATTTCCATAACTAAGATTTCCCCGATAGGGCCAAATATTTCCCCGACAGGGCTAAGATTTCTTGCCGATAGGCAACATGCGATACTTGTATAATAAATTTGAAGAAACACTCAGCCATCCTGCAATCCAGATAGCAATAAAAAGAAATAGTGACCCCGGCGGGACTCTAACCCGCGACACACAGAACCGGAATCTGTTGCTCTATACAACTGAGCTACGGGGCCAAATTCAAATGCAAAGATACAAAAAAAACACGAAACAACACACATAACACACAAAAAATGATGCAGAAAAATACACGAAACGACACCAAAACACACAAAAAAGATAACAAAATGATAAAATATAAAGCCAAAACATTGACAATTTAATAAATATTGGTTAACTTTGCAACGCAAGAATAAACAAAAAACAATATAATCATGAGCAATTTGTTAAAACCAAGCGACTATAAGGCCGTTTTGAATCTGAAGGAAACTGAATTGGCCATCAAGCGTGTAAAGGATTTCTTTTTAGCAAGTCTGAGCACCGAATTGCGCCTTCGCCGCGTCACCGCTCCCCTATTCGTATTGCGCGGTCTCGGCATCAACGACGACCTCAACGGCATTGAGCGCCCCGTGTCCTTCCCCATCAAGGACATGAACGAAGCTACTGCCGAGGTGGTACACTCACTGGCCAAGTGGAAGAGACTCACACTGGCAGAATACGAGGTGGAACCCGGATTCGGAATCATCACCGACATGAATGCCATACGTGCCGACGAGGAGCTGGACAACATCCACTCCCTCTATGTCGACCAGTGGGACTGGGAGCGCACCATGACAGCAGAGCAGCGTAATATCGCTTTCCTCAAGAAGATCGTGAACAAGATATACAGCGCCATCCTGCGCACAGAGTTCCACATCTGCGAGACCTACCCCAAGCTCGAGCACTTCCTGCCCGAGGACGTATTCTTCATCCACTCAGAAGAGCTGATGAAGATGTATCCCGACATGACACCCAAGGAACGCGAAGACGCCATCTGCAAGAAGTATGGTGCCGTATTCATCATGGGTATCGGCGGCAAACTGGGCGATGGCAAGGAGCACGACTTGCGTGCACCCGACTACGACGACTGGTCTACCGAGAACGAAGATGGATTCAAGGGCTTGAACGGCGACCTTCTTATCTGGTATCCCGTCCTGAACCGTGCCATCGAACTCTCGTCTATGGGTATTCGTGTAGACAAGGCAGCACTGCTGCGCCAGCTCGAGATACAAGGCAAGCAGGAAAGAAAAGAGCTCTACTTCCACTCACGCCTGCTCAACGACCAGCTGCCCCTATCTATTGGTGGCGGTATAGGTCAAAGCCGCCTCTGCATGGTACTGCTGCACAAAGCACACATCGGCGAGACACAAAGCAGCATTTGGCCCGAGCAGATGCGCAAAGAATGCCGAGAAGCAGGAATGCCATTGATCTAAGCATCCAATATCCAGCGCACAGTACCGGCACAAACGTGCCAACCCATAAATGGGGGCTGACCTAACCAGAACAGGTCAGTCCCCACTTTTTTTTCCATGTAGGAAGATAGTCACCTGGATCATGGGGTCAGGCCCCATGATCCAAAAGAAAAAGCTCATATTTACCAAGAGCAGACGGCAAATATGAGCTAATAAGAGAGAAGAATGTTGGTACTTTGTTAATCATTTTCTACCACGAGCACGACTTTTCTGCCTCGTTGTCGGGCTTTCTTGATGCGCTGGTAGAGGCGGTCGTAGGCTTGGGCGCTGCACTTAACTACTCCAGGCACGAGGTAGGTGCCGACATAGATGGTGGGTGTGCGGAGGGCATAGACACCGTTGCCTTTCTGTATCAGGCGAGACTTGGATGCAAGGGTGTATTCGCCTGGCTCCAGCATGTAGGGAGTGGCTTCGGCAGTGTCGCAGATTCGGGTTCCGTCCTCAGCATAAAGGCTTCCGTCACATGTCTTATCCTTTATTCGGATGCGGCGCAAATAAATGCGCAGTTCTCCTTGATGATCATTTCTTTTCATAACATTTTCTAATTGAGATTTGAGATTGAGATACAAGTCCTCCCCTCGGGGAGTTAGAGGGGGGTACGAAAATTCACCTTCTCATACACATCCATCTCCACTTCCTTGATGTGGCCTCGGTTCAGCCATACGGCTATCTGGTGGCGCACATCCTCTTCGTCGATGCTCTTTTGCTCCGAGCGGCGCAGCTGGATGAGGTCGGCTATGGCGAAACGGTTCTTGAGCTGGGTGAGCATATTGCGAGGCCCGGGGTTACCGTTGGTGTCGAAACCCTTGCCTTCGAGCGTGGCGTAGAACGACTCGCGCAGCAGGACGCACTTGGCCCACATCATGTACCAGAATGCCCATGTCACGAACTCGTCTATCACGGGCGACCACTCCATATCGTTCAGCACCCAGAGCGTGAAACCAATCTTGTGGGCAATGGCGATTGTGCGGTTGCCGTAATCCTCAAAGAACTGATCGTCAGCGTTCTGATAGATGTCGTACTTGTCATCGCAACGGCAGAGCGAGAGTTCCTCCAATTCAGCAGGCGAATCAAAGTCACCCTTCACCTTCTGCACCTTCTCGGCATACATGCGCATACGGCGGTCATACTCCTCATCGTGATCCTTATAGCGTGGCACAAGGTCGCGACCACGTGCTCCTGCCTCGGGTTTGCGCTCTGGCAGAACGGCAAAGGTAAGTCGTTGGAGCGTGCCGTCGTGGAGCGTCTCGCTGAAATTGAACGTCTTGTGCAGCACTGTCTTGTTGCACGACACGGAGAAGTTCCAGCGCAACGGATACTCGCCGCTCTCACCCTTCGAAGAAGACCTTGCCGCACCTCGTTCATCGCAGTCGTACGCAATCTTCACAAGCATCGCAAGGTCGCTTGCCACCCCCTTCAGCATACTCGCCTCCGAGAAGTAGGAATAGATGAACTTGCCGCCGGCACGATGACAGTCGCCCTGACGCTGGGTGAGTGCCGATGTGGTCACGTCACCGCAGAGCTTCTGGTAGCAGATGTCGTCTGGTCGCGCCTTATGTTTACGGTTATCGGCAGTCTCCTTGTCGGCCTTCTTCCACTCTTCGTCGCGCAACTTGTTCTCCTCGTCCTGCTCCTTCATCAGTCGGGTGATGGCATCTACAAGAATCTTGTGACCACCCTTGCCCTTACCGGCTCCACCTGCCAGCACGAACATCGAAGATGGTTCCATCCACGTGTTGTCGATGTAGCGGAAACGTGTGCCGGAGAAGTACGCCATCAACGGAGTGAAACAAGCCAGGGCGAGCGCCGGACGCTGATAGTCAGGGAAGGGTGCGATGGCATCCTTCACGAACAGGGGCAGCACATCGGGCATCTTGGGTTGCGCTATGCGGTAGTCACCGTTCTCGTCCGATTGCGAACGGTGCGAAAGCTGATACTCGGCACTCGCCATTGCCAGAGCCCTCTTCATGGTGTCGCTCATCGTGATGCTCTGCGCACGGTTGCAGGCCGAGCGGATCGTTGCCGAAGCCTTCTCCCGACTCTCGCCGTATGTAGGACAGATGCTTATCACCCAATCGGCATCGTGGTTGCAGATGTAGCGGAGGTTGCACGCCATGGCAAAAATGTGGTTGTTCCTTGCACCATGCTCGGGTTTACCGCCAAGGAGGGTTTCGAGGTGGGAGATGATCAAAGGGTAAGGGATGCCGTTGAAAGAGTCCTGAAAGGACGGCATAGCAGAGGATAGTGCGTTAGCGCTATCATTCTCAGCGTTCCCGGCATTCCCAGAGCCCTGTAAGGGCGGCATAGTTTCATTATGAAATTCTGTCGCACCTTCGGCGCTCTTTTGTGGGGTGGACGTTCCATTGACACAGGGCTTACACCCTGTGCTGTGATCTGTCACCCTTTCAGGGTTTTGGATTGCAGCGGCGTTCTCAAAGAGTGCATCATCAAGATACAGGAGGTCATTCGCATCAGCCGTTGTACTAAAGAACACCCTCGTGATGTCCTTTGCACCAGCATCATACTCCACTCCCAGCAGATCGCTTGCCCAACGCAGGTTACCCTCTTGCGTCAACTCAGGCTTTCTGCGGAACACCAGATGATACCCCTTAGTTGCAGAACGCTCCAGCATCAGCAAACCCAAATCATCCTTCTTAGCCAAGACCTTTTCAGGAATGGCAGCGAGAGCCTTCTGGTAATCTTCATCCGTTGAGTAATCATTGCGATGAAGGTCAACATCCATGCCCGCGGTATCCGATGGCGTAGTACAACCCTTCAATCTCATATCCTCGCCTGGAACACACGAATAATTGAATTGCAACAAGCGTCTCTTCATCAGCGACTTGCCCTTGCGTACGGCATCTACCGTTTCCTTCTGGGCAGTCGTATTTCGCAGAGCCACATACTCCTCGCGGCTCTTTATCTGGCGCATCATCTTCGCGCCATCCTTATAATAAATAACGTAACAACTCATAATGTCATTTACAATTTGACCATTTACAATCTACTATTTGTTCCAAGGATTCACACGCTTACGGTCATCGTAGCGAAGCGTATCGTGAAGCGGACCTCCCGCTTCCTCCCAAATCTCGGTAGTACTGCAAGCCTCCGAGCAATCGAACTCCAGCACCTGCGTGAGCGTCTCGTCGTCAATGCGTGTTTCATGGCGGTCGATGCAGAGCGTCAAGCGCACATCATCGTCGCTGGCACTGATGCGCCCATGCACAAGCTTCTTATACACACGCTTCTTGGTGGTTCTCGTTGCCATGCTGCGCTTATGCTCACGGAAAATGGCATGTGTATCACTAACCAACTTAACAGTTCCTTCCAGGCACTTGCCCATAGGTGCATCATCACGCACCTCAATAATAATCTTCTTCATTGTGTTGAGTCTTGTTTTGCGAGTCGTGGAGCTTGAAATCTTTGGCCATTTACTCGAGAACATCCTTCTCGCCTCAAAACTCAATGGTTTAACTTAGAATGGTTGATTGTCGATTTTTGTAATCTTCCAGCAGCGGTGCTCCTGCATGTAGGTCTCGCCCGAACCGTCCTTGCGAGTGAACGAACGCACATTGCTCGACCACATAGCCTCCACAATGTCGCCCTCGCTGATACCCTGCAACTGATCCACCGCGCTGCCGCTCAGGTGGAGCAGGAATCGGTCGGGGTACTGCACCTGTTCCGTTGATTGACCTACGGTCTTTCTCTGTCGCGACTCGGCAAAGTTCAAGCGAGCTTGACTTTGCTCTCGCTGCTCCATCGATTCGATTAGCACGTCCTGCGAACGCCAATCACCTCGTTCGCTCGTTCCGCTCTGCAATGGC
>JAGHUS010000074.1 GCA_018064685.1 Bacteroidales bacterium | reverse complement strand
TCAACATTAATTCCCATTAATTAGACATTAATTAACCATTAATTTTTTCTTAAAGCATATACAAAGACAAATATAATTAATGAAAAATTAATGTTAAATTTGTGGAAATTAATGTTTTAGAAAATAATCGTTAAGATGGGAAACTTAAGTTAATAAATTATCAGTATTAGGTATTTTTCACTCCTTTCACACGTCTGTGAAAGGTCACTATTCACTAAACCAAAGAGTTTTTGAGGTTATTGAAACTTCGGTCTGACGACTCTTATGCCAACGAGGTAGGTGCGCTTGGCCATGTAGTCGTGGAGTGGGGTGGGGTCGAGGAGCACTTTGTGGTAGATGCTGCTGGCGTTGAGCAGGTGCAGTTTGCCATCCTTGCCCCAGACGGCCAGTCCCAGGTGGGTGACGTCAAGACCGTCTTTGTTTGTGACCAAAGCCAGTATGTCGCCGTCGTGAACACTTCCCAGCACGTCCTTTCCTTTGTTGAGTATCGACTTGGGAATGTAGCGTATCAGCTTGCCGCTGGCTTCTTGTTCGTACTGGCGGACGAGCGATGTCTGTGAGGTTGGCTCTTTGCTCAGTCCCTGCTGTTTCTCCTTTTTGAGCAATGGGTATTTGTCGGTATTGGATGTCATGAAATGCAGGTCGACAGTCTTGCTGGCGGTGAAAGGAGCATGGTTGTCGGCCTCATCGCCCTGAATCTCTTGCACCAGTCCCATTCGGGTGTTGCTGTTCACCCACTGTGTGAAGTAATGGTTTCGCGAGGCGTAGCCGTCCAGTCTGCCGTCGCGATAGCGTATCTGCTGCAGCCAATGGCAGAAGTCCTCGAAGCGGGTACTCTGGTGCTGCGTGGCAAGGCAGAAAGCCATCACGTTCTCGATGAGCGTGGTGCAGTCCAACTGTGTGAGGTTGATGGCGAGATGCTCCTCGGGGTTCACTTCGAGTGTGGCGCTGACATACGGGATGCTCATAAGCTGGTTGGCATAGAAGAGGGTGAGGGGTGTGTCGCCCTTCTCCTGCAATCCCTTCCGCAACAGCAGCTCCACATGTGCGCTGTCCTCTTTCGAGTAGGTAACTTCCGACAGGTCAATCGTCAACTCCTCGCCCGCCGTCGGCATGTTGTTGTCGGCACGTGTTGCCGTGTCGCCAGCTTCTAGCGTGTCGCCAGATGCGTTTCCCGCTCCCTTTTCTGCCGAGATGTGTTGGCAGGAAAGGAACAGTGAGAGGCTGAATATGATAAGGGAAGAAGTGAATTTCATGAGTCGCCCTCCCTCAGTTCTCGCCAGTAATGCTCCACGTTCTTCATCTGTTTCAGTATCTGCTTCTGGCGTTTACGCATATAGGAAGACGGGTGCTTGCTGCTGTACTTGCGCGGGTTGGGCAGTGTGGCGGCGATGAGTGCGCATTGCTCGCGTGTCAGCGTCCATGCCCTTCGTCCGAAGTGTTCCTGTGCCACAGCGTCAACGCCATAGATGCCGTCGCCCATCTCGATGGAGTTCAGGTATACCTCCATGATACGCTCCTTACCCCACATAAACTCGATGAGTACGGTGAAGTAAGCCTCGAAGCCCTTTCGGGTCCAAGTGGAGTTGGGCCATAGGAATGCGTTCTTGGCCGTCTGCTGGCTGATGGTGCTCGCCCCTCTGCGTCGCTTGCCTTGCTCGGCCTCTTTACGTGCCTGTTCGATGGCGTCCCAGTCGAAGCCGCTGTGCTGGGTGAAGTCCTGATCCTCGCTGGCAATGACGGCGATGGCCATGTAGGGGCTGATGCTGTCCAGCGGCACCCAGTTGTGGCTGCATCGGGGTTCTTCGAAATTCTCGTCGTGCTCCATGGCGCGGATGCCCATGAGCGGTGTGTAGTATACCGGCATGAAGCGGTATAACAAAACAATTAGGATTGTGCTTCCGAAGAATAGAAGCACAATCCATAATAGTATCTTACCTAGCTTCTTCATCAAGAATCAGCTTAAGTGATGATTAAAAAATAACTTGGTATAAAATGTTTTATAACTTGGCACGCCTTTACTTTATCTTATTGGCTATTTTGAAGCTGTTTCTCAGTCACGATGCCCGCATCGCTCCATTAAAACATCTCCAAAATATCTCAATAATCTAAAGCAAAATCGTACCAACTTATTATTTAATCATCACTAAGTTAAGTCTGAGATATGTAATCTGGTTTGAGATTACTTCAGAGTACCGTTGTTAGCAGCCTCGATCATAGCCTGGCTAGCATAGAGATAAACCTCTACACGACGGCTGGCCTTCATATCCTCCTTGCCGTTGGCATCATAGATGAGGTACTCGGGGTTCTCGCCGTAACCGGTAGCGCCCTTGATCTGTGCGTTGCTTACGCCGCAAGTGCCAGTCAGATAAGCCTTCACAGCGTTAGCGCGGTTCTGGCTCAGAGTCAGGTTGGTAGCCTCGCTACCATCGCTGCTGGCATAACCGCAGATAGCTACGTCACAGTCGGTGTATACGTTCAATACGTTGTTGGCGAACTGCTTCAGTGCGCTCTGAGCAGCGCTCTGGAGGTTAGCCTTGCCAACCTGGAAGAGGATACCGTTGTCGAAGGTAACCTTTACAGCCTCGAGACCGTTCTTGTCGGTGATGGTAGAAACCTCAGCGTTAGCTACGGCAGCAGCAGCGGCAGCAGCCTTGTCCATCTTGCGGCCAATCAAGCCACCAGCGGTGGTACCTACAGCAGCACCGGCAGCAGCACCGATGATAGCACCCATCTTGGTGTTACCAGTCAGCTTGCCTACGAGTGCACCCAAACCAGCACCTGCAGCAGTACCTGCAGCAGCACCAATACCAAGACCCTTCTGAGTGTAGTTACAGCTGCTTACGCCAATGCTCAAGCAGAGAACTGCGATAATAGACTTTAAACCTTTCATTTTCTTGTTTGTTAAATGATTAATATTATATGATTATCTTTTTGTTCTCCTTGTATATAATATAATAAGGTGATAAATTCGAGGGCAAAGTTACAACTTTTTTCCGATATACTACACGCCTTTGATATTTTTTTAGTAATTTTGCAGCGTTTTTAGGGAAAAGCCTTGCAAAATAGGACTATCCCCTTACTGTAATAGCAAAAAATAAATAAAGATATGGCAAAAGAACTTGATTTTCTTACAAAGAGAAGTGTAGACTACTCTAAGTGGTATAACGAACTGGTCGTTAAGGCCGACCTCGCCGAGCAGAGCGATGTGCGTGGATGTATGGTCATAAAGCCTTATGGCTATGCAATATGGGAGAAGATGCAGCGCATCCTCGATGACATGTTCAAGGCTACGGGCGTGCAGAATGCCTACTTCCCCCTGCTCATCCCCAAGTCGTTCCTGAGCAAGGAGGCCGAGCACGTAGAGGGCTTCGCCAAGGAGTGTGCCGTGGTGACACACTACCGCCTGAAGACCAACGAGACACACGACGGCGTGGTGGTTGACCCCAGCGCCAAGCTGGAGGAGGAGCTCATCATCCGTCCCACCTCGGAGACCATCATCTGGAACACCTATAAGAACTGGATCCACTCCTATCGCGATCTGCCCCTGCTGTGCAACCAGTGGTGCAACGTGATGCGTTGGGAGATGCGTACCCGTCTGTTCCTGCGTACCAGCGAGTTCCTGTGGCAGGAAGGTCATACGGCTCATGCCACCCGCGAAGAGGCTGAGGAGCGCGCACAGCAGATGCTGAAGGTGTATGCCAACTTTGCCGAGAAGTACATGGCAGTGCCCGTTGTGCAGGGCGTGAAGAGCGAGACCGAGCGTTTCGCCGGTGCCCTCGACACCTATACCATCGAGGCCATGATGCAGGATGGTAAGGCATTGCAGAGCGGTACCAGCCACTTCCTCGGTCAGAACTTCGGTAAGGCATTCGACGTTCAGTTCCTCAACAAGGAGAATAAGCCCGAGTATGCTTGGGCCACCTCTTGGGGCGTCAGCACCCGTCTGATGGGTGCCCTCATCATGACTCACTCCGACGACAACGGTCTGGTACTGCCTCCCGCATTGGCTCCCATTCAGGTAGTCATCATTCCTATTGGCGGCAAGCCCGAGCAGATGGAGGCTGTCAATGCCGCAGTGGCTCCCATCGTCGAGCAGTTGCAGCAGATGGGCATCAGCGTGAAGTACGACAACGCCGACAACAAGCGTCCCGGCTTCAAGTTTGCCGACTACGAACTGAAGGGTGTGCCCGTACGTCTCGTACTCGGTGCGCGTGACTTGGAGAACGGCACCATCGAGGTGATGCGTCGTGACACGCTCGAGAAGGAGAGTCGCCAGATTGAGGGTATCGCCGAATACGTGAAGCAGCTCTTGGACGAAATCCAGGAGAACATCTTCCAGAAGGCAGTCAAGTTCCGCGACGAGCATATCTACGAGTGCGACAACTACGAGGATTTCAAGGAGCGTGTCAAGGACGGCGGCTTCTTCCTCTGCCACTGGGACGGCACTGCCGAGACCGAGGCAAAGATCAAGGAGGATACTCAGGCCACCATCCGTTGCGTGCCTTTCAACGTAGAGCAGACCCCCGGCGTAGACATGGTAAGCGGCAAGCCCGCTAAGTGCCGTGTGCTCATTGCCCGCAGTTACTAATATCGTTTTGCGACCCCTGTTGTCATACTTTGGTGCGCAGGAGATTCCTGCCGCCCTAGTCACCTTCGTGTCCCTTCTGCTGTTCATCCAGACGGGCACGTCACCAGCGCTGAGTACTTGCTACTCGGCGTTGTTGTCTTTGCCGTGGGTGCTCAAGGGTGTCATGCAGCGTGCCGACCGTAAGTCGCTGTCTATTGCAGCTAACGGCCGGGTCGACCTGCCCATCTTGTTGAGACGTCAGCGTCTCAGTCTGCTGTGCAGCGAACTTGTCATCGTGCTCCTGCTGCTCTTGCTATCCTCTTCGCTCAGTCCCAACTCCCCGCTGTTTCGCCTCTTCGATGTGGGTGGCGGAGGCGGACAGGCTCTCTTCTGCCAGTTCTTCCTGCTCAGCCTTGCCACGGCATGGCATGAGGTGGCAGCCGACAACTATTATCATGACGGTCTACGCCCCAGCCTCCGTCTCTTCTACGATGTGCCCCGCCTCTTCGTGTCGCAAGGTATGGTCGTAGCTACCTATGGCATGCTCATCATTCTTGTGGGCACGCTGCAGGTTCTTTCGCGCAGCATCTATGTGGGGTGGACTACGGCTTGCGTCATTCTGGCAGGCATCATGGGTCTGTTCTTTGTCTGGCACTTGTTGGCAGGTCTTGGGCACTATGTCAAGGGACGTGCCGACAAGAAGGCGAGAGACGTGAAGAAAGCTCTCCACGCCGTCCGTCACGCCCCCTCTATGGGTGTAGCACTGTCTCCCTCCATCACCTTCCTTCTCTTTCTCTTCTTCCTTCCTCAAGCCCTGATGTTCCACACCCGCGTACTTTTCCTGTTGGCTCCAGTCGAGAAGGGCGGATTGTCCCGAAGTCTGCAGGAAGTGGGCTTTGTGCACGGCGTGGTGGGAGCCTTGGCCTTCAGTATGGGCATTGTGCTGAGTCGCATCCTGGTGCGTCGCCGCATGAGCCGGAAGACGGTGGGCCGTCATAAGGTCCGCTATTCGCAATACGCCCTGCCCAAGGGCAGTTCCCTGCTCACATCCGTCGATGGCCGCATGCTGCTACGCTTTCTGCCCCTTCTCCTCTCCCCCTCCGTCTACTGCTTCATGACGTGGTTCCCGCCCCGCATGCTATGGCAACTGGCGTTGTGTACCTTCATGGCTCAGTTCATGTTCGGCTACGGCATGCACCGCCTCCTCTCCTTCCTCGGCCTCCCCGCTTCCGTGGGTCTGCGTGTCCCCATCGTGGCTTTGTGTGTGTTTGTGCCTATGGCTGTCAGCGGTTGTCTTGTCCAGCAGATGGGCTTTCGCAGTTTCTATATAATGAACACACTGTGTGGATTGCTTCCAGTGTTGGCCGTGCTGCTTCTCCCTTTCATCCACCAACCACTTGCTGCGTCCTCCTCTCGGCCTTTGCCATCTGTCCCCTCGCAGCAGGGTGGAGACACTGCCGATGAGCCGCAAACGCAAGGACTTTCGCGCCGGAAAGCATCACGAACACTCCTATGCTTGTTGTCATTGTTGCTGTTCTGTCTGCCGAACTATGCCCAGTGGGACCGTCAATTGTTTCGCCGCATTGACATGCAGGACGGATTGAATGATAACAGCGTGCAGCACATCTTGCAGTTGCCCGACAACAGAATGGCCATAACCACTCGCAAAAGTATAAATATCTACGACGGCTCACGTTTCCGTTACATCTCACCGGCCAATGGCGTGAGAAAGGAACTGCCTGCGTATTACGGTGCATATCATGTGTATGTCGATGGCTGTAATTTGTTGTGGGTGAAAGATTTTCAGCATGTTCAGTGTTTCGATTTGAGGCACTTCTCATACATCGAAGATATTGACAGCGTATTGGCGACGAGGGGCGCGGATGGTCCAGCGCAGGACCTCTTTGTCGATTCCAAGCACCACTTATGGCTGGTTGCTGCATCAGGCAAGATGCGTCGTATGGATGGTGTGCCGCTGGAACTCGTCCTGCCCGCAGATAAAGGGTCGCTTCAGGATATGGATGTGACTGACGACGGCGTGTATCTATTCTTCTCTAGTTCGGCAGTGGTATGTTATGATGCTATGACAGGCAAGAAACGCTACGAATCGGTAGCCTTGAATGCAGTCGATGCCCCCTTATACGATAGTTCGTCGCTTGTGGTAAAGGGGGATGACGGTAGATTCTATCAGCTGAGAGATGGTGATGGAGGCGGAATATGCCTGGCTTTCGATACAACTAGCAGGCAGTGGTCGGAACTGTTCCGTTGTACGGAAATCCTTCACACCATTTGTGTTGCACCCTCATTGCGGGGAATGCCCTTAAAACATGCGTATGTGACCAGTGAGACCCGGATGAGGCAGATTGATCTGGAGAGTATGCAGGTCTCTGAGATCAGCCAGATTAATCTGGATGGCAAGAGTATCTCTTCTGAGCGAATGAATACGGTGTTCAGCGATTCGCAAGGTGGCCTTTGGTTGGGAGCATATAACGACGGCTTGTTGTATTCTCATCCGGCTCTGGTAGATGGTGCCTTTATTCCCCAGACTCTCAGCCCGCTCTTGACTGACGTGACGGTGTGTGGCATGAAGTTGCATTGTGGTGACGAGTGGATGCCAATGAGCGAGGCTTATACCCACGAACTTTCCCTCCCTTCTTCGCAGAATACATTGTTGCTGGAGTTTACAGCCCTCAACTACTCTGTTCCCTTGGCCACTATATTTTATTATAAGGTATATCCTGATGGAACAGACGAGGACAGTGCGCCTTGGACAGAGGCTACGTATGGCAATGGGGCGGTAGGCAAGGATGGCATTCTGCACGTCCAGCTCGAGAACCTCAAGCCGGGGCGCTATCATCTAGTGGTAAGGGCTGGGAGCGATACGGAGTCCAGTTCTTACCGGCTTGTCATCAATATCGAATCGCCTTGGTGGGTCAGTCTTCCTGCAGTCATAGCTTTTTTTGCCATCTTCCTTCTGTTGGTGGCTGTTCTGTCCTATCTCATTCATCGCCGTTATCGTCGTGACATGAAGATGAAGTACGAAGAGAAGATTCTGCTGACACGTCTGCAGACGTTGATCGAACGATTTGAGATGGAGGCGATGGTGTCTGAAGGTGCAACAGACGAAGAGAATGTGGATGGCGAGACGGACGAATTTGTGCGCAAAGCCGTCATGCTGGTGGAAAAGAATATCGGTGTGCGAGGATATAATGTGGAGCAATTGAGTCGTGACATGTGTATGGAGCGTACCGGGCTTTATAAGCGCATGACCGAGTTGATGGACAAGACGCCCAGTCTGTTCATACGCAGTATAAGGTTGCAGAAGGCGGCATCGCTTTTGATGAAAGGTGACCTGTCGGTGACGGAAGTGGCCGAGCAAACAGGCTTCAGTTCTTCCAGTCACATGAGTCGCTGCTTTCAGGCAGAATGGGGGTGCACGCCTATGGAGTATGTGCGAAAGCATTCTTTGCAACAGAAAGAAGATTAGGCTGTTATCGTGTTTTCAACATTTGTGTTGTGTAGATTTCAACATTTGTATTGTATATGTAAGTGCGTTCATGATTAATTTTGCAGCAAATTTTAATCTAAAGCGAATTGTTATGAAGAGAAGTTTTTTGCTATTGTCTCTGCTGTCCATGTTGGGCATCACAGCACAGGCTCAGGATTACACCCAGGAGATAGCGGGTGTAAAGACTGAGGTGAAATTTTACAGCGATGACATCGTGCGTATTACCAAGTATCAAACCTCCGACCCACAAGCCCTCACCGATCCCAAACTGGTGGTGACGATGACTCCACAGAAGGTCGGAACAACGCTTCGAAAAGGCGATAAGCAGGATACGCTGGTGAGCAAGTCGGTCATGGTCATCTGTAGCAAGACTACCGGTTTGCTGAGTTTCTATCGCACCGACGGCAGCCTCTTGTTGAAGGAGCGTGCCAAGGCAACCTTTACCAAACGTACTGCCCACAAGGTGGACCCCTATAACGTGTCGCAGTCGTTCAAACTGTCCACCAGCGAGGCTATCTACGGTTTTGGTCAGGTGCAGGATGGCAACCTCAATCATCGTAATACATCCTACTCGCACATGGTGCAGAACAATATGAGCGTGTGGATGCCTTTCTTCCACTCTACTCGTGGCTATGGTCTATACTGGGACCTTTACGGTCCGTGCGACTTCAGCGACAACAGTACAACGGGAGCCACCTTCACCACCGAGGCTGCCCATGCAGTGGACTATTACCTGTTGGTGGGCGACCCCAAGCAGGGCGACGACGTGCAGCGCCACGTACGCCAACTCACGGGTAAGGCCACCATGGTGCCGTTGTGGACCTACGGTTATTTCCAGAGCCGCGAGCGCTACTACAGTGCCAAGGAGACTCTGGGCGTGCTGCAACAATATCGCAAGTTGAACGTGCCCATCGACTGCGTGGTACAGGACTGGCAGTACTGGGGGGGCAACAACCAGTGGAACGCCATGGAGTTCCTTAACCCCGAATTCAAGAACGACTATCCACAGATGATAAAGGGCATACACGATGGTGGCGGACACCTGCTCATCAGTATCTGGGCCAACTTCGGTCGTGACACAAAGCAGTTCGCCCACTACAAGCAGACCAACCAGCTGATGCTGCAGAATGGTAAGGTGATGTCGTCGACCTGGCCCAACAACGAAGGTGTGGGCGTGTACAGTCCGTATCAGAAGTCGGCACGCGATTACTATTGGAAATGCCTTTACGAGGGGCTTGTCAGCAAGGGCGTGGATGCCTATTGGGTAGACTCCAGCGAGCCCGACCACTATCAGAGTGGTGAGGACTGGGAGCAGACGAGCGACTTCATCGTGCTGCAGACTCAGGACAAGGACAATGCCACCCTCAACCCCCACTCATTGGAGAGCGAACATACCTGGCGTTCGGTGCGCAACGTCTTCCCCTTGATGCATGCCAGTGGTGTGTATGAGGGCCATCGTGACCAGCACAGTGCCGAGACGGAAGCCAAGCGTGTGATGATTATGACACGTTCGGGCTTCCTGGGCATGCAGCGCTATGGTGCTGGAACCTGGAGTGGTGACATCAACACCAATTGGCAGACGTTTGCCAACCAGATACCCGCAGCCCTTAACTACTCTTCTTGTGGTATTCCCAGTTGGAACAGCGACATCGGTGGTTTCTTCGGCAGCAACGATGATGCTGAACTCTATGTGCGTTGGATTCAGTTCGGTGCTTTCTGCACCATCATGCGCAGCCATGGTTCGGGCACTGACCGTGCCATCTACAAGTTTGGCAAGGAGGGCGAGACCTATTACGATGCCATTGCGCGTGCCATCAACCTTCGTTATGCTCTCTTACCTTATATATATAGTACGGCTCGCCGTGTGCATGCCGACGACCTTTCCTTCCTTCGTGCCATGGGCATCGCTTATCCTGAAGACACCAAGACACATATGCTGAAGGACCAGTTCATGTTTGGCAAGAGCATCCTCGTGGCTCCTGTAGTGACGCAGAAAGCCACAAGTCGAAAGGTGTATCTGCCCGAGATAAAGGACGAGAAAGCAGGTGCGAATGCTTGGTATGACCTCTGGACGGGCGAGCGCTATGATGGCGGTCAGATAGTCAACCGTTCGGTCGACCTCTCCATGCTTCCCCTCTACGTGCCTGCCGGTACCATCCTGCCTTGGGGACCCAAGGTTCAGTATTCCGAGCAGAGCAACTGGGACCAGTTGGAAGTGCGCGTCTATCCCGGAGCCAATGGTACCTTCACCCTCTATGAGGACGAGCGCGACAACTATAATTACGAGCAGGGTAAGTTTACCGAGATACCCTTTGAGTGGGACGATGCCAAGCAGACACTCATCATTGGCGAGCGTCAGGGCAGCTTCAATGGTATGCTGCAGAACCGCACCTTCCGCCTTGTATTGGTAGACAAAGACAGCAAGATGGGACTAGGCATCCGTCAGTCGGTACGCTTCAGCAAGGAGATTACCTACACGGGTAAGCGTCTCGAAGTGAAGCTTGACAACAATAACCCCACCGTTGACGATGCGGCCGTAGCAACAGGCATCGAGGTTAATCCCACCCGACTCAGTCTCTATTGCGGTCAGTCCGAAACCTTGAATATCAAGGCAATGTTCAAAAACGGAAACTCAGAGTTCGTCTCTCTCGAGACCGAAGGCGAAAGCGAGGACCCAAAGATTGCTACCTTCAAGAATGGTATCGTCGAGGCAGGCTTCAAGGTGGGACAGACCAACGTGAACGTGCACTATACCGATGTGGTAGGCAATGTGTTTAGCCAGAAGGTAGAGGTGGATGTGAGCATCCCCGCCAACCTGTATAGCTGGAAGGCGTACGATTGGTACCGGAATCGTGTGGCCGACCGCCTGAATGCCACCGACATCAAGTACAGCTCAAAGGATAATACCATCACCATCACCAAGTTGGGTGCACAAAACATCGCTCTGCGATATAAGGAAGCACGATTCATGGAACCCGGAACGAAGTATCTGGTGGCTGTGGCTACCGATGTGTCGAAGAACAAGGCCGACTCGCAACTATGGCATGTCAACGGCAAGTGGGTGAACATCGTCAATCCCGACATGGTGCAGACACTCTCGGATGGTCGCGTCCTCGTGGCATGGAAGATTGACGAGTCGAAGGGCTATGTCGAGACGGCTGAGACAGTCTTCGGTCTGACCTCCACAGCCAGCAATGGCAAGTCTGTCATCAGTTATGTGGGCTTTGTGAGCGATATACAGCAGCTTGTCAAAACCCTCAATAACACGGTGGGTGTCCATGCACCCGCCACCTCGTCCCCGGTTTCCTACTACAGCATCAATGGCGTGGCGCAAGCAAGCGCTATGCCTGGCATCAATATCGTTGATGGGCGCAAGGTGCTGGAGCATTGATTGCCAGTTGGATTAATTTCGTGATTTGAGAGAATGTTTGGTTCATCCGGTATTTGGAGTGTTGGCATCTTTATCTTTGATGGAATTTTTGCGAGAATCTGAGGTAGAATCCAAGGAGCGCAGCGACGCCTCAACTTA
>JAGHUS010000132.1 GCA_018064685.1 Bacteroidales bacterium | reverse complement strand
GCGGGCTTTACGAGCTGGTAGGTTGCCTCGTCGATGACGTCGAAGGTCTCAGTGCTGTAGACCAGTAAGTTGCGTATCGCACCGATGTAGACGTCGGCCATGGCACCCACATCGTTGGGGTCGGCACTGGTCTGGATGCGTTCTTTCAGCTCCATGGTGTAGGCACCGTTCTCGCGCTTGCGAGAGGAGTAGACCTGCTGGTCGATGCCTACCGCTCCATTGACGCCTATATCCATGGTTCGTGTAGATACACCCACACCCAGGGCGGTGGTTACAGCCTCGTTCTTGAACGAGATACCGCCTCCGATTCCGATGGAGAGTGTATGGTCGTTGACGGTGAGTGCGTCCTTCTCCCAGTTGTATGAGGTACCCTTCTCACGATATGCGTAGCTCTCAGAGCCTGGGGGGTCGCGCAGTACGTCGACAACCGTGATGCCTGCATCGGTTTTAAAGTCGGGCATTATGTCTACGCTCAGTTCACGATCACCAGTCACATAACCACGCAGGGGCTCTGCCTCGTAGTAGTAGCCATTGAGCTCGACAGAGAGGTTGAGGCTGCGCAGGGCTTCGGTGTCGGTAAGGTTGAAGACGGGGTTGCCGGCATAGAATGAGAACATGCAACTTCCCTGTCCGTCGAGGTCGTAGCTGGCATTGCTCGTCGAAGAGAGCAGGCCATTCTGTACATGCAGCTTACCACCCTCCACGGGCACTTCGTCCAGCGTGTTGGTCTCGTCGTTGTTGTAGTAGTAATCCTCGTGTGCACGAGCCTTCAGCAGATAGCGGTTGCCCGATTCGAAGATGGGATGACCGAAGAGGTACTGTGCCTGACGGCTCTCCTCGTCGTACCATGCCAACTGGTGTTCTTTGTTCTCGCCCAGCATGTTCGTCTTCGTTGTGGTGCTTTCACCGTAGTAGGGCAGTGCATCGCCATACTCAATCTGCTGGTATGTGACGGTAGCAGGCTTATGGTAGTTGCGCACGTAGGTGGCATTGTAGTTGAAAGTCATCTTGGGGTCGGTCTCTGCCACCATGGTCTTATCCTCGATGTTCTTCTCCAGGTCGATGATGTCCAGACCTTCGCCCTTGCTGTAGAGTGTAGCATATCCCTTGGTGCTGAGCTGGCTCACCTTGTAGGTGGCTGGGATGAGGTCGACGAAGAACTCGCCACTCATCGGGTCGGGATTGATGACGATGCGCTTCTTCTCGTGTGTCACCTCGGTCTTGAGTTCCTTGCCGGGATAGAGGCCTGTGAAGGGATGCTGGATGGTCTGCTTGATGGTCGTGTCGTCGGGCTTGTCTTGCTTGTAGACAAGCCATGAAGTGTTGTCACCGTCCAGTTGCAGTACGATGGTTGCATCGTCTCCCAGGTTGTTCTTACTCATACCGAATCCGAGCTGCTTGTTGGCCTGTACGTTACCACCAGCCAGACGACCAACGAGGCGAACGCGTGTGTTGTCGTTGATCTGGCGAATCTCGTAGGGCGAGTCGGCCACGGTGGGAGTGATCTCCTTCTTGCCGTCGAGCAGTACGTAACCGCCCTCGTCGAACTCGTGACCTTCCTTCGCTACGCGAAGTGTGATCTTGCGGCCTGCGGGTACGGTCAGTGTGAACTTACCATTGGCATCGGTCATGATGCGCTCGCCAGCGGCATTGCACAGCGTGTCTTTGTCATTGAGGATGAAGAAGGCATCACGCACGGGAACGGTTGACTGAGAGAAGAGTACGCGACCAGAGAAGGTTGCCACGTCGGTCATGATGAAGCGTGTGTCGCTGATGGCAGTGTTCTCTGAATTCAAGTTGACCTTCAGCTCATTGACAGGCATGCTGCCGTAGTTGTATATGCCTGGCAGAATGATGAGGTAGTCGGTGCCCTGCTCATTGCCTGCGGCATCCTTTGTGCATGTGTAGAGTACGTTCTCGAAGGTATAACGTCCCGAGGCATCCGTCAGTACAGAGTCGGTATGAAGTACTGTGTAGGGTTCAGTGATTTCATCCTTCTCCTGGGCCTTTTTTCTTGGAGCGTGGGCTATGACACCATCGTGGTAACCAGGCATGATGACATTGCCCTGCTCGTCCTTCACGTCACTGATGTAGATGGGAGTCTGACGTACGAGCTTGACCATCTGGCCTGCCACACCAGTGCCGTTGGGCATGGTGAGGTGACCGCTGATGCTGGTGCGGAAGCTGCCCCATCCCAGTACCTTGCACGAGTCTGTCAGCAGGATGTTGCGGTAACTGCAACTGGTCAGCAACTGGTACTCGTAGACATGACCCGAAGAGGCTGTGTTGTCCTTGAATGCCTTCTCGTTGGGGTCGAAGCCTTCCACCACATCCCATTCGTTGTCACCCTTGGCGCTGTATTCGCGGCGAAGCAGTTGCAACTTGTCTGTCTGGCCGATGCCCAACTGCCATTTCAACAGTACAGCTCCGGGATAAGCCTCTCTCGTAGCAGTGAACGAGGTAATCAGTGCGGCAGCCTCGCTGTAGCAACGGTTGGCATCCTCCTCCGACGAGGTGGCAGCCACGTTGTTGTTCGAAAGGGGGTACTTGGAACGGTAGCGACTTACCGCTGCACGATAATAGTAGTGCAGGTAGGGCAGTGCCTGGATGTCTTCCAACTCCACCTCGTAGCAGCCCTTCTCGGCATTCCATGTCACCTGGTCGCCCGAGATGGTGAAGGTGGCAGCAGCAGGGTCTTCGCCGTTGTCCCACTCGCTTTCAGGCGAGAAGCGGCGTACCAGTATCGATGCATCCTTGTCCCAATGGTAGCGACGGCCGTTCAGTCCCTTGCTCTCGAGAGCCTGCTTTACAAGCTCCTTGTCCTGCAGATTGTTATATTCCCAGGGCAGAGGGTTGTCCAGCGTGATGTGGATTTTCGAGCGTTTGTTCTTCGTCCAGTTCTGGTCTTGTGTGATTTCCACCTTCGATACAGAAGGCAACTGCGAATTCACGTCCACTGAGTCCATAACGGTGAAGGTACCTCTGTGTTCTGGCCATAACGACTGCACCAAGGCACGGGTCACACAGTAGTAGATGGGCTGTGAGGGATGGGTGTAGAAACCGTCCAGAATGACCTTGTTGATAGAACTCAGGTCGACATTGGCGTACGCATCAGGATGGCTTCCCTGACTGTTGGCTACCGAGTCCATATCGTGGTACAGCGTGTTGTAACGTGCTGCCTCGTCCTTGTCATCCACCGTGAAGATGCCAAACTTCACACCGTCCACCGTCTCGCTACTGCTGTATTCGTTCATGCCGAAAGACTCAACCTTGTATGCCTCGTGGAAGTCGGGGTATTTCGAACGGTAAACGATGAACATGTCATCGTTCACTATATCCTCGTCGTCGGGGTTCTGAACAATGAACTTTACTCGGTTGAAGGGATGGGCCAGACCCGCTGCGTCGGCATTGATGACTTCCTCCACGCTGAGTGATGCTACGCTGTGGAAGGGTTTGTATGTGAAGTGGTTGGCCACCCACACCTTTTCGCTTGTGGCGTCCAGTCCGTTGACCGTGGTCAACTCTACATACGACAGCATTACCGCCTTCACCGCCTTGGGACTCCAAGGCAGGTCTATCTGCACGGCAGCCGTCGGCTTTTCGTAGTGCTTCTGGAAACTAAGCAGTTTGCCTGTCTCCTCGTCAATGATGACAACCTCGTGGAACTGTCCAGTCGAGGACGCAATCAGCATCTCCTGACCTATCTCGTGAAGGTCGGAGTTGACATTGATGATGGGGTCGACCAATGTGACGGGATTGTCCTTGGCCGTTGCCCAATCTTTCAGGATGATGTCTTCCTTGCAGTCGTCGCACTTGAACTGCAAAGTGTAGTCGTTCGACTCCGTGCACGTCACGTGTTTGTGATAGCACGTCGTCTGCGCCTGTGCCTGCAGCTGCACGAACAGCAGCAGGAAGTATATAAATAATTTCTTCATACTATATATTTATATAAGGTGTATTATCGGATAAGAATCTTCTCAGACTTGCCATTCTTGTACTTGAGGATGTATACACTACCGCGCTGAGGCTTGCTGACAGCCTTACCGTCGATGGTGTACCACTTGCCCTCTTCCTTCTCGGTGTCGATGGTCTGGATGCTGGTGGCTTCCTCGTACGACTTCACGAGCAGGATTTGCTCACGTGCATTTGCTGCCTGCTGAGGTACCTCCAGATAGGCGTGGTAGGGACGTACGGTCAGTGCCCTGCCCTTGCCTACGCTGTAGAAGGCATCGCCTTGGATGGCGAAATAGGTATTGTCTCGGTCGCAGGGGAATGTGAGGTATTCATAGCTTCCCTTCAGCATGATCTGCTCCAATGCGGCATCGGTGCTGTTGTTTATCTGCACGTTGGGCTTGACGCTTACGTTGCTGGCACCCAGTGTCAGCGTGCTGGCGCCGGGCTTGGTGATCTCGAAGATGCAAGGCATGCCCGCATCCACCTTGTCGGTGGGCGAAAGGCGAAGGCCGGTGACATTCTTGCCAAGATTCTTTATCTGGACGATACCTGCTACGTTGTATAGCTGTATCTCGTCGCTGCTGCTGAGCTCGAAGGGCAGGCAGAGAGTACCCCATGTCTGCTTCGAACCGTCGAGGGGACGCTCGTAGCTGATCTGGGCAGCCTTGAAGGCGCCTGTTGCCTCGAAGCCATGCTCGCCGTCATCCACGATGCAGATGTCTGCGGTGTTGGTGCTGTTCACCTCCAGCGTGTCGCCATTGCAGATAAAACCGTCGTTCCAGTGTGCATAGAGCACCATGTTGTCGCTCTTGTTAGCCTTGATGTCGATGAGCTGGCCAGGTTGCAACAGTGTTACGTTCTTGCCTTTGCGCATCTCCCATCCACCGAAGTAGTGAGCGCCGTATGTGAAGCCGTTGTTGCGCAAAGCACGGTCGGCCTCGTCGTCGAGCGTCGTGATGCGCTGCTTGCCCATCTCGCCCTTACCGCCATTGGCGTCGTATGTCAGGTCTATGTAATAGCCCTTGGCATCGCCGAAGGTCTCGTCGCAGAGGTAGCAGTGCGAGAGGATATTGCCGCTCACAAAGTCGTTGGCTGCATAGGTGTGAGCACAGCCGTTGATGGCTACCGTAGAACCGGGTATTGCCACGAACCTGTTCTTCACAGCATTGTACATACCCGAGGTGATGCCGCCCTTGCCGTCCTTGCGTACAGCGGGCAGGTAGTATTCCTGCAACTGACCTTCCTTCATCACGGCTATGCCGCATACGATGTCCTGGTTGGTAAGCTTGGGATATTGCGTACCGACATACGACTGCTCGTAGGTCTCGCTCACCAGGTCGAGGTGGAGCATGAGGCCGTTGTCGGCGTATACGAACTTGCGCAGCGAATCCTCGTTCTCCACCACGATACCGTTGAGCTGTGTCACTGCATCGCAGAGCTTGCAATGACGGAAGATGTGGAGGCCGTTCTTATCGGACGAGGTCTCGAGCTGGAAGTAACGGTGATAGTCGCACTCAGGCACGTATGACGAGGCGGCTGTTGGGCTGCTGGCATAGACGTGGGTGTCGGTCTTCACGTCGTAGAGGGCAGACTTGCCGTTCCAGAGGCTGGGGAGGAAGAGGTGCGTCAGTTCGTCCTCACCCTCGAACACGTATACATTATATATGTTAATGTTCAGTGGCAGACCGTCCTGGTCGAAGCCTGTACCCACGGTGATGGGCTGTCCGGGCTCGGCCGTTATGGGCCATGCTATGCGCTTGCTCGTCTCGGCCTTGTTCAGTCTCGTGGTAGCTTCGATGTGTGTGTGCTCGGTGGCTGTCAGACCGAGGTCGAAGTATGCACCACCATTATTGGTGACGAAGGCATCGTCCTCCAGCTCGCTCTTGGCATTGCAGATACGGCAATGGCTCACCAGTTTGCCTGTCTCGTCGTCCATAACGTAGTCGCAGAAGAGGTGGTTGCTACAAGGCTGGATGATGCCCGTAGCGCCTTCGCCCTGCATGGGGTAGAACTTGTTCTCGAAACTCTCGTAGAAGCCCAGCTTGCCACCTTGGCTGGTGGGTGTGAAGCTGCGTACGAGCGAGTCGCCCTCGTAGATGTCGAAGTTGTAGATGTTTAGGTCAGCATAATTATAAGCTATTAAAGTTCCAAATTCTCTACCCGAGCAAGCTCCAATGAAGATAGGATTGGGTACATTTGTATAGGTTGGAGCCTCATCGGACGAATGCCAACTGAAATAGGGTGTGGTGGCATTCGGTTTCTTGAATAATTCCAAAGATATGGGTGTTATTTTTGCAGAAACGTATTCCTTGAGGTGTATGTCAATCAAATCTTCTCCGAACACAGGCCACGTGTTAGTAGAATTCGAGATAATATTGAACTTGTCTTTTCTATAGTATACCCAAAGTTGATCCCTTTCATTATCGCATCCTAGGATAAAGGCGAACTCCTCCGGGTCGCTCTGCTGTATACTGTAGTTCAGATGCACCATAGTTTGTGAGGTGGGGTTGTACTGTGTGTCGACCCACGACGTGTTGTTGGTGCGGATGAAGCTGCGTCCATCCTTCATCGTCTCGTTGCAGATGTAGCAAGTACGGTAATACTCGCCATTTTCCTCGCTCGGAGTGGAAGTCAGGTGAACGTGTTCTGCACAGGGCTGGATGAACGTACGGTCGGAGCTGGGAGCCGTCTTCCAGTTGGCCTTGTGTATATTGCCCGAATTGATGTCGTAGAACGAGAGGTCGTTCTCGTAGATTGAGGGAACGAAGTGTGCCACCTGCTTGTCGTTCTTGTATATCTTACAGTCGTAGATGGTGAAATGTCCCCAGAAGTTGCTGCTATTGGCATCTGTCTCAGCATTGTGGCATCCAAATCTCAGCGTCTCGTTGAAGGCTTGGATGCTGTTGCTCTCGGTCAGGAAGATGGTGTCACCCCTCATGCTGTAGTTGTGTGTCGAACCGCCATGCTGTACGACTACGACGTATGGCTCCTCGATGTTGATGCTGAATGAGGTGGTGTGCTTGGTGTCGGCACCTACCCACATGCCTAGCGTCATCGTGTTGTTGCTGTTGTTGACGGTGTTGGCATGCAGAATCATCTGGTGGTCTCCTCTTCCGTTACCGTCTTTTGCTCCCATCAGGTTCTCGTCCACCTTCACGCCCTTCTCGGCCTTGAATCGCATGATGATCTTTGTGTCGTCATCTATCTTCATACCTGTATCGAAGGTCATGAGGCTATTCATGCTGACGCCGTTGTTGATGCCGCATCCGTGGCATACCTTCATCACCATGTCGTCGCCCAAGTCGGTCTCCTCCATTATGTGGGTGTCGACTTTGTCGAAGTTGGCGTTGGTGTTCTCGTTTACAGCGTAATACTTACCAGTGATTTCGTCGCAGAGGAAGTACTTGTCGCACGAGGTGGTGGGAGTCAGATGATGCTTCACCTGCGAGCCCTCGAAGACCTCAACCTCGAAGAGCTTGATGTTTCTCAGTGTCATGAGCGAGGTCATGGTCTCGGTGCGCTCCAGGTAGGGAGCCTCGCTGTCGGCATAGTGTACGCGGTAGCGCGATGCCGAAGTGAGGTCGCTGAAGTTGAAGTTCGAGGCTATCACACCGTTGTACTCGAGGAATTGCTCGGGCTCTTCCTGCTGACCGCAGATGACGCAGATGCGCTTGCCCACGATGCCGGCACCTATGCGATAGGCGGGATGGTGGTTGCAGATGCCCACCTCGCCCTCGAGCTGATGGCCAGCTGTGTCGTAATAGGTGGCGCCAGTGAGTTCGTCGTAGAGGCAGATGTCGGTAGCCGTGTTCTGCATGCCGAACGCGGGTTCGAGTCTCAGCACGCTGGTCTCGTCCTTGCTTATATAGAAATGGTACAGACTCATGTCGCACTGGTCGTTGTTGCTGCCGTTGACGCGACCGATGGTGATGTTCTGTCCGTTCTCACGATACTGGTACATCGCCACGCTCTGGTGATAGTAGTCGCGGGCGGCGTTCTGCACCGTGTCGATGCGTATCTCGCCGTTCTTCAGGCTGACGTAGTAGTTCTGGCCTACTTCCACGATATTGGCAGACGATGACACGAACTCCGTTCCGGCTGCAAAGACAAAGCTGCGGTCGTAGGTGTTGACGTACAAGCCGAAGCCCTTGTGGGCATTATCGGGAGCTGCATCCGTGCTGCCGAAGATGGGCACGTAGGTGTTCTTAGGCATGTTGTGCAGCATGAAGGCACATTCTATTGCGGTGCCGTCGGTGGCCTTCACCTTGGTGTCGATGTAATTGCCCTGCAGACGCACCGCGTTGGTGAAGTCGTTGCGAAGAGTTACATAATAGGTGTACTCGTCCGAGGGTGTATCGGTGGTTGCATTCGTTTTCGTCAGAATGGCGTAACCGGGGATGATCACGTTGTTCAGGGCCGATGTGGGATCGGCGGTATACCATCCACCCACTACCAGCACGCTGCCCGATGCCAGTTCTTCGTTACTGTTGATGCTCTCCACGTATGTGTCCTCACCCTTGATGGTGATGGATGACAGGCCGTCGGCCGAATTGAGTGCCTGGTTGCATACCTTGCCATAATGACCGCTGTTGATGATGACCGTGTGACCGTCGGCGTAGAGGTTGTCTACGGTAATTTCGTCAAGCTCAATACGACCCTTGTACAGCACGTCGTGTTCAGGCGAACCAAGCATTGTCCGTACGGTTCCGTTGGTCACGTAGGCCGTTCCGTTGGCAATCTGTCCCACGTAGAGGTTCTCGATCGTCTTGCCACCCAGGTCGAGGGTGATGGCCTTGTTCAGATGAATCTCCGACTGATCGGCGTAGAGGTATATGCAATCACCGATGTTAGCCTCGTTGATGGCCTCTTCCACGGTTTCCGTGTACATCTTCTTGGTCGTGGTGTTCTGTGCGCACGACGACGTCCACTGGGCATAGAGCGTAGTGTTCTGGGTGAAGAGTGAAACGCTTGTGGGGTTACCGTTTGAGTCGTATATCTGTCGGCCTCCTACCTTCTGGTCATAGAAACCCAGGAAGTGATAACCTGTGCGTCGGGGGGTCTTGATCTGCTTCATGGCCACACCATACAGCACATTCATGTTCTCGATGCGGTCGCTGGTCTCGTTTCCGTTGTCAAACTGTAAGGTGATGTACAGGTACTTGGGTAGAGCATTCCCCATCCATGCCTCATCATGTGCATTGGCTGCACGATTGCCTACATTACGTGCCCCAAGCGAATGGAGTTCACCATCTCCGCCGTAAGCGGCTACATCGCCCGACTGAGCTCCACCGGCAGCACCATCTCTATGGCCTGGGTAATCTTTGTTGAATCTTTGTACACCATCGTAGAAACCTTTGCCACCAGCACCATAGCCGCCGACGTTGTATGCCCATGAGCCTGACTGGGACCATGTTCCACCCGATGCACCAGTAGCACCACACTGGGCACCGGGGGCACCACCGCCCACGTCGTATTTCACGCCGTAGCCCGAGCCGCCACCGCCGCCAGGGCCTCCGGCTCCACTGGTGTAGTAATATGTCCAGCCCGACCCTTTGTCGTTGGTGCTGCTGCCCCAGTTGCCTGCACCTGCCGTGATGGTGCTGGGCTGACCGCCGGTAGCGTTGATGGTTACACTGCCCATGACATAGACTTTACCCATGCTGGTACCATTGTCACCTTTCATGCTGGCATAACCAGCATTTCCCTTGAAGTCGTAACTGTTGATGCCACAATATCTTTCTTCTCCATACGGTCCGTTCAGTGCTGCATGACCATTGCCGCCAAAACCACCGATGGCAGCAGCTGCACCGCCACCGCCATGACCGCCCTGGCCACCCTGGCCACCGGATCCACGTTCTCTGCCTTTGTCCAATGCTCCGTTTCCTCCGTTACCACCGGCACCACCGGCACCGGCATTGCCACCGCGCACGTTGAGCGTTCCTTCGCCCGTGATGACGAGGGTGGAGTTACTGGGGACTGTGATGCCCGCACCACCGCTGATGCGTCCGTTGCCGTTGCTGCCATTTACCGTCAGTGTAAGGCCTCGGGGGATGTAGATGGTTGCGGTTCCGCCATCGGCAACTTTCATTGCCGAATGACAATCTACGGCAGAAATCGTTACATTCTGCGTAATGGTGTAGATGATGCCATTCTCTAGAGGCACGTTGTTGGCGGCATAGTTGCTCGTCAACGTTTCCATGCGTTGGGCGTGCACTACGCTTCCGACTCCCACCAGCATCAGCAGCAGCAAGCCGAGCCGCCTGATGTGGTGTAATGATAAAACTGTTCTTTTCATCTTTCTTATACTTTTTGCGATTATTTTTACTTGTTAAATGCAAAAGTATAAAAAAGGTTAATTTGGGGGCGGCGACGGTGAGTTGTATTATTATTATATAGGTAAAATACAACGCGAAAACAAAAGTTCTACAACACTATGTTTTAAGTTTTACAACACTTGAAAA
This sequence comes from Bacteroidales bacterium, assembly GCA_018064685.1. Classification (GTDB taxonomy): domain Bacteria; phylum Bacteroidota; class Bacteroidia; order Bacteroidales; family Bacteroidaceae; genus Physcousia. The sequence continues at coordinate 8,418 of JAGHUS010000132.1, read as the reverse complement.
ATAAAAAAAGCACGGCCAATCGCTTGGTTTCCGTGCTGCAAAGTGGTTGTTGTAAAGTGGATTCTAAAGTTCTTTCTCGATCTTCTCGCGAAAGTCTGCCGGGGTCATTCCTTCGTATTTCTGGAAGTAACGGTAGAAGTTGGCACGGTCGTTGAATCCAACCATTATGGCCACTTCACGTATACTCAGATCGTGCTGCTGACGCATGATCCGCTTCGATTCTTCTATGCGGAGCGTGGTACGCCAATTGCGGAATGTGGTGCCCTTTGTCTCTGAAAAATAATGACAGAGATTGGCGTAGTTTGTGTTCAGTCTTTGTGCTATCTCCTCCACTCCTATGTCCGTCTTGACGTATTCTTTATGTTCTACCCATTGGCGTAGGCTCTCTTCCAGTTGCTGGTAGCGCTGACACATTGTCTCGCCGTCTTGCTGACTGGCAGTCTGCAAGTCCTGTTTCGCTTGTTCCCCCGTTGCATTGTTTTCCTCCATATCCGTTCCTGCCTTTGTCTGGCTGACTTGCAGTACGTACTGTCCTGTCATGATGTAACGAAGGATGCAGGTCAGGAGATAGGTGTAGAGCAACGATGCCAGGATGAGGAATATGTCGTAGAATGTGTCGAAGAGAATGCCGAAAGGAGCCAGCATGCCGATGAACAGCGCCACACTGAACATGCGGCACATCCAATATGTGCGAAGGTGCATGTCATCATCGTAGTAGGCTTCCATGTTGCGGACACTGCGCAGATAAACTTGCCTGAATGTCCATGAATAGAATAGGCACAGCACGTAATAGCTAACTATGCTCAACGGGAAGAGCCATGGAAAGATTCCGGTAGGGGAGAAGATGACACTTGCCAACAATGCTATAAATAATGTGGCGAGCCCGGCTACCTGGTATGTCACTCGCTGGATGAAACGCGACTTGGCATGGAGCATCACGATGGGCAGAGCGGTGAAGAGCAGGGCTTGGAAATAGGATACGCCAAGCATGATGGCATCTCGCAGCTCTGTGTCGCCTTGCGCCAGTTGCAAGGCTGCGGTCAGATTGGATGCAATGAGTATGAAGCAAGCCAGTCCAAAGAACTTGATGGACTTGCGAAAGGTTTTCCAATGCCTTCCTACGGGCTTTGACGTGAAGATGAGGATGATGAGCAGTGTGCTCATCACCGTCATCATAAAGTAGTCGGGTATGTTGCTAAAGTCGTTTAGCATCATTTATGCCTGTTGGCACGCTTCATGCGTATCTCGGCCTTCTTCTTGGCCGCGCCGCTGCCGTGTGCCCCCGTTATGTACTGCTTCTTCTTGGCCTTTGTCTTGACCTTGTTCTCATCCTTCTTCGGACCGCCTTTCCCGCCGCCCTTGAAGGTGATGCCGCCCATGATGACGGCATCTATATCGTCGCCTCCGAAAGACATTTTTAGTTTAGAGTTTAGAGTTTAGAGTAGTTGAGGGAGTTTAGAGTTTAGTGTGTAGAGTTTAGAGTAGTTTTTAGTGTAGAGTTTGGAGTTGTTTTTAGTTTAGAGTTTAGCGAGTTCGCTGGCCTGGGCAAATTTTTCAATTCTCAACACTCAACACTCAACTAAAACTCCCCTACACTCTAAACTAAAAACTCTAAACTACTCTACACTCTACACCCTACACTCTACACTAGAATTAATGATGGAACAGGCGTACGCCGGTGAATGTCATGGCGATGCCGTACTTGTCGCAGGTGTCGATGACATGGTCGTCGCGCACACTGCCACCAGCCTGTGCCACATACTGCACACCGCTCTTGTGGGCGCGCTCGATGTTGTCGCCAAAGGGGAAGAATGCGTCGCTGCCCAGAGCCACCTCGGTGTTCTTGGCTATCCACTCTGCCTTCTCCTCCTCGGTCAGCACCTCGGGGCGCTCCTTGAAGAACTTCTGCCATTCGCCCTCCTTCAGCACATCGTCGTGCTCGGGACCAATGTAGATGTCGATGGTGTTGTCGCGATCGGCACGACGGATGCCGTCTACGAAGGGCAGTGCCATAACCTTGGGATGCTGGCGCAGCCACCAGATGTCGGCCTTCTGACCAGCCAGACGGGTGCAGTGGATGCGGCTCTGCTGACCGGCACCGATGCCGATGGCCTGTCCGTCCTTGACGTAGCATACTGAGTTTGACTGTGTGTACTTCAGCGTGATGAGGCTGATGATGAGGTCGCGCTTGGCCTCGGCTGTGAAGGTCTTGTTCTGGGTGGGGATGTTCTCGAAGAGGCTGTCGTCGGCCAGGTTGATCTCGTTGCGTCCCTGCTCGAAGGTGATGCCGAAGCACTGCTTGTGCTCGATGGGAGCGGGCTTGTAGCTGGGGTCTATCTTGATGACGTTGTAGGTGCCCTTGCGCTTGTTCTTCAGCACCTCGAGTGCCTCGGGGGTGTAGCCGGGGGCTATGACGCCGTCGCTCACCTCGCGGTTGATGAGGCGTGCCGTTGCCTCGTCGCACTCGTCCGAGAGGGCGATGAAGTCGCCGTACGAACTCATGCGGTCGGCTCCGCGTGCACGTGCATACGCAGAAGCAATAGGTGTAAGGGGCAGTGGGGCGTCATCGACGAAATAGATCTTCTTCAGGGTGTCGCTCAGGGGCAGACCAACAGCAGCACCAGCGGGGCTGACATGCTTGAAGCTGGCTGCAGCGGGCAGGCCTGTGGCCTCCTTCAGTTCCTTTACCAACTGCCAACTGTTCAGTGCGTCAAGGAAATTGATGTAGCCGGGGCGGCCGTTGAGTACTTCGAGGGGCAGTTCACCCTCCTCCATGTAAATGCGTGAAGGCTTCTGGTTGGGGTTGCAACCATACTTCAACTCCAGTTCTTTCATTCTATTTTCTTCTTTATAATTAGTAATTTGCCACAAAATTAGGCTTTCTTTGTCAATTTTCAAAGTTTTTTCTCTTTTATCTTTGTTCCTTGCTTGGTTTTCTGTACTTTTGCAGCCGAAAACTTATAAACTACACAAGACATGAATTCATTTGCACGCAAACTTTTTTGGATATTCATTTTGGCTCTCGTCGTAGCCGGTATCTCATTCCTCTGCCTTTGCTTTGTTCCCCTCGAGGAGGATAAGGAGGCCAATTCCGAGGTCATGTTGTGGGAAGGCGGTAAGCATGACGAGCACGTCGAACTGGGCAAGGACGAACCCTGCTGCCGTGGCTGCCACCCCTTCCTGTGGCGCTTCAATACACGCATGAACAAGGGTGAGGAGGCCATCGACCAGATACAGAAGGATGCCGAGAAGGAGCGTATTCGTCAGGAGAACATCGAGAAGAACAAGAACAAGTAGAGAGATGGTTTGCCGTGCGTCTTCACACAGCAAACCTAGTGATTTGTTTGTGCGAAGATGAACAGCATCAGAAGTGTCTAGAGACGTATATCGAAATACTCAGCGCTATCTTGTAAATGTTGTGAAAATCTGCGTCACTTCCGTCACCTTTGCGTATCTTGCTGTTATATAGTTAGTAATAGGTGACGGAAGGGGTGACGGAAGGAGTTTTTCTTCCGTCACCTTCCGTCACCTTTTCCGCCATAAGTTGTATTTGTAGTCCTTCTATCATGTTGTGTGTGAATAAGTTGAGTTGTGTTTGGGTGTTTTTGCAGTGATTGGGTGCTATATCATGTTGATGTGTCAAAAAGAGCCGTTTTAGCACACAATTGTCAAAAAGGGGCCGTTTTAGGCATGCAGACATGCCAGTTTTTGCTGTTGCTAAATACGGTTTTGAATTAAGAAGGAGCCCGAATGAGTATTATGTCTCAGCATTATCGAAATATTATCCTAACAGAACTGTGACAATGATGCTTCATCTTTTGACCGTCCAGCCTAGGTTGGACGGTCAAAAGATGCAGCATGATTTCTCGAAAGCCGTAGCGGGATTGAACCGTCCAACCTAGGCTGGACGGTTAATGAGTGCGGCAGCAAATAGGCATGACCCTCCCAGTGTTGTTAGCGTTCTGTAGCGACATCGCAATTCTTCTCGTAAATGTGACCCTTAAATATGCCATGTGTGGCATCAAAAACACCCTTTTTGTGCCAAATGTGTGCTTGTTTTTGGCTATATTTGGCTTATTGTTATTCTGTCGTAAAAGTCTTCTGAATATCTGTTAAATAGTAGAAAATCAGTGTGATACCACGTTTTTTCTGCCTTCTTTGCAAAATGTTTAGCGTCACTCTCCGTCACCTTCCGTCACCCCTTCCGTCACCTGTTCCGTCACCGCTTACGCTTTGAATATCAATAAGGTATCAGAAAGGTGACGGAAGTGACGGTAAATCTTCACCTAAATTATATTTGTATGCAAGAAACTCCCCGCCATCGGCATGCAGAACCGAGGCGGGGAGTACTGATTGTATTTTGCTATACTAAAGTTTATTTCTAATAAGTTTGCGAAATACGAATGCTATGGACAAACAGCACGAATAGTTTTGCCAACATGCCTGAAATCAACAGTCGAGTAATCTGATAAATCCTTCTCGTCAGTACTAGAGTAAAACGCCAAACTATATGCATGAATCGAGATTTCTCCGGTATTAAGGGATGAAGACCAATAGCTCCCGTTAACAATGTTAAATGATACAACTTGACCTTTATCTCCTGCAGCAGGAAGAAAAATAGAATTCCCATTAATTTTTGATGTAACAATAATACCTTTTATTCCATTTTGTGTAGTCCATTTCCATGTACTATTGCGGAAGAGTTCTTTTATTTCGGTGTTAGTTGGAATGCGCCATTTGCCGCCCCAGTTCACGTGAGCTGCATCATCATCCAATGTGAGTGTTCTTTTGTCATCTACTGTTCCATATCTAGATGAAGTGCAATATTTCGTCAAATGATCCGTATTACCAGTACTCCACTTATAGGTACTCCAATCGTAATTTGATTTCGATGATGTCTCTCCCCAAGCATAATATTCACCATAGCCGCTTGCTGTTGTTGCTCCAACATTCATTGTCGCCCACTTCACTGATAATCCTAGGTCAACCCACTCATGACCATTTTCTTTCCCCGTTGTGTTTGAAGTTGTGCCGCCAGTATTTCCACCATCGTCATTTATTTTAAATAGATACTTACTGCCGTGACATGTGGAACATGATGAATATTTCGAATTTCCTGCTCCAGTCCCATTACAAGTTTTGCATGTAGTAACAGAATATTTGCCTGTATAGTTATCAAGATAATCCGATGTCTCCAATACTAGCACTTTTACTCCACCAACTACTATGTAAAGTCGAATGTCAATGTCTGCGTATTTCATGATAATTTGAAATAATATATTGGCGCAATCTTCATATAATTCATATTCGGAATAATCTAACCATTCTCCATTTTCATATTTGCGTTCAATACTCTTCATGCTATTTGTACACATCGTTGCGTCTACAGCATCATTAGGTATTGCGCATTTCCATCCACACTCAATGTTCTCACCAGTACTTGTGCTGCCAGAATATTTATAGCTCTTAGAATCACTGTAAAATGGAGTATTATCACGACGTTTGTAGCATTCGTACTCTAATAAATATTCAATCTTCTTGTTGGGAAAGAGATGGATCAGGTTACTCTTGATGTTTATATAATGCTCTTTCTCGTTGAAAGTAATTACAGCGTTCTTTTTAATAGTGTTCAGATAGTCTTCTCCCAAATCACTTCTTTCTCCCATCGTATTGGCAATTAATACGTAATCGTCATTAGTGAGACTTTGAGCTTTATATCCCCCCAACGTGTTGCCTTTTAACGTCAGTGACGTCGAACCGTATTTTGAGGAATATATTTTCACAATATTCCCTGATAGTGTATACGTGAATCTGTCTATATCTTCATGCTTCGAATATCCAAGCGCGGAATCATCACTTCGTGAAACTGTACGAGTAAAGCCGTCGTCATCAGAGGTGAAATACATCCAAACATTAGTTTGATCATATGATAAATTATTGTCTCCCCATGTATATAAATCTTCATCATATAAATACCATTTGTGGGATTTGAGTAGTTCTAAAATCGATTCATTACCGTCTAATAAGCCATCCCCTTCATCAGTACCACAAGAAGTAAATAAAATAGAGGACTGTGCAATAAGAAATAGCATTGTGATTATGCTTAAAACCTTTTTTGATTTCATATAGTATTTGTTGTTATAATTATAATATTTGCAAAATCTGTTCTGTGTTATAAAAAACTATGCCGTTGTTCTATGCTTCTACTATTATGTTAAAAGTTACTCATAAAACCAACAGAAATTATAGAGTATTTATTTTCCTTCTTTGGCGAGTATCCATACTGTAAACGCATCGTACCATTCTTAAAGACTACATCAATACCGCAGTCTATCATTGTGAAAAGATGGTCATCTATTTTCAACTTCTCATTCTCAGTGTGGTTGCCCTCTGTTACTTCTGATTTGCCAAATAAGGCAATATCAAATCTGGGTCCTAAAAACAGTCCAAATGCGACCTTGCCAGTAGAAGGAAGCTGGCAGCCTAGGTGAAGAGGTATTGTTAAATAGTGCAAGGTGTTACTAGTTTCTGTGGAAGTATACTTTGTTTTAGAATTAGTGAATGCCGTCTTCCATCCGACGAGTCCTTCGATGAACACATTTTCTGTAGCGTAGTATCTTGCGCCCATCGTAGCTGTAATGCCACAACAAAAGCCATTGTCAACATATTTGCTAGCATCTCCCAAATTTGGAAATATACCCCCAAAGTCCATTCCCATTATACATCCTATTTTGCCTGCTTTGCCTTCTGATGACGTTTCAGTATCATAAACTTGGGTTGTCATCGGTGTCTGTTCAGTAATAGGTAAGGGTTCACTTGTTTCTTCAACGTTGCTAATACTCTCATCTATAGGTGGTTCAACCTCAATCTTCTTTAAGTACCTGGAGCTAACAAAGACTTCTTTTCCATTTGATACACAGCGAGCCCACCCGTTTGAGATACTCAGGACAATTATCCTCTCTCCTTTTTTTAGTTTGCCCACTATCCTAGAACTTGTTGAGGCTGCACTTCGAATGTTAACGGATGTAGCATTAACAACCTCGTATGTTTCGCCTTGATTATCATCGGATATGTTATTTGACAATGTTTCATTTACAGGCATTGGTATTGATATTGTTTTGCTTGCTCTTTGCCCTAAGGAATTAATTGACATGGATATAAATGCAATCAAAATTAATATTGTTTTTTTCATTTTTTTTGTATTAATATGATGTGTGTTCTTTAAAGATGTTTTTGTGTTAAATATCTTGACTTGAGCTTTAGCTTTTATTTGTAGCCTTTACCGCCACATTTGTTGCATTTGCATGAATGGTTTCCGCACATATGGGTTTTGCCACAATTATTGCATTTGTGGTAAGTGTCTGGTAATCCAAAAGTCGGAACGCGTTCACATGGACATATGTAATACCCTCCTTTACATGTGCATTTTGAAGTAGAACTACTTCTTCCTTTTGTTTCTCCTGGGCCAACAACATACTTATTGCCATTGTTGTCATATCCAATAGTTAGGCCTGAAGCATAAGTAGTAGAGTTAATTGTGACATAACCATTACCATTGCATGAGCCGCATCTACCTGATCCGAAACATCTACCACATGGTTGAATTCCCATGCCGTACCAATATTGTCCTCCTGTGCCATTGCATACTCCGCATCGTCCATAACCACCGCATAGAGAACAACCGCTGATGCTCTGAGATGTAATGTTGCCATTTGGTTGCAGAGTGAAAACAATTTTACCATTGGGGAACGGTGCCTCCCATGATACCGGCAGTTTGCTTCCATAGAGGTTACTCGGAAAGCTCTGTGCAAAGCTCACTGTTGCGCAGATTAGCGCAACCAAAGAAAGAAATAACTTCTTCATAATAATAAAAGAAAAAGGGCGGAACTGCTCAGAAGCTTTTCCGCTCAACAGGCATCGCCAAACGCCTCACCAGTAGAAAAGCACGAACAGCTCACGCCCAAACAGGACATGAGCCTTCGTCTGCTTGTTCTTACTGGTTGAATTTTGGCGATTTCGTTGAGCAAGAAACAAGGACAAAGTCCAAGTATATTATGTCTTGACCCTACGTCACGCACCTCGGGAGTTCATCCTGAGTGTGTCGAAGGACTTTCGGATTTGTTTATATCAGCATCTAATCAGTTTCGCGGGTTAATAAATTGATTTAGTAATCGTAAAAAAATAACTTCCTAAAGTTTATACCTCGGAAATATGACTATGAGATGTGGTGAATCTCTCGTTACCTATACATAATTTATTGTTTCTGACTTTACTCATTTATTTGACACTATTTAATATTTAAATCGTTGATATTTAACTTGATATATTTTGTAATCTGAAGGAAAATTCGTAACTTTATAACTGATTAGCAGTCGGTTATGTCGGTTACGAAAATTCCAACAGATAGTGTAATTAGCG
>JAGHUS010000171.1 GCA_018064685.1 Bacteroidales bacterium | reverse complement strand
AGCATCCTTAAAGAGAGGAATCTCAGTGGCTGCAGTGGCATTGGTGATGTTCTGTACAGCAGGGCTGAAGCCAGAGTTGAGCTCGTAGTTTGCAGAGGTAGCAACCTGAGCATCCCAGTGACCGTCGTAGAGGCTGAGGATACCGCTGGTAGCCATATTGCCTACAAGCTTCAGAGACTTGATGACAATCTTTGTACCGTCAGCAAGTGAACCGCCATTGGTAGGAGTGCCGTGCTGCTCGCCATCGGTAAGCATATCGTTAAACACCTGTACGTTGAAGCCGTAACGTGCGAGGGCGTGCTTGAAGTTGAACTTGATTTTCTCGTTAACGGTAGGCTTGAGGCGGTTTACAGCTGCCTTGCCAGTACCCTCAAGTTCGCCGTAGCAGAGGTCTATACCCTTAGAGAGGTCGTCAGGCATCTGATAATAGAGTGCAGGACCGTTGTACTCACCACGGAGAATGAGCTGTAGGTTTTCTGGGACTGCAGCGTTGCCTGAGTTCAGCTTGTCGCTGTAAGGAGCGTAAGCGTAGAACGAAATCATTGAGCCGTCGGTGTTTGGCCAGTACTTCACTGGATTGTAGCCCCACTCGCTGCTGGCTGTCTGGTATGTTACATGCTGGCAGTCCATAAAGTTGAGTGTAACGTATGACTTGGTGTAGTTCTCAACCTTCTGTGTGCCGTGGTCGTAGGCGTATACGCCGAAGCCCTTACCATCAGCCTGGATAGTGGTTGTGGTAGTGATGTCTGTAGCGCGTGTTTCACGTGCAATGTAAGAGGTGAAGGCAACAGGGATGTTCTCTGCGACCTCCTCGTTTGTGTTGTTCATGATATCATCGTTAGAGCAAGAGCTCAATGCGAGGGCTGCAGTAGCAGCCAAGAAAAGCATTTTTTTCATAATCGTGATTATGTTAAGAAATTAATAAAAAATTTTTGTCGAATTTTGATTTTGCAGATTGTTTTAGAACTTGATGTTGTGGTCCTCGTGCTTCCAGTCTTCCACTGTGGCATCGAAGCCGGCACCGCCTGAACCTATGACGTCAGGGACATCAGGGAGGACGACAGGATATGCACCACCGCTACCATCGATCTTCAGTTCCACGTCGAGACGAAGCTCATCCTCATCGTATGTGATATTGTCTGACACCTCGAACAGGAACTTGCTGTGCGTCTTGCCATCCTTGAGCAGGAAGTCGAGAACGAGGAAGTTTTCGCCATAGTCAGCTACACGTGTGGCAGAGCGAGTGTCTGCACGCGTACCGAAATCCTTATATATGTCGGTCTCAGTGACTTTCATATTCGGAACACCGAAGCACCTGATGCTGGAGGTTATCTCGCCTACCTTCACATCAGAAGGAGCTGGTGTTATCTTCCAGTCGCTCATCACGTGTATGGCAGGAGCGTTGGTGTTGACATGCGGTCCGAAGAGGTCGCTGCGCGCCATATTGGTGATGTATGCACGCACCTGGTAGGCATTGTTGATGCCCTTGACATTCACCTTGACATGGAGCGTAGGTGGCACAGGTGGCGGTGTGGAGAAGATGGTATCGACATATTCCTCAGGTTCTGGCAGATCCCATATAGGTATGTTCTGCGCTATGCCTGTCTCCTTATAATACTGGCGCTTGCACATCTCCTCTGTAACCTCATACACCAGACGGTCGGCATTGAATGGCTCTGGCGTACGCATTGCCATATCAAGGCTGTCGCGCTGGGTGAGCATTGTGGCGAGCCAGCGGTAGTCGGCTGCCGTAACGGATGAGTTGGTGGTGAGCTGCTGGAGGTTGGCACAGGCAGTGCCGAACTGATCCATGCCGCTGAACGACATCGAACCGAACTCATATACCGACTGGTTGAATACCAGCATGTGGTATCTGCCACGAGGCAGGCGTATTACGTTCTGCTTGATGCTGTTGGTCACAAGTGATATAGGTCTGCCGCCATCATCCGGATAGAATACGGCAGTGAGACCTGTAGGCACTTCTTCGAGTTCGCTCCAGTCGGTGACAAGGAGGATGTCAGCATAGTTGCCTGTCTCCCAAGGTTCTTCAAGCGGACGGCGCTCGCAGGATATGGCGAGGAGTGCGAGAAGGAGGAGGGTTAAGCTCTTTATGGGACTTAAGGTCCTTGAGAACTTTAAGGTCGTTATGGTCTTTAGGATCATTTCTCACCTCCTTTCCTGTTTTTGTTCCTGCATTTTTTGTGAATGAGGATTGAGAGGCTTATCTTTGCCTTTGTCGGACCTATCCATAGTTTACGCTGCCTGCCGTCACGGATGAGGTGCTGGTCGGCATCGGGATTGGTTGGTGTATTGTCATCAATGTGGTAGGTGCGGTATTTCGTCTGCACGACACCACCACCTATTGAGAACTCTATGCGTACGAAGCGCGACACATAGCGGCTGACACCCAATGTCAAGCCGGCAGAGTAGAACTCACCCTGGTAACCGTTGTTGCGTTTCCACTGGAAATCGTAGTATCCACCTCCGGCATAAATACCGATGAAACCGCCACGAAGAGGCTGTCTTCGAGTCTGCTTCCACTCCGCCCATGTCTTATGTCTTTTCCACGAACGGAACCAGAGTCGGTACTCAAGGGAACCCGAACCCATCTCAAAACACCAGCGATTATGACTCTTCTGCAACCACCAAGGCCACACCACCTCAGCAAGGATGGAATGGCGACTGCCGATAGGTATCTCGAGTTCGCCATTGAGTGCCGTCACTGCATCGAAGAGCATATTGGTCTTGAGTGCGAACAGCGGGTGATGAGGTATCGTGTCATTCAGCAACGTGGAATCTGTCTTTTCCTTGCGGGAACGTTCCGAATCTATGACCACCGTATTATGATGCACGTAGATGGTGTCGCTTATGTAAATAGTGTCAGGACGAGCCTTCAGCAACGTTCCCTTATTGGTTGCCAGTGCCGAGATAATGGAAGCATTCGCCACTACAGCATTACTTAAGATATCGGTAGTGAAAACGGTGGCAATGATGGAGTTACGGAGCTTTGGATAGTACGTCTTATAGATATACTGATACAGATTTCCCGTTGCCTTCAGCTTCTGCTTGCGTTGCTTAAGATCGGAAACATTGTCGATGATGCCCACGAGGGTCTTTATGTCGTTGATAGAGAGTACCGAGTCGTTGACGATGTATCGGCGCAGAGCCTGCCATGACTCACCATCAGCTCTGACCTTGGTGACTGGCATGATGTCAGGATAACGACGTGTAAGATAGCGCTCGGTGTTTATTGCACGGCGATTGGAGAGATCGTAGTTGTAAGCGTAGGTTCCTTCTGGCGATGACTGTACGATGACACGGACGCTGTCAACACGGTCAAGACCAACAGAGTCAATGGTATGACGGAAATCCCTCATCACCTCCTCGTTGCCCATATAGCTCATATCCACGACATCATCATCAAAATGGAAATAGAGCGGATGGACTATGCATCGTGTCTTGCGTACCGCAGAGACCTGCTGAACCGCAGTCGATAGCGAGTCTATCGGCAGACACAATTCACCGGCAATCACCTGACCTGCACACATGAAAGTGAGCAAGCCGGCTACCAACCACTTATTTATGTCCTTTTTACAATACACGATATGTAGATTTAATTTTAATTTCAATTTCTGATATTGGCACTAATATATTGACTCCAAATGATATGATTTTTCTTTTTAACGTAAATGTCCGTAAATTGCCCGTGAATTTTGTCGTGAATTCTTTACATATATCTAA
>JAGHUS010000079.1 GCA_018064685.1 Bacteroidales bacterium | reverse complement strand
GATTTCTTGCCGATAGGCAACTCAACCCATCTTGTCTTTGTCGCTGCGCGAGAAATCTTGGCGGCTGAAGCCGGAAATCTTGTTGCTTACGCTGGAAATCTTTTTTAGAAATATTTCCTTTATTAAGATTTCCCCGATAGGGCCTAATATTTCCCCGACAGGGCTAAGATTTCTTGCCGATAGGCAACACGCGAAACTTGTGAAGAAGGGATTGTCGTTATAAACGATAACATCAAGGGCTGCAAGCAGCATGTTGCCACTCGCAGCCCTTGGGATTATAAGAGTTGTATGTACTTACCGCTTACTCTCCAAAGATACCAATGTATCCCCATTTGGTGGTGGATGTTGGAGTAGCGTCACCACTCTTACCACCCTTGTCGAGGTCTTGAGTATCCTCGCCAGAGCCACATATGATGTTTGTTGACTCAATCTTTATTGCCTTCACCGAAGGCTTCATATATTGCTTTTTCATTGTCTTTTACTTTACGATTACCTTTTTAGTCTTGCCATTGCTGTACTTCACGATGTTCACACCCGTCTGGAGGCTGTTCAGCTTGCGGCCGTTCAGGTCAAAGTACTCTGCCTCGCCCTCGGTGATGGCGGTGATTGCCTCCATGGCATCTGCCTCCTCGCTGATGCCGATGCTGAGTGCCTTGGCATCGCTGCTGGGTGTACCTGCCAGGTATGCGCGGAAGGGAGCACAATAGACGCTGTTCGTGCCCCTGACGGCCTGGATATCCCAGAACTTGTTGTTAGAGATGATGTAGCCTTCCTCCTCTGTGATGTCCTTCACGCTGTAGCTACCGGTGAGGGCGAGCGCTTGTTCTGAGCCTGTCGAAGGAGCTGGAGTGCTTGTGAGGGTACCCCCGGCATCTACCTCGCGACTGACTGCTCTGAGTGTGAGGTCGTAGGTCTTGCCATTCACCTGTTCGCTGTTGATGCGGATGAGGGCAGGAGTGCCGGCTGCGAGTCTGCCTGTCACCTTGGTGAGGGCGAGCTTATCTCCCGATACGCTACTCAAGGTATAGAGGTCATAATCGTGGCCGCTGCCATTAACCTCGAAAGGCACTACGATGGTTCCCCACTGGTTCTTGATGCCGATGCGGGTGTAGGTGACATGATCTGCTATGCAACTACTACCAAGACTACTTTCCGGTGCAACATACGAATTATCGTCAAGTTCAAAGTTTGCAGGAATTGGTCTATCTTCAACTCCAACACACCCTACATATTCATCGTAGTAAATACATTTATAGTGGAAGATTTCGGGATAATCACAGTTCACGAATTGTGGCAAAGATTTCAGTGTAATGTCGAAATCCTTATCGGATTGATCTTCATCACAACTAAAAGCATAACCATTAATTTTTTCAACTGACGAACCTAAGGTGATTTTAGTTAAAGCGATACAATCAGCGAATGCGGAGCTTCCTATTATTTTAACAGAGTTTGGTATCTCTATAGCAGATATAAGGTGATTTGCAACGAATGCAGACGTTCCGATTGTTACAACAGTATTCGGAATAGTAATTCCCTTGATATCGCTTCCAAGGAATGCTAGATCCCCGATTTTTACCAGCGGAGCGTTGAACTCCATCACGCCCTGCCAATTGTCCTCGTCGAAGGTATGCGATACGATAGTCAGCGTATTGTCACCCTTGTCCTTCAGGTTTTCAGCTTTATAAGGATTCTGCTGACTGTCTGCCTCATAGCGAAGGAAGCCATGGTTGCAGACGGTGCAGACGTCGTGTGTGATGTCGCTGGCAGCGAAGGTGTGGTGGCCGGTAGCTGGGATCTCCACCTCCTTCGTGTCGGTAAATTCTTGTGTACCAAAATCGGTATCACCTATAAAGGATCCCGTAAAGGTACGCACACCAGGTTCGCTACAGGTTGGTTCCTTGGTCACTTCGCTTGTGATTGAATAATCTTCGACCTCTTCGTTATAATCATAGAACAAACCATTTACATAAGCACTAAAGGATGAGCCATCATTAGCCCAGTTGAAGTATGCGCAATAGCCTCCGTGATTTTCGAATTCGCCAAGAACATGTGCCACACGTCCATGATTGATGAAGCTAGCACCACGATCGACCACCACATCGCCATATAGATCGCCATAGTTTACTAATGACGAGGTCGCAGAATGAAAATTAACAAAACCTAATTTCTCAAATATTGGATAGATGGATACACCTTCACTAACGATGACTTTTGTATTTTCATTAATATCAAGACAGCAGTTGAACAGTTTACCTTTTTTGTCCTGGCAGCTATTAGCAATGGTCAAAGTTGGTAATCCCGATTCTGAATTAGTAATATAAAAATTATTATTACGTTCTTCACGACTACCCGTAATGGTGTGGCCATTGAGGTCTATGGTAAAGTTAAAGTCATCACCGCGTTCATGGAAAATGATGTAGATATCTTCATTGCCTTCAAGTGTTAAGTCCTGATGGAGAGTCAAAGTGATATCATACCCCCCAAATAATCCGACTATATCATCAATTGCCTGCTGTAAGGAATTGTATTTTCTGACCTCACCATTTTCAAGGGTTACTGTCATAGGGCCGGAGGCATCTCCGCACACAGAGCAATGTCCATCGACATAGTGATGGCCGCGAGTGCCAGCCTTTGTCCATGTCTCGGAGTTATGCTCGGTACAGTTGGCGCACTTATAGAAATAGGTGGCATCAGTACCGCAGCTTGCAGCAGTAGCCAGATAGGCTTCAGCATCTGACTCCTCGGTGTAGTTGTGGGCGCCTGTGCCAGCAGCAGTATAGGTTGCTGGCAGGTTTTTGTGGCACAAGTTGCAAGAATAATGGTAGGTATCTGTAATGCAGTTTGATGATACAAGGTGAGCTGCATCCTTTTCCTCTATCTTGATTCCACCAGTGTGGGTCAGGTTCGGGTGTTTCTCCACAGCGCTATCAGTGAGGTCGAGGGTGCAAGGAGCTGTCACGGAAGCAACCTCTGGGAAGTCAGGATTGTAGCCTTTATATACATACGAGTCACCGCTCAGTAAGATGGTAATCGGGAAATTTATATCAATTACAATATCGTTCTCATCATCATAGCCATCATTGTGGAAAAAAGATCTGTCTTCTACTTTAGGAATGGATTGGAGCGTTATATTGTTGAAATTGCAAAACATGAAAGCGTCACGACCAATACTAATAACAGAGCTTGGGAGAATAAGATTACCACTGAAATTGCAGCTACTGAAAGCGCTTCCACCTATACTAGTAACAGAGTTAGGAATTATCAGGTTGCCTCTGAATTGGCAGCCACCGAAAGCGTTATTACCTATACTAGTAACAGAGTTAGGAATTATCAGGTTGCCTGTGAGTCTACGGCAAGATTGGAAAGCTTGATTTTCAATTGTTGTAACAGTGTTGGGGATCGTTAGATCTCCCGTAAAATTAGAACAGTTATAGAAAGCCCT
Organism: Bacteroidales bacterium; assembly: GCA_018064685.1. GTDB lineage: Bacteria > Bacteroidota > Bacteroidia > Bacteroidales > Bacteroidaceae > Physcousia. Next base: position 18,208 of record JAGHUS010000079.1, on the reverse strand, counting down.
TGGACCTATCGTTACCAGTGGCTTTTTGAACTCCATCACGCCCTGGCCGTCAACGTAGGTGTTGGTGAATTCGAGCTTTGCACCGCCTGCACCCTTCAATTCATTAGCATTAAATGGATTAACTGCCTGACCGGTTGATGATGTATAGCGGAAGAAGCTATGGTCACAGACAGTGCAGTGCGTATGATGTGGGTCTGTCTCTTCATTGAAGGTGTGACCTTGACCTGTGACTGGGATGTCCTTGATATCCTTTGTGTCACGGTATTCTACGTTTTCCACGGTAGCCGTTGCGGTGTAACGGGTAGTACCCAGTTCACCACAGTTTGGAGCAACTAGCGGTGCAGATGCGATACCGTTGCCCAAAGTCACACTCTTGGAGGATGTATGCCCTGTGGTGTTAGTGGTGCAGCCTGTGCGACCACAGGTACGGGTGCAGGTAGCTGAGTGACCATCATCAGCCCATGACCATGAGCCAACGCCATAGCTGTGACCGAGGGCTTTAATTGTCTGAGCTGCAACGGTAGTTTCCGTAGTGGCAGTTGAATTAGAGAACACTTTCTTGCACGTAGAGCATGTCCAGTATGCCTTGTTGCCCGCAGTTGTACAGGTTTCGGCATTGGCTGGTGTGGCAGTCAAGCTGTGAGCATCAACGGGTGCCGTAGAACTGTTGCCATAGCTCACGCTGCCGTTCTTTGTTACGCCGTCACACTTCAGGTGCTCCAGTTTATACACCGTGTTGCTGATGTTCTTGACCAGTGTAGGCAGGGCATTGCCACCATTTCCCAACTTCTGATACCACACCTGCGTGCCGTCGGTCTTGCCGCTATTGAGCAGATAGGCGATTTCGCCAGAAGCGAAGGTGGCAGCATTGACACTTGCCTTACAGTTGCTAGCAGTACCTGAACCACCGTTGTCTATTTTACTCAAGTTCGTATAACAATTCGTGATGGTGGCAAAATTACTAGCTACAAGGTACAATCCATTAGTGACATTCGCAAAGCAGTTAGTGATCGTGGAATTACCATAATTTGTATAACACAAAGGTCTTTCTGCTGAGCCTGTAACATAGCAGTTGCTGATGGTGGTATAATTGTCTGCCCTAACTACTAATCCGGCAGTTCCATCATTTGACACTGACACATTGAGAAGACCAAGATTCTTAATTGTCGCGTTATTCGTATAATTGAAGAAAGCCGTGTTAATTTGTGTGATTTTTAAGCCACTGATAGTACAAGAATTACCATCATAAATACCCTTAAATGATTTGGCGCTTGCTGTTCCTCCGATGCCGCCCCACGTAACACCGTCAGGTATTGTAATATCGGCAGTCTGCTTGGCGTTGATGGTATAGCTGCCGCTGTTTACCTTGTCGCGGAACCAACAGAGGTTACCGTAGTTGGCAATCTGATAGTAACCACTTGAAAGCGCTGGTTCCTGGAAGTGTGAAGCGTCGTGGGTACAAACACCATTTGCGTTGTAATTATGCGCGTTAGGATCCTTAGGCAATACCTCTTCTGTTACAGCGCCGCAAGAACATTTGCTTGTGCGCAGACCTGTTTTAGCACATGTAGCAGGAGTTGTCTGAAAAACAGTGGTGGTGTGGCCAAGGTTGAAAGTCCAAGAGTAGGACTCAGTCTTGTTGATACCATCAGAATAGTCGCCCCAGTTACCTGCAATGGTTACCTTGGTACATGTATGCGCATAGATCTCAATGGTGAGGTCGGCGGTACACCATTTACTAGAGCCGTCACCGTTATCTTTATAGTTCTTGTCCGGATTAGTTGTGACTTTCTGGTCGTTCTTCTGATTGTTGAAGTATGCCCTTACGCGTATGTCGTTCTGCGTCTGGTCATAGGTCACTTTACTGAAACTGCCACTACCCTTGTAAAGATTCTCATTGCCCTCTCCATTGTAGTAGAAGGTGTCCTTGCCAGTATTGCTCGTAAGGCTGCCGAGATAGAGGGTGTGTGTCTTGCCATTCGCCAAGATATTAACTTCTGGGTTACTACGGAATTGCGAGTTGTTTCCCTGATAGTTGTACATGCGCAAAGCTGTAATCTTAAACTTTACGCCATCGGCATCGTGGGTTGATGTCCAACTGCCGTAGCCAGCATCATAATGGTTTGCTGCCCATGCCCCTTGCGGCATGAGCATGGCGATGAGGAGCAGCATGAGCCCCCACAGTCGCTTGAAATGTTTTGTTTTGTTCATTACTTTTTTATTTTGTTGTTATTGATTATCGTTATTATCTTTGGCACTAATATACGAAATGACTCCATTCTGTTATATAACGTAAATTGGACGAAAATACCTAATATTAGTATTTACGGACATTCACGGATTAATTTTCGGTCATTTCCGTAAAAATATTTAGCATTGGAGTCAATATGTATATTACCGCCTTATCTTTCTTTACCACTGCTTCACGAATCCGCTCAACATTGGGATGTCTGTGAGCCAGGATATCTGGTGACGCTTCTGGCGGAAGAGCTTCATCTCGCGGCTGCCATACTCGGTACGGAGGTATTCCTCGCTCTTCTGCAGGTTCACCTCGGAGTCGTATGCCAGGGCACTGAAGCCGTCGAGGGCCTTGTAGATGTAGCCGAAGATGCCCACACCCACGAACATCAGGAGGGTGAAGGGCAGCGTGTCGTTGGGGAAGAGCAGCGTGACGGCAATGCCTCCGATGCCGAAGAGGATGATGAGGTGGCACGAGAAGAAGAGCCAGCGCATATCGCGGTCGGTGTCGTTGACGAAATAGTTGGCATAGTTGCCCAGCTGCAGGTAGATGCGGTGGAAGCTCTGGTAGAACTTACACGTCAGGAACCCGATGTGCAGGAAGAACAGCCCGAAGCCTATATATAATAAGGTGTGGCTCTGGAGCAGGGCGCTCATGCCATAGACCAGGACGGAGAGGATGAGCACCGTGACGTCGCGCAGGGCTACACGGAAGGTGAGGTAGTGGCGGTCGATGAGTCCGGTATGGCTCATGGAGAGCAGCGTGCCTCCGATATGGAAATAGCCCAGCGAGAGTGCCGATGCTGCTATGGGGTTATAGAAGCGTGGCATGAACCACCAGTGCATGGCAAAGCCCACGCCGAAGACCGCCAGTGACAGGGCGGTGAGATAGCGCGACCTGAGGTATCGAGGTGTCTCGGTATAGAGGAAGTTGTCGGGGTCGAAGAAGAGCATGGCCGCCAACACCCAGTTGACCACCGCACCGACAAGGAGCGACACACTGTAGAAATACTCGGCTGAGAGGTCGAGCGGAGTTTGAGCAATCTGATAGTCCATTATCCTTCGGAAGTGAAAAGTGAAAAGTGAAGAGTGAAAAGTTTATACTAACGATAGCTGGTGCATGGTGCTATGCAAAAGTTGAGTGCAAAGGTAACAAAAAGAGGCGAAATAGGCATTGTCATGAACCGCGTTGCGTTGTCATGAAAGGAAAACAGCGTTGTCATGAAACGAAATTCATGACAACGCTGGTGTATAAGGAGCTGATTTCTAGAAGGGCTAGAGGTTCTAGAAGGGCTAGAAGTTCTAGAGGTTCTAGAGGTTCTAGAGGTTCTAGAGTGGCTAGAAGTTCTAGAAGCCCTAGAGCGGCTAGTGTTTTTTGCCTAGCTCTGCTTTTAGGGCTTTGATTTCTTCTTGCTGGGTGTTGTAGGCATTGAGGGCTCGCTGCTTCAGGTCTTCGTAGGCAGCTTTCCATTTGGCGGCTTCGGCTTGGGCTTCGGCCAGCTGCTGCATGAGGATGGGGTGTTCGGCTTCGAGCTGCTTCAGACGCTCGTCCTGCTGGCTGCGATAGCCGGTGCGGGCCTTGTGCATGCGTTCCTTTATGCCTCCCTCGGTGACGAACTCTGTGTCCAGTCTATCAAGGAAACTCATCATCATACGGTCTATCATGTGGCAGAGTGTGAGACCGTAGTTGCAGAGTTCCTCATCGTTCCATTGCTGTAGGAGTGGTTCATACTCCTCAAGTGTATTGTGCTGACGACAATAGTTCAGCATGGCATCGTAGCGAGCGGTATTCCCATCGTAATAACTCTCCGGAATGGTTCGCTTCTCGCCCTTCTTAAGCTTGGGAGGCAATCCCCAGAACTTCAGGTGGCGTGATTTCAGGTAGTCCTCGAAATCCTGCTGGAGTTCCTGCAGCGAGGAACGTGCTACGTTGAGCAGACTCATCTGCATCTCAGTGGAAGTGACACCATCGGCAAGCCCCTCAACGATGTTCTGCTTGCAAGAGCGGGCAGCCTGAATGACCTGATCGCGCGTACGGTCTTTATAGAGATGAATATACTTGTCGCAGAATACAAAAGCCATCTGATAGATCACATCCGACTTCTGGAAGAAGTAAAGGTTTTGCCAGCGTACCTGCTTCTTCAAGACTTTAGGGATTTTACGAGGAGGGGGAGTTTGAGGCATGGTAGTTGTTGTTTTTATTATTTATAGATTTTCTAGACTCTCTAGAGGTTCTAGACTTTCTAGGCTCTCTAGACTTTCTAGGCCCTCTAGACTTTCTAGACTTTCTAGACCTTCTAGAGCTTCTAGAGTGGCTAGACCTTCTAGAGATTTATTGTTCCTTTTGCTTTCTATCGCTGAGCCATTGTCCTGGCGTCATGCCTTCCAGCTGCTTGAAGGTGCGGGAGAAGTTGCTGCTGTTGGCATAGCCACATTCTTCGGCAATGGCCTGGAGCGTGTAGTCGGGGTGCTCAAGCATGATGCGCCTGGCTTCCTCAATGCGGAGGTATGGCAACCATTTGCGGTAGCCTCCGACAGTGGTATTGTTCTCCAGGTAGAAATTGAGAGCCGAAGGTGATATGCACATCTCCCCGAGCGCTTCAGAGATGGTGAGGCTTGGGTCGGTGAAGCGACGGCGGCTTACCCATTCTTCGATACGCTGCTTCAATTCCGACATGTCGTGTCCATCGTCCACGCCAGGATTGGGTGTGCTGCAGCCTTCGCAAACTTCCGTCTCAATCATCACCGCTTCGGCAATCTCGTCGTTCACCTCGATGCACTCTGCCATGTTATACCCATAGACGATGAACGTAACAAAGAAAATCAGCAGGAGTATGAAGATGACGATGCCGTAGAGTGCATTGAGCATCAGGGATGACGACATGCCCACCCATGGCGAGAAGAGGGAAACAAGGATGATCCACTTCATGACCCGGGCGGTATAGCGAAGCACTTTATGACGTTCAGTCAGCTCTTCATCCGTCAGGCGCGTATTGGTCTTCTTCATCTCCTGGAAGAGAACCCATGAGAGTTCGATGACCTTCAGGAAATAAAGGAATGCCACGACGAATGTTGCCGTCAGCCATGGTTGCTGGTCATTGATGAGGGTATCGGTGAAGTAGCCAATGGCGAGGATGACGTAGCAAAGAGCCATGAAGATACCGTTCCACTTGTATCTGTCCCGCATATTGTGACCGGCACGCAGCAGGTTGAGCTCCGCCATGTTGTAGAGTGGCGTGGCGATGACATAGGCCATCATGTTGAGCGTCCAGCAGAGTGTGACGCTCTGCTCGCGCAGCTGTCCCACAAACTGTATGGCGAACTGAACGCCGAGTATGAGGGTGGCAGCAGTGATGAACCAGCGTGAACGGTTATAGACAGCCGACTGCAGCTTGCCCCTGTTCATCAGAACGAGGCAGCAGGCAGCGACAAACATCGGTAATGCGCCAAGGAATCGCGCGCCAGTTATAAGCAGTTCTTCCATACTAGAATATGAGTTACAAATTTGTTAGTGCCGCGTTTTGTCATTCGCTGCCTATGCTGCAAAGGTAATCATTTTACAGCAAATATCAGCCATTTCGAATAAATCGTTCAACAAGTAGAAGTTATCCTTCCTCGTCCTTGCTCTCGTCACCCTTCAACACAGGCAGATGCCATTGGTACTTGACGGCCAGCACACGCACGGCAATGACCACCATGCTGCTGAACAGTGCGTTCAGCTCGGCCGACATGCCAAAAGCCTTGTAGCATGTTACATAGACCACACCACCGGCTATGCAGGCCATGGCGTAGATCTCCTTACGGAAGATGAGGGGAACCTCGTTGATGAGGATGTCACGAATGACACCTCCTGCCGCACCAGTGATGCAGCCCATCGTGATGGCTGTCCAGAGCGGGAAGCCCATCTGCAACGTCTTCTCGATGCCGATGACGTTGAAGAGTGCCAGACCGACGGTGTCGAAGATAAACCAAGTGTTTTTCTGATGGATGAGAACCTTGCCGAAGATAACGACCCACAGCAAGGATACGATGCAACAGATAATGTAAATCTTGTTGGTAAGCCAGAAGGGACTTACACCTAACATAAGGTCGCGGATGGTACCACCACCCACAGCAGTGGCCATACCCACTATCAGCGCTCCGAACCAGTCGAAGCGCTTGGACGAAGCCAAGCGGATGCCAGAGACGGCAAAGGCCATGGTGCCGATAAACTCGATGATGACAAACGAAGCCGGGATGCGCAGGGCAGCGGCTATCTGCTGCAGAAAATCGAACATAGAAACAAGCCGCACACGCGGCCAACAAGCAATATTCCTCTTTTATATTTCGTGCTGCCAGCCGAAGACCGACATCAGTCAACCATGCCTATCTCCTTCCACTCTGCAGCGATGCGCTCAGCATCGGCCAGAGCCGTAGCATCGTCCACCTCATACTCGGCAGTCAGCGCATTGGCCATATCCTGTACGGTGAATTCCTTACCCACAACAGCCTTCCACATCACGTTGGCACTCTCGTTAAGATTGACAACCTTACTGAAATTGATATTCTGACGACCACTAGCCACGATAACGTGGTTGTCGAAGAGGTCACAAACCTCAAATCCTTCTTTTATCTTCATTATGAATTACGAATTACGAATTGTCAAGGCGCAGCCCTATTATGAATTATGAATTATGAATTATGAATTAAACTACACCGTCGCCCTGTACAGGAACAGCAGATAGCGCCGCCAACGTAGCCATTTGCGCCAGCGCTTGATACGGCGAATCAGTTTCTTGTCGGTAGCCAGAATGGTGCGTTTGGGACGAATGTAATGTGTGACAATGCCACACACATCGCTAAGCTTGCAGCGCTCGGTGCCACGCACATTACCATCGCCCATCAGCGTCACGTTGTCCCCCTCGATGTTTATGATGCGATGCAGCACGTAGTGACCGGGGGTAATCTCTGCCAGCACAGCATCCCACTCCTGAAGGGGGCGTTCGGGATAGGCCAGCACCACCCTGTCGCGCATGTGCTCCAGGAAGGGTCGCATGCTGTAGCCCTTCACCCAAATGGTGGCAGTATGGTGAGCGAAATGTTCGCCGCTCTCGGCATCCGTACCGCCATTCTTCAGCATGTCGCGCACCAGTCCGAGCAGCACATCATTCGGAATCTCCTGACGCGCCTCATTGCTCAACACACCATCACGCCTCTGCCTGCGCCAACGCCAGGGAGAGAGGAAGATGCGAATCAAAAACTTAAGAATGGATTTCACGACGTATACTGACTATACACTAAACTCAACAACTACTCTGAACTCTAAACCAACTACACTCTAAACTCAACAACTACTCTGAACTCTACACTCAACTACACTCTAAACTCTAAACCCAACTACACTCTAAACTCAGCAACTACTCTAAACTCAGCAACTACTCTAAACTCTAAACTCAACAACTACTCTAAACTCTGAACTCTAAACTCTGAACTTAAGAAACCTTCACCGTATTGTAGCAAAGCAGTGCGGCATCGCCATTGGGCAGACAACCCAACTCATACACTCCGACGTGCTTGAGCAGTTCGATGATAGCATTGTTGACAGCCGAATAGACACGGTGGTCCCACTTCATGCTGCTCATGGCGGGCAGCAGTTCGGTATAGGCAGCCAAAGGGTCGAGCCGTTTTATCTGATTCTCGGGACGTTGCTGAATGCGGACGAAAGCACCCACGGGAGCCTGTACGTTGCGATAGCAGGGTGTCTTGCCGCTCCACGGACTGCCATAGACCGTCACCTCGCCATCTTGGATGCGCACTACGGGATTGTCATCGTTCATCAGGTCGCATCCGCCCACATGCTTGAACCACATAAAGGTGTGCGTACTCTTGCCCGTGCCACTGGGAGCTATCATCAAGTAGCCTACCCCGTCCTTGCGTATCACACTGGCATGCACCAGCAGGGTCTGCGACGTGGCAAAGCAGAAAGCGAAAGCCATCATCATGGCGTTGTTGAGTCCGTAGTTGCGCTGACGGAAGGTTTCGGCATGTAGCGCCACGGTGCAAGCCGAGAAGTCGGGATTGCTCTGCATCGTGCTGCACAACACCCCACCCAAGTCGCTCACCTCGAACTGATAGCTGCCATCGGCACACTGGTATACGCCATGGTTGCAGCCACCGCAGTCGAATTGTCCCACCTCGTCGGTACTGCGCTGCATCTGGAAGGTGTCGTCGACCGTCACCGTCAAGGTCACATCGCTGGTATCGTCGATGAGGAAGGGAGCAAAAGAGGGCAAGAGGGAGTCGTCGTTATGGTCGTCCAGAAAGACGATGGCCAGTCGGTGTCCCGCTATCTGATAGCACTTGCGCAGACTCATTTCTTACCTCCTTTTTCGGGGGAACCGTCAGCCTTCTTCTTCTCCTCGGTAGCAGCGCTCTCATCATCGTAGAGCGAGATGGTCTCGTCCTCGATATACTGCTGCGGCTGGAAGCGGAACTCATCCTCGCCCACATAGATAAGGGCCAGATTCTCACTGCGCTGGTAGATGCGGTTCACCTTGTCGTACTTCTTGTCCATCACCTTCTTCTTCGTGCTGAAGAAGACTGCGTTGGTGGAGTTCTGCACCTTCATATTGCCCAGCACATGATTCTCGAGCTGAAGACTATAGAGTGTACGGTCGGCCAGAAAGCCGTTGGGAAGGATGTAGGCAGAATCGACCTTCATCACATCGGTGAGGAAGGCTACCGAATCGGTGAACGATGCCGAGAAACCGAATATGTAGATGGTTTGCATCTTAGGCTTCTTGGCAGCCTGTGCACTCATCGACATACCCAACAGGCAGACGAGCAATAATGCTTTTAGGAATTTCATAATTCAGAGATAGTTATCCGAGGTAGCTCTTGAGGAGTTTGCTCTTCGAGTTCTGACGCAGACGGCGGATGGCCTTCTCCTTGATCTGACGAACACGCTCACGGGTCAGATTGAAACGGTCGCCAATCTCCTCGAGCGTCATCTCCTGATGGCCGATGCCGAAGAACATCTGGATGATGTCCTTCTCGCGCTCGCTCAGGGTGCAGAGGGCACGTTCTATCTCACGACTCAGCGACTCGTTGACCAGACCACGGTCGGCCATTGGGCTGTCGTCGTTCACCAGCACGTCCAGCAGACTGTTGTCCTCACCCTCGACGAAGGGAGCATCGACCGAGATATGACGGCCACTGACCTTCATGGTGTCACCCACCTTGTCGATGGGCATATCCAGCAGGTCGGCCAACTCCTCGGGACTGGGCTTACGCTCGTTCTCCTGTTCGAACTTGCTGAATGCCTTGCTGATCTTGTTGAGCGAACCAACCTGGTTCAAGGGCAGGCGCACGATACGGCTCTGCTCGGCCAAAGCCTGAAGAATGCTCTGACGAATCCACCACACAGCATAGCTGATGAACTTAAAACCACGTGTCTCATCAAACTTCTCGGCAGCCTTGATCAAGCCCAGGTTACCCTCGTTGATAAGGTCGGGCAGACTCAATCCCTGGTTCTGATACTGCTTGGCCACACTGACCACAAAACGAAGATTAGCCTTGGTCAGTTTCTCAAGAGCTTCGCGATCGCCCTTGCGAATCTTCTGTGCCAATTCCACCTCTTCCTCTACAGTGATCAGTTCCTCACGACCAATCTCCTGCAGGTACTTATCCAACGACGCACTTTCGCGGTTGGTAATACTTTTTGTAATTTTGAGTTGTCTCATTCAATAAAATTCTAGAATTTTGCGCGCAAAGGTACGAAGAAATCCCCGAAAAGCCAAATTTCCGGGGATTTTTCTTTCACTAAAGTGAACACACGTTATTTCTTCTCGTCGAGCTCTACCACGAAGCTAGCCTTGCGTCCACTGCTCGTGACGGCACGAATCCAGAGAGTACGGTCACTGCTCTTGTTGGCATTTTTCACTACATTCTCCCAGTCCTCAGCACTGTTCATCTTCTGGTCGTTGACAACCAGGATGACCATACCCTTCGACATACCGGCACTCTGCAGCTTACCCTTCTTGATGTTGCTTATCATCAAACCGTAGTTCACACCATAGTCGGCCTTCTCCTTGGCAGTGAGAGGCGTCAGGTTTACGCCGAAGTCATCGATGTCCACCTCGGTCATCACGGTGGTGCTGCCCTGCGAGTTGCGCAGTGTCACATTCGATGTATGGGTCTTCTTGTTGCGGATGTACTTGATGCCCACCTTGTCGCCAGGGCGATGCTTCGACATAATCTCCTGCAACTCAGCCATCTTCGTCACATTCTTACCGTCAACCATAGTCACAACGTCGCCCTTCTGCAATCCAGCCTCGCTGGCTGCGCTCTCGTCGCTGACAGAGTTGACATACACGCCAGTAACGGTGCCGAGGTCAACCTCGTTGCCCTTCTCCTTCTCCGAATCGATGTAGTTTGTCACGTCGGTTCCCGACACTCCGAGCAGTGCACGCTGCACCACGCCAAACTCCTTCAGGTCGGCCACAACCTTGTTCATAATGGCTGTAGGAATGGCAAAACCGTAACCGCTGTACGAGCCCGTCTGGCTGTACAGCATGGCATTGATACCCACCAGTTCGCCCTTCTCGTTCACCAATGCACCACCACTGTTTCCGGCATTAATAGCAGCATCGGTTTGTATGAAACTTTCAATATCATTAGCTCCCAGCGTACGAGCCTTGGCACTGACGATGCCGGCCGTAACGGTCGAGGTGAGGTTGAAGGGATTGCCAACGGCCAGCACCCACTGTCCCAGCTTCAGGTCATCGCTGTTGCCGATGGTGATGGCAGGCAGATCCTTGGCATCGACCTTGATGAGTGCCAGGTCGGTGGTCTCGTCCAGACCGATGATGCGACCGTTGAACTCGCGGTTGTCGTTCAGCTTCACGGTTATCTCATCGGCATCTTTTACAACGTGGTTATTGGTCACAATATAGCCATCCTTGCTGATGATGACACCGCTGCCCGCACTCTGTCGTTTGGGCGTCTGTACCTGTCGCTGCTGACCACGTCCGTTGCCACGACCGCCAAAGCCGAAGAAGTCGCCGAAGAAATCCTCAAAGGGATCGTAGGTCGTCACCGTCTGAGTCTTGCCGGCAGTGGTGACCTTGATATACACCACGCTATTCACACTGGATTCTGCCGCAGCAGTCAAGTCAACCAAGCCTGCGGGCTGCAAGGTTGATGCCTCTACATGCGTAGCACCCAGCCCTAACGAGGCCAAGAGCAACGCACCAAAAAACACTCTTTTCATGTATCTATATTAATTATGTGATTATCTTTCCGACCGCAAAATTAGCAGAAAAAAGCTTTCATTGTCACTTTTGTGCATGATTTTTCCTATAAATTAACGTATAAGCGAGTGTCATTAATACATTTTTTGATTTTTTTCACTACCTTTGCCCACGATTTGCAAACAAAACGACATCACAGCAATGAGAAAACTCATTTCATTACTTAGCATAGCCATGCTGGCCGCACTCATGTGCACGAGCTGCGTCAGCACCAAGAAGATTGTATATTTCCAAGGCGCCGACAGCCTCTTTCGCGAGGCTCAGCAGCTGAAGCAGCAATACGAGATGAAGTTGAAGCCTGCCGACCAGGTACTGATAAAACTGACCTGCAGCCAGCCCGAGCTGCTCGAGGTCTTTGCACAAGACGTCACCATGGGTACCATGTCGCGCTACACCTCGAGCATGCAGGGCAATACAGGCACCTTGGGCAATGCCTACGGCTACACGGTGACCAACAGCGGTGACCTTATCCTGCCGGCTATCGGACGTATCAACGTGGAGGGACGCACAGTAGACCAGGCTGCCAAGATCATCGAGGATAAGATAAAGGCGGACGGACTGGTCAGCGACCCTGACGTCACAGTACGCCTGCTCAACGCCCGCGTAACAGTGATGGGAGCCGTACGCACGCCGAAGGTTGTGAATCTGACGAGCGAGCGCAACACCATCATCGATGTCCTCTCGCAATGTGGCGACATCGACGATACGGGCCTGCGCTACAACATACAGCTCTTCCGCGAGGAGAATGGCACACTGAAGGTGTATGACATAGACCTAACGAAGAGCGACGTATTCACTTCGCCAGCCTACTACGTGCAGCAGAACGACATGGTGTATGTCACACCCAACAAGTCAAAGCGCGTCAAGAGCAGTGCCTTCTATACCTCGCTCAGCGCATGGAGCAGCGTAGTGGGATTGCTCACCACCGTCATCTCACTCTTCTTCCTTATCAAGAGAGGATAGGAAAAGGAGGAAAAGGGGAGGAAAAGGGTAGAAAACAAGGAGTAAAAGGGACGATAGATTTCTGTGGTTGCGTTTTCAAGGTAGAAAAAAAGGAATAAAAAGGTAGAAAAAAGGAGTAAAAGGGTAGTAAAAGGGACGATAGATTTCTGTGGCTGCGTTTTCAAGGTAGAAAACAAAGGAATAAAAGGGTAGAAAAAAGGAGTAAAAGGGTAGTAAAAGGGACGATAGAGTTCTGTGGCTGCGTTTTCAAGGTAGAAAAAAAGGAATAAAAAGGTAGAAACTAGGAGTAAAAGGGTAGTAAAAGGGACGATAGATTTCTGTGGCTGCGTTTTCAGCATACAAAACCATCGTCCCTTTTACTACCTTTTTACTACCCTATTCTACCCTTCACTACCCTTATAAAAAGAAATGCTGCCATCCTGTAAGCCGGGTTCTGTACTCCACCTAGATGGGGTGCTTGTCATTTATCCAGTACGGATGTCACCATCCGCATCCCGATGCCCGTTGCCAGACACCTTATCGTTCTACCCTCCGGCTCGGACGGACAGCCCTAGTAACGCCGGTATACGCGAACTTTCAACTCCCGGAGTGCACAGCACGTATGTCGCCACACGCCTGGTGAGCTCTTACCTCACCTTCTCACCCTTACCCTTGTCTCAATTCATAATTCACAATGCCGAATTCACAATCTTGCCTATCACATCTGCCTTCAGCAAATACAACCTGCATAAATTACGAATTATGAATTATGCATTATGAATTAAAAAAAGGGCGGTTATTTTCTTCTGCACTGACTAAGCCTCACGACCTTCTTCCCGTTAGGAAGCGGGATGTCCTGTGTTGCCCGGACTTTCCTCTCGCCCACCCCACGCCAAGGTGCAGGAATGAGCCAGCGACAAGCCGGACGGCAGCATTTCGGGTGCAAAGGTACGAAATAATTGGGAATTTGGAATGAGGAATGAGAAAATATTTTGGGGAGAAGGGGGAATTAGACACAAAACAAACCGAAAAAAGGAGACGCTCCTCACATATCGAGAAGCGTCTCCCTATTATCTGCCATCTCCGCCTTTCTCAGTTCTCCCTTCGTCAAGGAGCCTTTTCATCCCGCCAGGCCCTCCCCATCGAGGGGGAGGTGCTCCGACGGAGCGGAGAGGGGTTGTATGCTGTGATTTATTACTTCACAACCTTCTTGCCGTTCATGATGTAGATGCCCTTCTGAGCCTTGCTTACCTTGCGACCAGAGAGATCGTAGATAGCAGCACCCTTAAGAACATCCTTGGCAACAACTGACTCAACGCCAGTAGGAGCGGTAGTGCCGAGGTAGTAGAGGCGGAAGTTATCGACCTTGTACCAGGTCTCGTTGGCCGAAGTACCGACGGTGAGAACCTCACCCTCGCTGCCGAATACAACCTCCATCTCAACACCAATACTCTTAGAGCCGATTGTAGCACCTTCCTCGTCTACACCGTCAGCACCAGTGTAAAGAGCGGTAGCCTTGCCAGCGTTTACATTGACAGTCTTCTCGGCATCGGTAGCCACAACACAAGTGAGCTTGTAGAAACCAGCGGGGAGATAGATGTCCTGGCTGATAGCGTAGCCAACGGTACCCTGATTCCAGGTGTTGAAGAGGTAGTCGCCGTCGCAACCAGACATGGTGTAGGTAGCGTTAGCATTCTCCTTGATACCAGTGTCGCCATCCTTCTTCTCAACGTTCCATACATTCAGGCCCATGCCAGTCTCAGAATCAGCATCCTCGAAGCTAGCGTTCAGGATGATGTCGGTAATCTCGAAGGGATTCTCCTCGGTAGCAGAAGGCATACCAGCCTTGTACTCGCTCTGACCCAGAGCGTAAGCACTCCAAGCCTTGGGGAAGCTAGCCATGATCTTCTCGACAGCCTCGATGCTTTCAACACCCTCTTCAGGCTCTATGCCCAGCAGCTCGTCCAATTCAGAAGACTCTGACTCGAAGTCGATCCAAGAAAGAATATTGTTGTAGAGAGCGCGAGTGTCCATCCACTTAGCCATTACAGAGCTACAATTCTTAGCGTAAGCAATGGCCTCTTTGAGCTCGTCAAGGGCAGCAACCTTCTGCTCCACGGTGCCCTCGATGGCAGCCTTACCATTGGCAATAGCCTCGTCCAGATTCTCGCCTGCCTTGTCAACCAAAGCAGCTGAATCATCATCGTAGTAGAGCTCAGCCTCGGCAATAAGATTCTTTACAGCCTCTGCCAAAGCATCCTCCATACCAACGGTACCCTTATAGGTAACGGTGAAGCCACCCCATACTACCCAAGCATTTTCAGAAAGGTCGGCACCCTTGATACCGAAGGTAAGGTCGCCAGCCTCGGCAAGAGCGGTAACAACGGTATTCTCAGCCTCGTTCTGCTCGTAGAATGAATAGTGGGCATCGTCGTTTGAGTTAGAGAAGAACATACCCTCGGCCTCAGCACCGTGATGACCGTCATTCTCCTCGACAGCATACTCGGCTACGTTGTGCATCAAGGTCTGGTTCAGACCAGCATAGATGTAAGCAACGCCTGAAACCTCGCCAGCCTGCCAAGCAGGATAGTTGTCGGCATTGGCAGCAGTACGATAGTAACCGTTAGCCTTGATCTCGTAAACACCGGCGGGCATGTTCTCGAGAGTCTGATGAACGTTGAAAGCAGCCTGGTTCCAAACCTCAGCGGTCTGTACGCGGCTCAAGAATGCACCAGTGCCAGTCTCGTTAGCCCAACCATTGACATTGCTGTCGGCATAAGCGAGGTTCTTCTCGGGGAAGAGCTTGGTGATGTTGATGCTGTGCTCGCCACCAGCAGCCACAGCTGCATCGAAGGCCTTCTGAGTGTACTCTACAATTACGGTATCAAGACCTGCAATAGCCTCCTCGATCTGCTTTGCCGAGTAGAGGTAGTCGCCAAGAGCACCCTCGTACTCGCTCAAGAGGTCATCCTCGAGGTAAGACTTCAGGTCAGCCATATCGTCATTGCCTTCATATTCAGAAATGACAGCGGGCAAAGTCTCCTTTACGAAAGTATCGAACTTCTCGTAGGCAGCCATGCTGACGCGAATCTCGGCAACGAGGTCGTTCAGCGTGGTAGCTGCAGCAGTGTTGACAGCTGAATTATCGCTCTTAGAGGTAACGAGTTCCTGGCCTTTGGCGATAGCAGCCTCGAGATCAGAGCGAAGTGCCTCCTCATACTCGCCAGTGCCAAGATACTCCTCGGCAGTGCGAACAGCACCCTGAAGAGCCAAGAGGCTGGGATCGACGTCGAGCTTGCCGTTGTACTTCAGAGTGAACTCGTCGATGAAGAGGTGGGGCTGCTTGCCTGAACCAAGGTTAGCAGAGGTATAACCGATAGAGATAACACCAGAGGTCTCCTCATCGAGGGTGAACTTGATGGTCTCGTTGCTCCACTTGTTGACAGGGAACACGGTGGTCTCTGCCAGATACTCAGTACCATCAGCAGCGATGAAGCCACAAAGGTTCTTTGCAATGGCATCGGTACCGCCAGTTGAGTTATAGGTGGGGATGGTGATGGTGTAAGAACCTGCGGGCAGGGTTACGTTCTGGGTGTAGTATGAAGAAGAGGTCCAGCAACCCACGAAACCGAACACATTACCCTCGGTAGAACCGTCGGCCTTAGTATCGGGAGCCACATAACCTTGGTTCTTAGAACCCAGCCAAGCGTTCTCGCCCGAACCTACTGCAAACAGACCAGAAGCCTGACCGTCCTTGCCGGGATTGTTGGGAGTCCAGCTTGGAATGGGCTGCATACCGAAGTAGGTGGTTCCATTGTCACCCATATCTTTGGCATAGGTACATACACCATTGTCAAGGGGAGTACCCAGGTTGAAGTGAGCGTTGTTGAGGAAGAAGTCGGTGAAGTCGGTCATGTTGTTGGCGTTGATCTCCTTCTGAGCGTCAATAGCCTTCTGCACATCCTCGAGAGTTGCATTGTCATCGTTGTAGACATTCCAACCGTTCTTGGTGTCAACACCCAGTTCGTCACCATCCTCGAGCAAGGGCAGGAGCTGCTCCTTCAGAGCGTCAACCTCTGCCTTGATGATGGGAGCAGGATCGGCCTCGATGATCTTCACGTAGTCGAAGAAAAGATGAGGCATTGCGCCTGAACCGGCATTGGTTGAAGTGTAGCCCAAAGAGATGACACCAGAGGTCTCCTCGTCAAGAATAAAGGTAACCTCGTCCATCATCCACTCAGCGTCTGCAGCATAAGAAGTCTTGTCAACGACATACTTCTTGCCATTGTCGGCAATGAAACCACAAAGGTTTGCTGCGATGGTACCCGTACCAGCTGCATTCCATGTAGGAATCTGGATAGTGTAGCAACCTGCGGGCAGCGTCACGGTCTGGGTGTACTGAATACCAGACTGCCATACAGCAATCATACCCAGCGCGTTACCCTCTGCCTCGTCGCCATTGGAGTTGAAGTCGGGCACGTAGTAGACACCACCCAACTCGGCCACATGGTTGCCATCCTCGTCATAGGCACCGATGGCAAAGACACCAGCGGCACGAGCATTGGCACCGTCCTCACGGGCGGGAGAACCACTGTTCTCCATAATCTGGATGTTGTCGGAGGGATTCAAGGCAGTCCAACCTGAGACAGCCTGCTGGCCAAACAGCAGATAAGTGCCATGGGCCATGTCGTAGTCGTAGGTACAGATACGACCTACAACGGGTTCATCCTGACTGAAGTCTGCATTCTTCAAGTACTTGGCAGTAAGATCGTCACCGACCTTTGCCTGAGCACTCAAAGCAACAGCACCAGCAGCCAGAAGAGAAAGTAAGGTTTTCTTCATTTTGTTGATAATTAGTTAGTAAATTGGATTAAATAAACACGATTTCGCTGCAAAAATAACAAAAAAGTGGCGAGCCACAAAATAGCACGCCACTTTTTTATCATTAAGCTTGATAATTTATACTTTCAAGCCACGTTTTTTACTTTATTGTCAACTGGGCACGATTACTTAACGAGCACCTTTACAACAGCGCCATCAGCCTTGCGAACGATGTTAACACCCTTCTGCAGGCGGTTCTGCTTCATACCGTTGAGGTTGAAAATCTCGCTTGCACCAGCCTGTGACATAATATTCGACACAGCTGTATTGGGATCGTTGCCAAGTGCCTCGACCTTGAAGTTGTCGAATACACACCAGTTAGCGTCAACGATGTTGCCGTCGAGCTTCAAGCCAACCTTCAGAGGCTCATCCTTAGCCACCTTGACGATGAGGCTGTTGGTGTAGTAGCCAAGCTGGAAGTAAGCACCAGCAGAAATCATAGTGTTGGGGATGTAAACGGTCTCTCCGTTCAGTGTGCAGCTACCCTCGCCATTAGCACCGGTTGCCTCGCTCTGAGCGTAGTCGTAAACACTGGCCATGCGTACAGACTTACTGTTAGCATAGAATGCCATGTCGCGTGCATTGTCGGGATCAGCAGCATAGATAGCAGCCACCTCGTCGGTGTTGTTACCGGGACGATAGAGAGCCTGGCAAGATACACGGTAGAAGCCCTCGGGCAGACCCACGATGGTCTGGTTCATGTCGAAGACGGTAGCCTTCCAGTACTCATAAGCGTAGTCGGAACCGCTCTGCTGTGTCTCGTTGTTCCAACCAATGTGGTCAGCCTTCCAGTCGAAAGTCCAACCTGTAGCACCCGACTTGTTGTTGGTGCCCTGGTCGAACTTAGGATTAACCAT
>JAGHUS010000054.1 GCA_018064685.1 Bacteroidales bacterium | reverse complement strand
AGTAATGGGAATTAATGAGGGGTTGGCTGTGATACGCTAAAGGACGCACATTGTTGCTCATTATTAATTACTCATTGTTAATTATTAATTGCCCATTAATTACATTACTGTTCAAGGATTGGAAACTTTAGGTTCAGAACCAAAGGCATCCATTCACCATCGCAAGCTGCCATACTTCTCCTTGTACCACAGTTGCCATCCGTTCACCAGATTCTGCCACAGCACGTATGCACCGGGAGCCACAGCGGCCAGCGGGTTGAGGAAGGTCAGCGTGAGCCAGATGCCCACCACCGTGTTCTTCTGTCCCAGCGCCTGCCCCGCACTGATGGAGTCGCCCCAATGACGCCCCACCGCCTTGCCGATGGCAAACTGCAGCAGACACACAAACAGCGGTGTGATGAGCAGCAGCCACAGCACCCATCCCGACACGGTGCTCTGCGAGATGTTGCGCAGCGTCACACCCGTCACGATAGCCAGATTGACACACCAGATGTAGAACGACAGATTGCGGTACGTGTTCACTTTTTTCACAAACCTCGGCAGGTATCTTCTGGACAGTAGCGCCAGTGCCAGCGGGATGACCAGCACGGTGAATACATTACGCAGCAGCATCAACGAGGCACCGAGGAAGGTGATGTCGGCACCCTTCTCCACCATAGGGAAAAAGAGGGGGATGATGACCATCGTCACCATATTGGCAATGATGGTGAAGATGGTAAGCGAACCGATGCTGCCACCCAGCCTCTCGGCGATGACCACGACAGCCGCAGCCGTTGGGCAGATGAAACAGATGAACATACCCTCCAGCACCAGTTTCCACTCCTCGTCAGCCCCGAACAGCAGGATAAGTCCCACCATCGAAGCCGCCAGCAGCGTCCTGACGGCCTGTATGACAAAATGCCACGCCTGGGGCTTGAGTTCAGATATTTTTATTCGGCAGAAGGTGAAGTAAAGCAGCAGGAACAGTCCCACAGGCAACCAGTCGGGCAACCAGGGTCCCACCTTCTCGCCCAGAGGCATCAGGCACTCCACATGTGCAAACAGTTCGTACACACAGGCCCCGACCACCATGGCCGTGATGAGCCCATTCTTCTTTATCTTGTCAAACAATCCTACCGTACTCATAGCGAGTACAAAATTACAAAATAATTTCGACTTTTCAACTAGCTCGCAGCACTTTCTCTCCGAAATATTTGGTATTTTATCCATAACACTTTATCTTTGCACGACGGAACACCCAGACACCGACGTTCCACACACATTTTTATGCAGATACTCCTCAACGACCATATCGACGAGATGAGCGAGGCACAGGTGATGCAACTCATCCACTCCCTACCCGACTGGCGCAGGGAGAAGGCACTGCGCTTCAAGCATCTGGCGGGCAGGCGCGAGTGTGCCGTGGCATACCGTCTGCTGCAGCAAGGGCTGCGCGAATACTACGGCATCACCGAGCCGCCCCACTTCATCATCGGGCAGCACGACAAGCCCACGCTGCAGGAGCATCCGTCCATCCACTTCAACCTCAGCCACTGCCGCACAGCCGTGCTCTGTGCCCTGAGCAGTCAGCCCATAGGCGTCGACATCGAACGCCGGCGCGAGGGCAAAGAGGCATTGGTGCGCCATACCATGAACGAGGCCGAGCAGCAACTGATACAGTCAAGCCAGGACCCCGACATGATGTTCACCAGGCTGTGGACAGCCAAGGAGGCCGTCGTCAAACTGACGGGTGAAGGTTTGGCATGCAACATACCTGATATCCTGACAGATGCCGCAGCACAAGGCATCATCGTCACAAGCACCATCAACGACGAGAAGGGCTATGCCTACAGCATTGCCGAATACAAGACCGCCCCATAGCCTCCTCCACCAAGCCATGAACCACACCCCTCGCCGCATTCCGTCCATCCCGCCTTGCTCCCCGCCACGTCGAGCCGGAAGACGGCTCATCCTACTCCTCCTCTTCGCCCTGCTCTCCATCCCCGCCATGTCGCAGGAACGCATGTCGTGGGACGAGTTTGTGGAATACGTCTATCAGTGGAACGACTTCTCGTCGGCCGAGGACGAGCAGACCGAGAGCATGGCGTGGACAGAGCACCTCGAGGACCTGCAGCAGCTCACCCTCAACCCCATCAACATCAACACCGCCAGCAGGGAGGAGCTCCTCGCCCTGCCCTTCCTCACCGAGGTGCAGGCCAGCGACATACACGAGTATGTGGTGCGATACCACGGCATGCACACGCTCTACGAACTGCAGCTCATCCCTTCCATCCGTCCCTTCGAGCGCAAGATCCTTCCCCTCTTCGTCTACGCCGGCACCACACGCGATTTCCTGCCCCAGAGGCAGACACTCGCCGACCTGCTGAAACAGCACAAACACGAACTGCTCACGCGCATCGACATCCCCCTCTACCACCGCGAGGGCTTTCTGCGCAAGGAGGGAGGATACCGTGGCTCGCGTATATACAATAAGGTGAAGTACGACTTCACCGCCTCCAAGCACATCCGGCTGAATCTGCATGCCGAACGCGATGCGGGCGAGCGAGGCATCGACAGCTACGGGGGTGCCTTCATGCTGAAGGACCTCGGGCATCTTTCCACCTTCGTGGCGGGCGACTTCAAGGTTGGCTTTGGCGAGGGACTGGTCCTGAACCAGTCGTTCAGCATGGGCAAGAGTGCCACCGTCTCGCGCTCCAGCCAGGGCCTCAAGGTCAGCGGCAGCACCGACGAAATGAACTTCATGCGGGGCGTGGGCACTACCCTCCGTTTTGGCGACGTCAACATCACGGCCTTCCTGAGCCGCAGGAAGTGGGATGCCACACTCTCGGGCGACACGGCGGCCAAGACCATCGTCACGGGCGGCTATCACCGCACGGACACCGAGTATGGCAAGAGGGGCAACCTGGCCGTCACCGTGGCGGGCTCCAACCTGTCGTGGCATCACGGCCACTGGCACGCCGGCGCCACAGCCTACTATCTGCACACCTCGCTCCCCCTGCAGCCCGGCTCACAGCTCTATCGTGCCATCTATCCCACGGGCAGCGACTTCGCAGCCATGGGCATCAGCTACGGCTACGAGGCCTACCGCTGGCTGTTCCGTGGCGAGTGCGCCTACAGCACCCAGCAGGGCGGCATTGCAACGCTCAACAGCCTCAGCTTTCGTCTGTCGCCCCGCTACCGGCTCACAGCCTCGCAGCGATACTACAACCGTCACTACTACAGCTTCTTTGCCTCTGCCACGAGCGAGAACGGCAAGGTGCAGAACGAGACGGCGGCCTCGCTGCGACTCGATGCCACACCCTTCGACGGATGCCAGCTCACGGCCTATGCCGACTACTTCTACAACCCATGGCCCCGCTACGGACTCACCCACAGCAGCAGTGGCATGGAGGGGGTTCTCATCACGCAATACAACTTCAACCGCAAGAGCAGTCTTGCCGCACGCTACAGCTTCAAGAACAAGGAGTACAGCAGTGGCATCCAGTCGCACCACCGCCTGCGCCTGCAGTGGCAGTATCAGCCGGGCCGCCTGTGGAAGTGGCAGACCACCGCCATGCTGCACACCGTCCAGGGCAGCAGCGGCATGGCACTGGGCCAGACCTTGCGCTATGCACAGGGCACCTCTGCCCCACTCCGCTTCTCGCTCTCGGCCATCTATTTCCACACCGACGACTACAACAGCCGCATCAGCCTCTACGAACCCAACGTCGTGGGCACCATGTCGCTCCCCTCATTCTACGGTCATGGCATACGCCTCGCCGGCACCCTGCAATGGGCCGTATGGCAGCAGCGCCTGCGCTTCGAACTGAAGTACGGCATCACCGACTTTTTCGACCGCGACACACAGTCATCAGCCCTGCAAACCATCTACAGCAATGTCAAAAACGACATCACCCTGCAAATGCGCTTGCGCATATAGGAATTACCATCATTGCCGTTAAAAAAATAGCGAAATATGGGTCAAAGAGCTTTCATTGCAAAAAAATTATTGTAACTTTGCACTCCCAAAACCCCATAACCTATAACCTATAACCTATACGAAGCCTGCATCGCGCAGCCGATTAAAAGTATTAAAAAGATTAAGTATTATTCACTTTTCACTATTCACTCCTTTCACACGTCTGTGAAAGGTCACCATTCACATAACCTCCCCTCAAACCATAAAATATGAAACGCATTCTCACAACCATTCTACTAGTATTCTGCATCTTACAGGCACACGCCGTGCTCAAGGAGAAGGACCTGCCCCACACGCTGGGTGTGCTCAAGGCCGAGCTCAAGGCCGACCACGAGAAGATGAAGATGCTGATGCAGCGTTACGAGACGATGAGCGCCGAACAGCACGCACAGCTCATCAGCTACATGAAGCGTAGCGAACAGATAGGACTCATCCTGTACTCGCAGAAGGCCGACTTCACCTTCGACATGGCATACGCCTGCCAGGAGGCCACGCAGATGTTTCGCGAACTGAAGCAGAACACCATGCCCTACGACCGCATCCTCACACGCATCAACCAGGAGATAGAGCGATACACCGAACTCATTGCGCTGCTCAAGCGCATGCCACCCGCCGTGCGCGAGGCACGCGACTCCATCACCCAGATCGACTCGCTGGCCATCGTCGAGGCCGACTCGCTGGCTGCACTCGACATACACCCCCAGGGCGAGCACGTCGAGGAGGAGCACCACGACGAACCCTTCTTCCTCGACACCGACGAACTGGCCGACCGTGCCGAGTGTCTGATCTATGCCGAGGATCTGCTCGAGAAGCTGCAGAACTTCATCGATAACATCACCAAGGAGCAGGGCTACTACGACCAGGTCACCGAGCGCGTGCAGAAGCTGAACGACTTTGCACAGTCGCGCTATCAGATACTGCAGAAGAGCATCTTCCAGGACGGCGGCAAGAACTACTTCGCCATCCTCCTCTCGATGCCCCGGCAGTGGAAGCAGGTCACCTCCGACATCAACACCAAGTACAAGCCACTGGCCACCAGTGGCAACAGCGTGTCCGAGTGGCGAGGCTCGCATGTAGGCTTCATCGGCCTCTTCCTGCTCATCTACCTCACGGCATCCTTCCTCATCAGCAACATCATCCTGCGCTGGCTCATGCCCAAGCGCTTCCGCACCGAGCAGTTCATGCACAAGCGCCACCTCTTCATCTGGGTGCTCGCCATCGGCCTCTTTGCCGTTGCCGTCCTGCTGGCACGCCACTTCACCGACAGCAACATCATCCTCATGGGCACCAGCCTCATGATCACCTTCGCATGGCTCACCGAGGCCATCCTCCTCTCGCTCCTCATCCGTCTCGACGACGAGCAGATGAAGGCTGGCGTCAAGATCTACACCCCCTTCGTGTGGATGGCACTCGTCGTCATCGTCTTCCGCATCATCCTCATCCCCAACTCGCTTGTCAACCTCATCTACCCCCCCATCCTGCTCGTCTTCACCATCTGGCAGCTGCGCATGATCAAGCGGCACCGCGAGGGCCTTCCACACTTCGACATGTTCTACTCCTCCATCTCGCTCATCGCCATGATCGTAGCCACCATCACCTCGTGGGTGGGCTACACGCTGCTGGCCGTCGAGATCATGATGTGGTGGATGTTCCAGCTCACTGCCATCCAGGCCATCACCTGCCTCTATGACC
This sequence comes from Bacteroidales bacterium, assembly GCA_018064685.1. Classification (GTDB taxonomy): domain Bacteria; phylum Bacteroidota; class Bacteroidia; order Bacteroidales; family Bacteroidaceae; genus Physcousia. The sequence continues at coordinate 15,094 of JAGHUS010000054.1, read as the reverse complement.
TCCTCAAGACCTACGAGGCCAAGCGACTCGTCTATCGTGTCATGCCCCGTCTGCGCATCGAGGAGCGCCAGGGCAGCGACATCACGTCGCAAGTCGAGGAGCTGCAGCAGAAGATCAAGAAGGGCAAATACATCAACAAGACGTGGCTCTACGACTTCATGCTGCGTGCCGCCATCCCCACGCTGGCCGTCCTCTCGGTGGTGTTCAGCATCTTCTGGGCTGCCGAGATCTTCGAGATGACCTCCATCTGCCTCAAGGTCTTCAAGTATAACTTCATCGAGCAGGAGGGTGTCATCAGCCTCTCGCTCTTCAAGATATGCTTGGTGGCCGGTTCGTGGTTCCTCTTCAGCTACCTCAACTACTTCCTGCGCGCGTTCTATCACTACGTACGTCTGCGCACGCTGGGCGACAGCAAGGAGGACTACAACGGCACGCTGGCCAACAACATCATCTCCATCCTCGTCTGGGGAGCCTTCTTCATCTACGCCCTCGTCCTTCTGCGCGTGCCCCGCAGCGGCATCAGCATCGTCACCGCCGGTCTGGCCACCGGTATGGGTTTCGCCATGAAGGACCTCCTCGAGAACTTCTTCTACGGCATCTCCCTCATGTCCGGACGCGTCCGTGTGGGCGACTATATCGAGTGCGACGGCATACGCGGACGTGTGGACAAGATCACCTACCAGAGCACCATGATCTACACCATGGACGGCTGCGTCATAGCCTTCCTCAACACCTCGCTCTTCAGCAAGAACTTCAAGAACCTTACCCGCAACCACCAGTACGAGCTGGTAAAGATTCCGGTAGGAATTGCCTATGGCAGCAACGTGCAAGAAGTGAGAAAAATGCTACAGGAATCGTTGCAGCCACTGCTCGAGATAGAGAATGTTGCAGGCAAGCATGTCATTGACGAGAACACCACCATCAAGGTAGAATTCAGTGGCTTTGGCGACAACAGCGTCGACCTCCTCGTGTGCCTGTGGATACTCGTCGAGGAGTCCATCCCCTTGCAGGGAAAGGCAAAGGAGATCATCTACAACACCCTCAACGACAACAACATCAGCATCCCATTCCCGCAGCGCGACATCTACGTCCACCAGCTGCCCGACATCAATGTCACGACAAAGGCTGCCGAAAAATAACATCACGCCCCCACCTCATAGCCCCACACCCAACAACTGGGGCACCCCCATCAAGCAGACGCCCCCTCCCGAGCGTCTGCTTTTCTTTGCACTCACATTTTCTCACCGAAAAACATATTGTAGCTGGTCGATACAATCTTGTATGACGATTGGCAGGACACCATATTTTCCCACTTTTTTCCACGTTTTTTCCACGATACCACTTTATTCTTCCAGAAAAACACAAAACTCAAGGGCCATCAACAAGGAAAAGTTGGCAATCATAGCATAATGGGGTAATTTTGTCATCGAAACGCAAGAGAGCGTGACACAAGAATAATAGGATGCCAACAACCTAGAGATGAAAGGGAAGACAATCTCACTGACGAGGAAACGAAAACAAAATTCGCACTCACTCTTCAGCTCTTCATATTTACAGCATATCACACTGTATTACTGCACTTTACAAGCATGAAGAGCCCATCTACCTCTTCATCACTCTTCATTACTCTTCATCACTATGCTCCACGTCAATATACATCACTATAACCCACATCAATATACATCACCTGGCATTTCTATAAGAATTTAAAAAAGATTTGGATTATTTGGTTCGGATTTCCCATCCATTCCAACCACAATCCCCATCCTACAAATAGTAACCAATAAAAAATACAACTGTTTCTAAACACAAAAAAATGGAAAAAAACAATTTCACATCCTCGGAGGTACAGGTACTGACCGAGAAGCAGGCAACCATCTACCAGGTAGAGAGTTTCCTGAGCGAGAATTATGAGTTCCGCCACAACATGCTGAGCGGAAAAGTAGAAATGAAGCGCCTTTCCGAGCTCCCTTGTGAGCCAGCATCATCCGACGCTGTCACTCCCACCTTGTGGCAACCCGTCACAGTCGAGGTGCTGAACAGCATCGTGCGCCACGCCAAAAAGGAGGGCATCGGAGGTGACAAGTCGCCCCGACAGGACATCGAGGAGTTCATCAACAGCGATGCCACCCATCACTACGATCCCATCAAGGAGTTTCTGAACACGCTGCCCCAATGGGATGGCCGCAACCATGTCTCTAGCCTCTTCGGTCGCATCCCCGGCATCACCAGCGAACAGCTGGCATGGTGCGCCACATGGCTGCGTTCAGCCGTGGCTCACTGGCTGGACATTGATGTGCTGCATGGCAACGAGTGCGTGCCAGTGCTGATTGGCGAACAGGGTTGCGGTAAGAGCACCTTTGCCATCCGCCTCTTGCCCGAAAGCCTGCGCCAATACTATCTCGACCACATCAACTTCGGCAACAAGTTCGACAGCGAGATGGCACTCACACACAACCTCTTGGTCAACATCGACGAGTTTGCCAACATGGGGCCAAAGCAGCAGGCCAAGCTGAAGCAGACACTGTCGAAGGTGAAGGTGAATGCACGCCCCATCTTCGGTCGTTGCCAGGAGGACCGCCGTCGCTACGCATCCTTCCTGGCCACCACCAACGACGAGCGCCCCTTGTGCGACAACACCGGCAGCCGACGCTACCTTTGCCTTCGCATCACCAAGGGACAACTCATCGACAACATCTCGCCCATCGACTACCATCAGCTCTACGCCCAGTTGGTACACGAGCTGCTTACGGACAAGATTCCCTATTGGTTCACCCAGGACCAGGTCGTACGCATCCAGCAGGTCAACGCACCCTACCAGAAGACCGACGATATGGAGTCGCTCATCACACAGTATTTCCGTGTGCCCAACAAGAACGAGAAGGGCGAGATGAAGACATGCCGCGAAATCTTCCAAACCTTGCAATCTCACTTCCCTACCCTTCCCGAGACGAATGCCACCAAGATACGCATCGGCCAGACATTGCGCATTCTGGGCTGCAGAGGCAAGCACACCATGTACGGACAGGCCTACGAACTCATCCCCATCCGTACGGCATAGCCCAAGTCGCATGAAGAGCCATGAAGAGGCATGAAGAGTCCCGCACACTCTTCATGCTTTTATTTTATTAATAAGCAACTACTTACAAGCAAAATATGAAGAGCTGAAGAGTGATTGTAAAATTCATTTCTTTTTACCCATAACACACTTTTTGAAAAATCATGCTACAGCATTTTCAAAAAGCTGCTAGGAGATTTTTTCAATATCGTAGCGTCTTTTTCCAGATATCGCAGCGACTTTTTTTCATTACCGCTGCGTTTTTTTCTGCACACGCTAGGAGTTCAACCCACAACCGCAGCGCGTGCAAGCTGCGACTGCAGCAAACACACACCAAAAACTTGCCATGTATTTTCGACAATCCCGTTACGCAGTTTTGATATACAAAAAAAACTTTGTATCTTTGCAGCAGAAAAACATACAGATATGATTCCCGATTTTGAATACCAAACATACGACCGCCACATGTTCCACCTGCTCAACATGAGCCAGCAGCTCACCGACAACTGGCAGGAACTTAGTGGCACCGAACTGAACTGCGACCTCTACTCGCTCCGTACCAAGGCAGCACGACTGTGCAGCATGTCCGACAACGACTTCATCCTGCAGCAGCAAGATCTCTCCCACAGCCGTAAAACGCAGAATATCAACATATACCAACAGCTTCACACATTCGTCTACGAACAGATAATGCCACTCATCGTAAGTCTGCTGAAAGAAATCGACGAGCGCATCATAACCGCACACCCCAAGCAACCCGACTTCCCCATCGAGTTGGGAAGCATGATGCAACGACTCGTACAGATTCTGCCACAAGACGAGCGGCAGCGCGACGGATGGGATACTATGCAAGAACACACACAGGGGCTGGAGAAACTGTTCAAAGAAAAGCACATCGAGAAGGCACGCTTCCCTGGCATGACACTGCCCGAACGAATGAAATACATACTGCAATTCTTCACCCTCATGTGCTATCTGCTCTACCACTTCCAGCGCGTGGTGCAGCTGGCCGACGAGACCATTTCCGACGAAGAGGCTGGCCGACTACTGCTGTCCTCGGTGCAGAACTACACAGAAACGTGCGAGGGCGAAGCAGAGCTGCAACGATACCAGGCAGCCCTTAGCTTCGACAACGATAACGAGCCGCTCAGCCTCGAACAGCTGCGCGAGGCTCGCAAGGCACTGCGCAAGGATGTGCCAGAATCACTACAGACAGTATTCATGCAACACATCAACGCTCCCGAACAACTGGCACAAGCGGTGCTCAAGAGCCAGGCACCGCAGCACGACATCAAGCAACTGGTGGCCGCCATAGCCAAATGGCAAATACTATCGGCACAGATACACACCCTCGAGCACCCCGAAACCATACAGCCGGCTCTCTACAACGAAATCTTCAACAATGTCGTTCACGACACACCCATCGACATGCTCGCGCTGCGCAACAAACTCCTTGCCATCCTGCCCCTCATCACACGCAAGAACCACTGGTTCTGCCTATGGTGCGTACTGCGTCACCGCAACCTGCTCAAGACCGACAACTACGAGGCCTTTGCCCGCCAGATGCAGATGGACGAATGGCTAGGCAAACACCTCAACAGCAAGCAGCGATTCAATGGCGAGACACTTCGTGGCTATTCAGGCTACATGAACTATCTCGACTTCACCCGCTGGAATTACAACGACTTCGTCCTGACACGCGACAAACTGAACAAAACCACCAAGTGGGGCGACAAGCTCTTCAACACCTTCCAGCACCTATGCTACGAGATGGACGAGCAGATAAGCTGCCCCCATTTCCCCTAGTGCCTTTGAGTTTCCCATTTCCCTAGCGCCTTTGAGTTTCCCATTTCCCTAGTGCCTTCAATTTTCACATTTCCCTAGTGCCTTCAATTCTCCCATTTTCCCTAGTGCCTTCAATTCTCTCATTTCCTCTAGTGCCTTCAATTCTCTCATTTCCTCTAGTGCCTTTGAGTTTCCCTCAAAGGAAATAGATGAACAAGCAAGCCCCCACATCTTTCGCGAAAAACAGAAAACAAGAGACATAAAGGTCAAAACAACAAGTAATTTTGAGAATAATAAAATATTATTTGGCAGATTCACGGATTATTCGTAAATTTGTGACAAGACAAACAATCATTTAACCCTCAGAAACAAGAAAAAAGAAAAGAAAGTAATACACATATTATAAACATAGCAACATCGGCTATCATTGTGGTCGTCAAAGAATCGAAGCGTCGGAAACTTACTTTTCTATGATACAAACCACAGCAATGATGGTTGGGTTATTCGTATAGGTCGAAGCCGAAGGAATAATGCCCATCCTACTGGATAACGATAGAACGATGCCTTGCACCCTATGGGTGTGGGCATTATTCTTATTCAGTAGGGAGGTCATAGAACAATTCCGACGCTTCAGCCTCAGACGACCATAAGAAGAAGTTCACGCCCTTTTTGTATCCGTTCGTCACGGCATAATCCGCATAGCCATAGATTGATAAGATAGTTTACCAGTTGCTTAACTAATCTTATTTAATACTATGTCTAAGATATTTGACAACAGTACTGAAGACAAAAAGTTCAAACGTGTCCTCAAAGATGTAATTGCCGAAGATGGTGTTAAGCGCATTGACATGTGCGTGGGTTACTTCAACCTTCGTGGCTGGAACTTCGTAGCTGACGAGGTGGATAATCTCGAAGGAGCATACGTTGACGAGGAGGAAGGACGTAAGTTTCGCACAGCTCGTCTGCTCATCGGCATGTATCAGGCTCCCGAAGAAATCATCCGACGTCAATACGGCAAACCATTCTTCCCTGATGCTGACTATGTGCAGAAGTGTAAACGCAAGATTGCAGAGGACTTCCGCCGCCAGCTGCTGATTGGCAAGACCACCAAGCAGGACGAGGACACATTGCGCATACTTGCTCGCCAATTGGAGGAGAACAAGCTTGCAGTGAAGCTCTATCTGAAGGAATCACTTCACGCGAAGCTCTATCTGGCATACAACCCCAATAGCAACTTCAAGAAGATATTCTCCTTCATGGGTAGCAGTAATCTTACTTATAGTGGACTTACTGGTAATGGTGAACTGAACATTGAGGTAGACGACACTAACAATGATGCTTACCTTGCTCAATGGTTTAACGACCGTTGGGACGACAAGTTTGCCATTGACATCACCGAGGAGCTGATAGATGTCATCAACAACAGTTGGGCATCTGTCAAGGAGATTTCTCCATACCACATCTACTTGAAGACTGCCTACATGCTCTCGCAGGATGCTCGTACAGGTATGGCAGAATACACGCTGCCCCCGATGTTCAAGAAAGATCTCTTCGAGTTCCAGGAAACGGCCGTAAAGATTGCGGCCAAGCATTTGAATAACGACAAGCGAGGTGGCGCTATGATTGGTGATGTGGTAGGCCTGGGAAAGACCATTACAGCCTGTGCCATTGCCAAAGTATTCGAGCAGCAGTTTTACGCCTCTACCCTTATCATCTGTCCTGCCAACCTCCAGGACATGTGGCACAAGTACATCAAGAACTACGACCTGAAGGCTGACGTAACCTCTATGCAGAAGCGTCTTGACATAGAGAACATGAAGTACTACAAGCTGGTGATTATCGACGAGAGCCACAACCTACGCAACTCTGATGGAGCACGCTACCACAATATCAAAGACCTTATTCAATCCATGGATTGCAAGGTGCTGCTGCTTACCGCTACACCCTACAACAAGGATTTCACAGACCTTGGCAACCAGCTCAAGCTCTTCCTCGACCCAGATATGGATTTGGGTATTCGTCCCGAGCAATACATTGGTGCTATTGGTGGCGAACGTCAGTTCTTGATGAAGCACAACGAAGTGTTTATCCGTAGCGTTCGTGCCTTTGAGCAGAGTGACAAGGCAGAAGACTGGCGCGACCTGATGAAACTCTTCCTCGTGCGCCGTACCCGTACCTTCATCAAGGAGAACTATGCCGAAACCGACCATGAGAACGGACGCAAGTACCTTCAGTTCAACAACGGTCACCGCAGTTACTTCCCTGATCGCATACCGTGCGCGCTTAAATTCAAGACAAAGGATAACGACCAATACTCACGCCTCTATAGTGAGGAGATGATTGAGGTGATGAAGGAACTGAAACTTCCTCGTTACGGTCTCTCTAAGTACATTGACGAGAAGAAGACCGAAGAGGCAAGTAAGATTGACAAGCAATACCTTCAGAATCTTTCACGGGCCGGGGCTCGCATGATGGGCTTCTGCATGAGTACCTTCTTCAAGCGTATCGACTCCAGCGGCTACTCCTTCCTGCTTACACTCTACCGCCACATTCTCCGTAACATGGTGTTCATCTATGCCATCGACAACAAGCTCAAGTTGCCTATCAGCGACGAAAATGCCTTGCCTGATGACTTCATGGAGGATGATGACCAGAATCAGATTCCCGGATTGCCACCTACCGAGAGCATCTTGAAGGATGTCGATGGTAAGATTACTGTTTCTACCGATACCGACCTCTATATGAAGATTGCCAAGGGCTACTACGAACTCATTGCTCAGAAGGGCGGCAACAGCGTGAAACGTCTCGACTCGCAATACTTCAAGCGTTCGCTGAAACAGCAGTTGAAGAAGGATTGCGACACACTCTTCAAGATGATTGAAATGTGTGGTGCATGGGTAACAAAGGAAGACCAGAAACTCAACGAACTTGAAACTCTTCTTACCAAAACTCATGGCAAGGAGAAGGTGCTTATCTTTACCCAATATAGCGATACAGCTGACTATATCTTCCGTCAGCTTCAGAAGCGTGGGGTTAATGGTGTTGGTTGCGTTACGGGTAATACTGCTAACCCAACAGAGATTGTAGAGAAGTTCTCTCCAAAGAGCAATAATGCCAATGTTTCTCCTGAAGGTGAACTCCGCATCATCGTTGCTACCGACGTGCTTTCCGAGGGTCAGAACCTTCAGGACGCTCACGTCATTGTTAATTACGATATGCCATGGGCTATCATCCGTCTCATCCAGCGTGCCGGTCGTGTTGACCGTATTGGACAAGAGGCAGACAAGATTCAATGCTATTCGTTCTTCCCAGCAGAAGGCGTGGAGAAAATCATCAAACTCCGCACCCGACTCAACGACCGTATCAATGAGAATGCCAATGTGGTGGGTTCAGACGAAATATTCTTTGAGGGTAACGCCCAGAATCTTCAGGATCTCTTCAACGAAAAGTCCGGGGCACTCGATGACGAGGATGACAGCGATGTAGATATGGCTTCATACGCATATCAGATATGGAAGAATGCTATCGATGCCAACCCTGAACTCAAAAAGATTATTCCTGCTATCCCTGAGAAATCCTATACCACCAAGCGCAACACAGGTCGCAGCATAGATGAGGGCGTAGTGACATACGCCAAGACACCAAGCGATAGCGATATGCTGACTTGGGTGGATAGCAAGGGACGTATTGTTACCCAGTCTCAGCTCACCATTCTGAAAACCATGGCTTGTGACTGCAATACGCCAAGTCTCGATCCTTTAGAGAAGCATCATGAACTGGTGGACAAAGCTCTTGCAGCTGTAAGCGAGATGAACTTTAAGACAAGCGGTGTATTGGGTAGCCGATTCAGCACAAAGTATAAGGTTGTCACCATGATGGAAACCTATATGGAGCAGAATCCCCTCTTTGCGACTCCTGAATTGAAGGAGGCTATCGACCAGATTTACAACTATCCTATGCGAGAGCAGTCGAAGTTCACACTTGGACAGATGTTAAAGCGTGGTGACATGGTCGATGCTTTTGCCGACTATCTCGTGGAGATGCACAATGCTAACCAGCTCTGTATAGTAGCCGAGGAACAAGAGGGCAAGGAAGCACGAGTAATCTGTGCAATGGGACTTCGCAACCAAAACGATAACGTAAACGAAATCTGATAAGGTATGAAACGCAAGGATTTTGATTCGCTTATCGACAGAGGCGCATTCCGCGAACTCTTCGTTACTGAAATGGGGTGGAACAATCCCGATAACAGTCAACCACTATATATCACTATCGACGAACAGGATTTTGACTTCATACCAGTGGCTGACAAGCAGGGGTTTCATGTCTATTCATGTGAAATGGACATTCTGCCTACAGCAGCAGAGTGCAAGAAGATAGACAACAAGCTTCGTAATTACGGATATGATTATATCTGTATCTTCGTTCAAACGGGAACGGTACATCATCTGTGGCTCACCCCAGTCAAGACCAACGAGAAACGAGAACTGGTAAAGACAGAGTATATTGGTGGAGCCAAGGCAGACTTCCTTTTCTCCAAGATTGATGACCTGACCTTCGAACTCACCGAGCGTGTCTTGATTACTGATGTCAAGAATCGTGTACATGGCTCGTTCCACCTGAACAGCGAGAAGGTCACCAAGGATTTCTACGCTCAGTTCCGTAAGGAGCATACTGCTTTCAAGAAGCATATTACAGGAATCGACGATGACAAGAACAAGGATTGGTATGCCAGCGTTATGCTCAACCGACTTATGTTCTGCTACTTCATCCAGAAGAAGGGCTTCCTCGACATGAATGCCAACTATCTGCAAGACAAACTCCGATGGATGCAGGGATTAGGAAGGAACCAATTCTTCGGATCGTTCTACAAGGGCTTCCTATGCTCGCTTTTCCACGATGGTCTCAATTCACCACGTCACGACGAGGACTTCCTGCAGAAGTACGGTCATATCCCTTACCTCAATGGTGGCATGTTCGACGACCATCAGCTGGAGCGTGAACATACAGGTATTGACATTGCAGACGAGGCGTTTGTCAACCTCTTCAACTTCTTCGACAAGTGGAACTGGCACCTCGATACTCGTCTTACAGCCAGCGGCAAGGACATCAACCCCGATGTGCTGGGTTATATCTTTGAGCAGTACATCAACGATCGTGCTGCCATGGGTGCATACTACACAAAGGAGGACATCACGGAATACATCGGCAAGAACTGCATCATCCCGTTCCTGATGGATAAGACAGCTTCTGCTACCAAGGATTCTGCCAAGGCATTCGCACCTGGTGGCTTTGTGTGGCAATTGCTTCGCGAGAGTGGCGACAAGTACATCTACGATGCCGTCAAGAAAGGTCATTCTGCCGATTGGCAACAACGCATCCCTGACTATATTTATAAAGGTATAGACACCACTGTGCCTGATTTGCTTGAACGTCGTGGCCGCTGGAATGAGAGGACGTATGAGGAATTTTCCCTCCCGACTGAAATTTGGCGCGAGACAATTGAGCGACTCCAGCGTTGCGACTCGTTGCTGCAGAAGATTAATGGTGGCGAGATTAACAGCATCAACGACTTCATCACCTACAATCTCGACATCCGCCAGTTTACTGAGGACGTGATTCGCCAGACAGAGGATCACAACTTCGTGGCTCACTTCTATCATGCCCTTCAGAACGTCACCATTCTCGACCCAACTTGTGGTTCGGGAGCATTCCTCTTTGCTGCACTCAACATCCTCGAACCTCTCTACGAGGCTTGTCTTGACCGCATGGAGGAATGGCACCAGCAAAACAGCAATCTCTTTGTGCGCGAGTTGGAAGAGATAAATGCCAAGTACAGCAGCAACCGCCAGTACTTCATCTACAAGAGCATCATCCTTCGCAACCTCTATGGTGTGGACATCATGGTGGAGGCAACGGAGATTGCCAAGCTGCGTTTGTTCCTGAAGATGGTGGCAGTTGTCGAGGTGGATAAGCGCAAGGATAACCTCGGTCTTGATCCTCTCCCTGATATTGACTTCAACATCAAGTGTGGTAACACCCTCGTGGGTTATGCTACCGAACAAGAGCTTGACAAAGCCCTTGCATACGGTGACATGTTTGCCAACCAGGAGTTCAAAGAAAAGATAAACACAGAGATGGCAGTTGTAGCAAAGGCATACGAGTGTTTCCGTTCAGAGCAGTTGAAGACGTATGACGATAACGCCAGCATCAAGGAAACAAAGGAGATGCTGAAGGAACGTCTCACAACGCTCAACGGCTTGTTGAATCAGCACATGCATCAAAGCGCTACTGGTGGAGGCGATTACAACAAGTGGCTGAAGAATACTCAGCCATTCCATTGGCTTGCAGAGTTCTACCAAATTATTAAGGGTAATGGAGGTTTTGATGTAATTATTGGTAATCCGCCGTATGTGGAACATTCAAGCAATGACTTCAATTATAGTTTGTCTCATTTTGTATCTGCAGAATGTGGTAATTTGTATGGAAACTGTATAGAAAGAGGTTTGTCTATAGGGTCTAAAAAAGGTAAGTTTAGTTTTATTATCCCTGTAGCTATTACTTGTTCTAAACGCATGGATAAAGTAATAGCCATGCTGAAAAGGGAATCCTCGACTTTATTATTTGCTAATTTTGATGACAGGCCAGGAAAATTGTTCGAAATGATAGAGCATCTTCGAGCAACAATATTCATTGCCTCCAGAAGCAAGAAAGAAAATAATCCCGAGATTTTCGCAACTAAATATAACCGATGGTATACTGAACATCGTGGCTTATTGTTTAATAATCTCAGTTATGTACCAGTAGGAGAATTTGTGGATTCATTTATTATACCAAAGTTTTCTTATAATGTAGAATGCTCGGTCAATCGGAAACTTCAGAGTTGTAAATCAACTATTGCAGCGACCTATACAAAAATTGGGAATAATAAAGTTTACTATCGTGCAGCGGGTGGAGGTTATTTCCTTCTTATAAAGAACCAAAAGAGCATAACCTACATAAATGGGAAGCTAGAGGATGTAAAAGCCGAAAAATCGGTTATAATTGATAAAGAATATAGTAATACTGCCATTGGTGCGTTACTCTCATCCTCATTATTCTATTGGAATTATATTGGTTATACTGATTGTCGCAACCTAACTAAATCATTTATTGACAATTTCAATTTTGTAAAGAGTATAGGAAAAGATACAATGTTGATAAAGTCTGGTGACAAGTTGTTTGAAAACTACGAGGCAACAAAGTATACAAAGAATACAACTTATAAGAGTACAGGTAGAAATGTCATTTATGATGAATATTATCCAAAACTCTCAAAACAACACATCGACGAAATTGACAAAGTCCTTGCCAAGCACTATGGTTTCACGGAAGAAGAGCTCGACTTCATCATCAACTATGACGTCAAATATCGAATGGGTGATGAACTGATGGAGCAGCGAGAGGATAGCTAAGCTTGCTTAAGCTATCCCGATTGTGACAGAAGAAGACAATAGGCAATTGGAAAAATATGACGAATAAGCGGTATTCCCTTAGTTTACTGTGTGTTCGGGACGTTTAGATGTTCCTGAAATTAAGTAAAAACTCTGCGGAATCTACAAAAAAAAGACACTTTCCGCAGAGTTTTGAAATATTTTTTTGTATCTTTGCGCCATACAAAACAATGAATAAACTATGATAATAGGCAGAGAAAGAGAATTAGAGACTCTTCGGAGTGCTTATGCAGACGAATATTCCCAGTTTGTAGTGGTGTATGGCAGACGACGTGTAGGTAAAACCTTTCTGGTAAGAGAGGCATTCAACTACAAATTCACCTTCCAGCACACGGGGATTGCCAATGCCCCCAAAAATGTACAACTGGAGGAGTGGAAAAAGTCGCTTCAAAAAAATGGTCTTAACGTAAAAGACACTCCACGTAATTGGTTTGATGCATTCTCGTTGTTAGATGACCTTATACGCAAATCAAGAGCAAAACGGAAGGTTATATTCATTGACGAATTGCCTTGGATGGACACCCAGGGAAGCAACTTCGTGTCTGCATTGGAACATTTCTGGAACGCGTATGCTTCAGCAAGGAAGGATGTGTTGCTGATTGTATGTGGTTCCGCAACATCGTGGATTGTAGACAAGGTGGTGCATAATCATGGCGGGTTACATAATCGTTTGAATCACAAGATTAACCTCAAACAATTTACGCTGCATGAATGCGAGCTATATGCCAAAAGCCGTAACCTGGCAATGCAACATCGTCAGTTGCTGGAATGCTACATGGCATTGGGCGGGGTTCCTTTCTATTGGTCGTTGCTAAAGAAGGAAAAGAGCCTGCCGCAAAATATTGATGATATTCTCTTCTCGGAGGATGGTGAACTGAATGAAGAGTTTGATGCACTTTATAGTTCGCTCTTCAAAAAGCCGGAAACGTACATTACTGTAATCACTACGTTAGGAAAAAAACGTATAGGTATGACGAGAGAAAAGATTATCGTAGAAAGCGGATTGAGCGACAATGGAAAACTCTCAACGGTACTGAAGGACTTGGAGCATTGCGGTTTCATCCGCAAATACAATCAGATAGGTAAAACTTCAAAGTTGGCAATTTATCAGCTGGTGGATTTCTACACGTTGTTTTACTTCAAATTTATATTGGAGAACAAGAGGCATGATCCCAACTTCTGGTCGAAGAGTATAGGCAGCAGTTTATACAGCAATTGGTGTGGATTGGCTTTTGAACGTGTATGTCTCGCACATGTTAACCAGATAAAACAAGCCTTGAGCATAGGAGGAGTGTCGACTTCCGAATACTCATGGTTTGTACGCAAGAACGAAGAACAGCCTGGAGCACAGATTGATTTGTTGCTTGATCGGAACGATGATACAATTAATATTTGTGAGATGAAGTATGTTGCAGCAGGAAACTATGCACTCAACGCCGAAGAGGAGCAGAAAATACTAAATCGGAGAGAACGCTTCATACAGGAAACAAAGACAACAAAAGCTGTTCAACTGACTCTTGTTACTACCTATGGACTTACAAAGAATCCTCACGCAGATGTCTTCCATAATGTAGTTGTATCTGACTCGCTGTTTTTATAGAATGACCTGTCTCGGCAACATATCACTCCTCGACCAGGAAAAGCACGGTTTCCTCTGCTCTCGATGTACGAAGAGTAGTGTGATACTACCATGCCTGGACTGGGCAGTAGAACGTGCTCATGGCGATGCCGTAGTCATGAGCACGTTCCATAGCGAGATGGAAGATGCCGTACTCGATATGTTACTCTCTGGTACTTGTCCAATCATACTCGTGCTTGGACGAAGTCTGTATAAGATAGTACCTGAAAAACTACGTTCTGCCCTTGAATCTAGCCGATTACTCATCGTATCAATAAGCAACAAAAGCCGCATCTCACGTGACTCTGCCTTTGCTGCCAACAAATACATCTGTAACAATAGTGATACAGTCACCTTCGGTTATCTCGCGCAGAATAGCTCTCTCAGAACGTTGTACGATGAAACTGTCGCACATAACAAACAAGTTCAAGTCATAATCAAATCGAAAAGTAGGATTTGAACGCATAATCACTCACAAAGAAAGCGAAACAACTTGCTAACACCACATCCTAAGAGTAAAAATCGACCATATCGATTATGACCGCTACAGCAGGACAGAAGAAATAGCAATAATGGAAAGAAATAAAAAAAAGGAAAAACAGGTATATCCAAACCTACGAGCTGGAGCTCTTCATGACTGCCAATGAATAATTCTTGATCATATTTATACTTTTAATACAATCTCCACTTCATCCCGTCGATTGAGGTGGAGTTTTTTCTCTAATTACAAAAAGCTTGCATGAAGAGCTATGAAGAGTCATGAAGAGACAAGAACGCTCTTCATAACCATAAAATACTGATAATGTAACATTTATAACAAAAATATGAAGAGCTGAAGAGTCAGTATAAAAATCATTTGGAGTAGTAGATAGTATTCTCCTATTACGCAGAAAACCCTCCAAGCTTTTGGATTGAAGGGTCTCTTCTTAAAGACGGCGGCTACCTACTGCATTTTGAACGTCTTCAAAAGCCCCACTGCGTGGGAGAGCAGGTATCCGCCTATACGACGAAAGCCCCGAGCTTTCGGCTCGAGGCTTTCTCTTAAAGACGGCGGCTACCTACTCTCCCACGGGTGTGCAGTACCATCGGCGCGGGCGGGCTTAACTTCTCTGTTCGGAATGGGAAGAGGTGGAACCCCGC
>JAGHUS010000200.1 GCA_018064685.1 Bacteroidales bacterium | reverse complement strand
TTGCTTTTGCCTTTTCAAGGCGAATGTAACCTCATCATATTGAAACCCAAGGCGCTGCCATTGGGCTGAAAGCAACATTGGCCTTTCAGGCCGCCCCTGACAAAAGGTGGGAAACTTCATAATTCATAATTAGCTGCGCGATGCTTTTCTCCCCCTTTAGGGGGTTGGGGGGTCTTCTAATTCATAATTAGCTGCGCGATGCCCTCATCTCTTGTCTCCTATCCAATTCCTCCCCCTAGAGGGGGAGGTGGCGCCTAAGCGCCGGAGAGGGTCTTTCCTCCCCCTTGGTGGAGCTAGAGGGGGCCTCTCGTCCCTTCGGGGCTAAGTCTGACATAATGCCTTGGGCTGTCGGGAAGATGGTAAATCGAATTGAGAGGAAACCACGCCGCTGTGACGTGATTCCCTCTCAAATGTATGCGAGTAAGTCAGTTGCGTTGCCCCTGTCCTACCCCCAGTCTTATTGTTTTGTATAGTTTACGGTCACAGATTCAAACGTGTTTCCCAAGTTAGTACCATCATCCATAACATCACCATTTATTACTATAAAAGAAAATCTTTCATCCGTCTTTGTTGTACTTCCATTCGGTCCAGTGTAAACAATTTCAGTAATAGTGAGTCCAGGGCGAGAATATGCGTCAATAGACAAAATTCCATCACTCTTAAACTGGTTACCATCACCCCAAGAAAATTCCATCGGTGTAAGCGTAAGCCTTACGTCACTATTTTGGGCTACAGCTTTAGATCCGTTAAAATAAAAATCACTACTATTGAACGTGACGCTGTATGAGTTTTGGTCGTCGCCCGTGGTGTTCGAACTACTGCTGAGCACAGGACGCACATAGAATTGTTCATCAATAAATTGATCGTACCACTGGCTGCCCCAATAATCATCGTTTACGTCGCGTGCCAGCCACATTTGCCAAGCTCTTTCTTCATCAATCGCCGGACCCGCCCAATAGGACGTTTCGCCAGAGCTGTTTGAGGAGAATTCCGCAAAGCAAGGTAAGAACATAGAGTTGGTGGTATAGCCTGTTTCTTTGCCCGTGAATGTGAAGCCCCAGACACCGCCAACTTTCTCATATACGCATGTTACCTTTGTGCTACCAAGATTAGATGCTGCCCTAATCAACTCGTTCATATCAGCATTGCTTGGAGTACACCAGTTTGCACCCCAGAAAAAAGGTTCAGCTGATGCTTCTCTAAATGTCTTTCTGTCACCGTATTCTGTAGCTCTACTTGCACCTACGTTATACTCAGCGAACTTAGGACCACCTGGCCAGAGCTGCACCCAGTTCACACTAACGGTGCTACCGTTGATTGTTGCCTCGGCTGTGCCTTTTGTTGCAGGTGCATTGTCAGCAAAGGTGATAGGATAAATCGTTTTGCGAGCAACGGTGATGTCTAATGCGCTCTTGGTGGTCATGCTCTTGGTGAAGCCATTGCCGTCAGCATCAAGCTCTATCTTGAGCTCCTGATAGGTCTGAGCAGGTATAGCCACGTAGAACACCACGCCGCCTTCTGTTGTTGCGACAGCTTCCGAATAAGTCACGGTGAGGGTGTTGGATACGGTGTTAGGTTCACTCAGCACAGCTGCATTGTTGGCATCAACCGAGAAAGCACCGCTGACAGCCTTGTTTGCGCTGCTTACCTTGATCTTTTTTACTGCATCAATCTGGTTGCTCTTGACGGTAATCTTCAGCACGCCGCAGAGGTTATAGAACTGAAGCTCGGTATTAGTACTGGTTGCATACATAGGCATGTTGAACTTGCCGTCTGCCCATGTCTCGGTGACTGCCGCAGGGAGAGTGGCGGTTGTGCCATCGTATGTGCAAGCAAAATATGCTTTGTAGGGAGCTTCCCCTGCTTCATCGTCTTCAGCTGTGAAGGTTGTGGTGAGGCCTGCCGACTCTGCGCTGTAGGTCTTGCCGTTGATGCTAATCTGGTCGCCCGCTTCCCACTGTGCGCACTTCTCGGTGCTGTTATATATGGCACGTGTTGCGCTACCTTCCATCGTAGCGGTGAAGGTGAGTGCCTTCTTGCCTGCCTCGCCTGTGAGGAGGTCGTTGTCGCTCGAACAACTGCTGAGCGCTGCTATCGCAGCCACAGCCATGAAAAGATATTTCTTCATTGTCTGTCTTTTGCGTTTAGTTATACCAACCATTGACTACTGTCTCCTCCTCTTGTACATAGCTCTCATTCTGAGGGGTTACGTCGTACTGACTCGTGCAGATGATGCCCGTCTGTTCTACCTTCACAACCTTCATCGTGGGTTGCTGGTACGTTTTCTTTCTCATAGTTGTTGAATTAAATATTTGTATTATTGTTTGTTCATGTATAGACACGGAAAAGCCTGCTACCGGCACTCGCGTGGAGTGCCCGTAGCAGGCTGTACATTTCGTTGTAATCGCTTGGAACTATGCCATTTACCCCCCCCCTGCAACACGCAGCAAGGGCTCAGAAACCATGTAAACGGCCTCTGTGCGGAATGCGTATGTGGGAGTTGTGTGGAGCATGATTTTTATAGATGTCAATTGATGATCTTTATGAATTGATCTATCCTCATAATCTCAACTTTTGGCCAAGGAATTGATTTTAGAGGATTGAAGTCCTTGTCGTTTGTGACTATCAGTTCTGCGTTTGA
>JAGHUS010000135.1 GCA_018064685.1 Bacteroidales bacterium | reverse complement strand
TTCGTGTTTAAAATAAGGAGCGCAAGCGACCTAAAAGATTATAAAATTAATTTTGTTCGCTAACTTATATATAAATAATGTGTATGGCAAACGAAAATTACAATCATTCTTTACCTCCTCTGGAGCCTGGAACAATACTGAAGGGTGGTAGCCATGAATGTGGATGAGAATCTGGCAACAAAGACCATCCGCGAATTCTTTGCCTGAACTGCAATATTTGTGTGGATATAGAGGTTTTTGAGGTTACGATTATCGTTAGCGCTTCACATACACCTTCGTATTCCCTCGCCCTTCCGACGTGATGCCTGTGGGCTGGATGCAGAAGTCGCGGTGCAATATGACGTAATCCGTCACAAATGTAACAAATTCTTTTGAGACCATAATGATTTCAAGCAATAAATATTGCCTATGCTGCATTTTTCACGCAATTAACTACATTTTGGGCTTGAACAGCCTTGAACAGTTGCAATATGGAGATGCGTAAATTTAGTCCTACCTTTGCAGCAGAAATAACAAAACGGTTTGTCGGATTTGGGTTTTTGTTTTACAACTCAAGGGTGAGAAAGTTTAGTTACGATAATTAAAGTTTCCCACCCTGCTAAACGGGCTGAAAGCCCAGAAAGCATTCAGCCCAACGGCAAAGCGAAGCGACGCCTTGGGTTATGAGAATAGTGCGATTTCCTTCGCCCTGAAAAGGGCAAAAGTCCAATCAATCGCAACGATTGCTTTTGCCTTTTCAAGGCGAATGTAACCTCATCATATTGAAACCCAAGGCGCTGCCATTGGGCTGAAAGCAACTTTGGCCTTTCAGGCCGCCCCTGTCAAAAGGTGGGAAACTTTACTTCATCTTCTCGTTGAACCAGTTGATGAGGTTCATGTAGAGGAAATAGCGGGTATTGCCGCCGTAGATGCTATGGTTGCGGTTGGTGAAGCAGAGCTGCTTGAAGTTGGTCTTCTCGGCCTGGACAAGTGCCTCGACATACTCGGCAGTGTTGCGGAAATGTACGTTGTCGTCGGCCATGCCATGGCAGAGGAGGAGTTCGCCGCTGAGATTCTTGGCGCGACTGATGGCACTCACCTCATAGCCTTCATGATTCTCCTTGGGTGTACGCATGAAACGCTCGGTGTAGACGGTGTCGTAGAATCGCCAGCAGGTGGGAGGTGCAACGGCTACTCCGGCACAGAAGACGGGACGGCCTTCGCTCATACTCATCAGGGTGTTGAAACCTCCGAAGCTCCATCCCCAGATACCGATGCGCGAGCTGTCTACGTAGCTCTGCTTGCCCAGATAGATGGCTGCCTCGACCTGGTCGGCTGCCTCCATGACACCAAGGTGCAGGTAGGTCTGCTTCTCGAAGGCTGCTCCACGACCACCAGTGCCACGTCCGTCGACAACGACACAGATATAGCCCTGCTGGGTGAGGTAATGCTCGAGCAGTGCACCGCCGCAGTTACCCATGTTCCACTCGTCCTTGACCTCCTGGCTGCCGGGACCACCGTACTGGAACATGATGACGGGATACTTCTTGCTGGCATCGAAGTTATAAGGCTTCAGCATCCAACCGTTGAGCGTGACGCCCTCGCCAGTGGTGAAGGTGAAGAACTCGGCCGTGCCAAGGTTCTTGTCCTTGAGTGCCTCGCTGACTTGCTTGTTGTCCTGCAGCACTCGCAACGTCTTTCCCGTCTGGTCACATACCTGTGTGACATTGGGCGTATGTATGTCGCTATAAGTGTTGATGAAATACTTGAATGATGAAGAGAACGATGCACTGTTGGTGCCGGTGTGCTGGCTCAGCTTCGTAACCTTACCCTTGGCATCGGTCTTGTAGATGGCAGAACGCAGGGGACTACCCTCGTTGCTAGCGTAATAATAGGAACCTGTTGCGGGGTCGTAGCCGTAGAAATCGAGCACCTCAAACTGTCCCTTGGTGACCTGCTTCTTCAAGGTTCCGTTCAGGTCGTACTGGTAGATGTGGTTCCAGCCATCACGCTCGGAACAGAACACGAATCCACCGTCGAAGAAGTGGATGCTGTTATACATATCCTCGGTGATGTAGGGTGCTACCTCATCGCGCAGCACCATCTTGCACTCGCTGGAACGAGGGTTGGCCATGTAGACATCCATACGATCCTGATGACGATTGAGGGTGAAGATGGCCACCTTGGTGGGATCGCTGGTAGCGAGGATGCGGGGAATGTAGTCTTCGCTGCCAATCTCGAGCTTCATCTGTCGGATGACATGGCTCTTGATGTCGAACGAGTGAACACTGACCTTCGAGTTCTTGGCTCCTGCCACGGGATACTTGTAGGTATACTCGCCAGGATATTCGGCATACTCTTTATACTCGGGTGCCATACCCTTGAACATGGGGAAGGAGTAGAGAGGTACCTCGCTCTCGTCGTAGCGAATCCACATAAGCATGCTGTTGTCGGCATTGAAGCAAAGCGACTGACTAGTGACGAACTCCTCTTCGTACACCCAGTCGGGCTTGCCGTTAATAATCTTGTTATACTCGCCATCCTTGGTTACCTGGCTCTCGGAGTTGTTGAAAAGCAGCTTGACGAGGAAGATGTTGCCATCGCGCACAAAAGCTATCTGATTGCCGTCGGGCGAGAAGATGGGACACTCCTGTGGTCCACCGTCGGAGAGGGGAACAAGTGTGCGGTTGCGCACATTGTAGATGTAATAGTTGGCCGTAAAGGAACGGCGGTAGATGCTCTGCACGTTGTTGTAGACGAGGATGTTCTTCTCGTCGGGACTCATGATGTAACCGCTGATGTAGTCGATGCGTGTCTTGCCTTTGGTGTTGTCGGCATCGAAGAGGACGTTGAGTTCCTCGCCGGTCTTGAACGAATAGCTTACGATGCGCTTGCCATCGACAATCATGGCATACTGCTCGCCATCGTTCAGCGGATTCATGCCACGAACGCCACGTGTCTGGTACTTGCCGTTTACAATGTCACGGAGATTAAGATTCTCACCGGCCACAATGGTCTGGGTGGCCAGGAGTAGAAGTAAGGTGTAGATCCACTTTTTCATAAAATTTATATTTTTTAAGGGAAGTTAAAAGGAAGTTATAGGAAGTTATAGGGACGATAGGATTTGACTAGGAGAAAGGGAGGGAAGGGAGTAAAGAGAAGTTATAGGGACGATAGAATTTGTCTGGAAGGAAAAGGGTAAAAGGGAGTTAATCGTGCTCTTTGACCCGAAGCTCGATAATGTAATCGCTGACGTCCTCATGCTCGGGAATGGTAAGTGTGAGGGTGCCATCAGACTTCTTCTGCTTGAACTTGATTTTCTGTCCGCTGTCGAAGACCACAGCATCGCGCACAATGCCATCGACGAGGATGACTAGCTGACCGCCAGCGGGCATGTGGGTGATGTGCAGATAGCGCTTCTGGGGCTTGCGTGTCATGGCTCCCCAATCCTGCGGACTGACCTCGCCGGCAGTAGTGCCGTAGATGGTCTCACCATAGTGCGAGAGCCACTGCCCCATTTCGGATAGTCGCTGCAAAGCTGTGGCGGGGAGTTCGCCATTGGGCTGCGGACCGATGTTGAGCAGCAGATTGGCTCCGAGACCTGAAGTGCGGACAAGGAGACGGATGAGGTCGGTGGTAGTCTTGTAGTTCTGGTCGGTGACTTTATAGCCCCACATACCGTTCATGGTCTCGCATGTCTCGAGGGGCAGACGGCTTACCTCGGCTGCCTTGTCGACAAAGCCTGCCGTATTCTGACCCGGCAGATCGCGCTCGAAAATCTGTATATCCTCGCCGGGCTTTATAGCCTCATGGTGATTGTTGCCGACAAGACAAGCGGGCTGCAGACGATGGATGAGGTCGTACTGTTGGCGCAGCTCCCAGTTGAAGGGAACGGAGTCCTGGTCATGGTCCCAATAGCCGTCGAACCAGATAGCGCCAATCTTGCCATAGCGTGTCAGAAGTTCGGTGAGCTGGTTGTTCATGAACTGCTTATAGGATGTCCAGTTCTGCTTGGAAGGATCCTTGCCAGTGAAGCGTCCAGTGCGTCCCCAAGGGTAGTCTTCGCGTGTCCAGTCAAGGTGCGAATAATAAAGGTGTAGTCTTAGACCACTGCTTTCACACGCCTCGGACAACTCCTTGATAACGTCGCGCTTAAAGGGTGTGGCGTCGACGATGTTATAATCGCTCTGCGCGGTATGCCACATCGAGAATCCGTCGTGATGGCGCGAGGTGAGGCACACGTATTGTGCTCCCGATCCCTTGATGGCATCGACCCACTCACGGGCATTGAAGCGATGAGGATAAAAGGCATCGGCAGCCTTGGCATACTCCAGCCTGTCTATCTTGGCATTCTGCAAGTACCACTCGCCCTGGGCAAAGGTGCTGTAGATGCCCCAGTGCAGGAAGATGCCGAACTTCATCTTGCTGAACTCCTCACGCGAAGCCAGATTCTCCTGAGTAGGAATATAGCTGTCATTCTGGGGAAAGGCAGGACTGCTGATAAGCAGCATAGCCAAGAGCAGGAACTTGATGTATCGTTGTGCTGTCATAGTGTGGTTACGAAAAAAAAAGGAATTGAAAGTTACAGCCGCTACGTGTCCAACAGAGAGTGGACAGGGCGTACAACTTTCAATTCCCAGATGTAGGTTTTAGAGTTTCCTTTGATTCTTGATGAGGATGTCCTTCACATCAAAGTGATCGATAAAGCAACTCATGTCGACTCGTCCACGGATGCCACTCACACTGCCGCTAGAGGTGTATTGCCACATAGCAAAAGGAATGGGACCTTGTGGATTGGGCGTGCCCTCACCGTACTTGGCAATCATGTAGATGTAGTCGTCGAAGGCTCCGGCAAGATACTTGTTGTAGAAGTGCAACGAGGCGTAGATGATGGGTTTGAAGTGATAGGTGGCTTCGAAACCCTTTATCCACTGTCGTATATTAGCCTGGAAAGCCTCGAGGCTCTCCTTGCCACGCACCTCAACGTCGAGCATGGGTACAACGTCGAGTTTAGACATATCGACTGTGCGCTTGAAGTGCTCGAACTGTGCCGCTCCCGAAATCTGCGGATTGAAGAAGTGGTAGCAGCCAACGGGTATCTTGTACTTGTTACATTCGCGCACGTTGTACTCGAAGGTGTTGTCAACGAAACTAGTATTCTCCGTCGACTTGCAGAACACATAGAGCGTCTTGCCGTCGCGTGCCACCTGGCTCCAGTCTATCTGTCCCTGGTAGTGCGACACATCGATGCCGCCACGGCTCTGCTGCTTGTGCGGTCCGTAACTGCCTTTTATCGAGGCAGTGCCCGACTGCTGCTGCATGTCTTTGAAGTTTCCTAGTTCCTGCACACGGGGCATTGACTTCTGAGGCTTAAGAGGCACGAGACGGAGGTCGGGTGTAGGCTCATAAGCCTGTACAGCCTCCTTGCCTTTCTTCTTGTCCTTGTCGCCAGCGGCATAAAGGGCGGTGGAGAAAAGCAGAAGGCAAATGATTGCGAGGGTTGCAGTGAGGTATCGTTTCATCTCTTTACTGTATCTCGATTTCTTCTTTCATGTCGATTTCCTGACCATTAGCATCATAGAACTGATACTGTAGAAAAGCGTACATTTGGTTGGGGATGATGTTCACACCGAAGCCGTAGCGCATCTGCCACTTGCGCTTCAGTGAGATGAATCCTTGGTTGATGTATGCTGCCACATAGGGGTGCACCTGAAGGGTGAACTTCTTGATTCCCAGCTTGGTGACGAGCATATCTATCTTGCTCTCAAGTTGGTCGGTGAAGAGGATGCTACTCTTGATAGACCCCTTACCATGGCATGTGGGGCAGGTCTCGTCGACGGCCACGTCCATGGCGGGACGAACACGCTGACGGGTTATCTGCATAAGACCGAATTTGCTTAGAGGAAGGATGTTGTGCTTGGCACGGTCCTTCTTCATGTTTTCGCACATTCGTTCGTAAAGCTTCTGGCGGTCTTCGGCCAGGTGCATATCGATGAAGTCGACCACGATGATACCACCCATGTCGCGCAGACGAAGCTGGCGTGCCAACTCGTCGGCAGCACCCAGGTTGACGTCCAGTGCATTGGCCTCCTGTCCGTCGTTCGACTTGGCTCGGTTGCCACTGTTCACGTCCACAACGTGCAGTGCCTCGGTGTGCTCGATGATGAGGTAAGCACCATGCTTGTAGGAGATAGTCTTTCCGAAAGATGACTTGATCTGTCGGGTAAGGTCGAAGTTGTCGAAGATAGGCAACTTGCCTTTATAATGCTTTACGATGCCGACTCTATCGGGTGCGATAAGCTCTACATAGTCTTTCACTTCGCGATAGACATCTTCATCATTTACATAGATGTTCTCGTACGAGGGGTTGAAGAGGTCGCGCAGCAATCCAACGGTGCGGCTTGTCTCTTCGGCCACCAATGTGGGGAGCTCTCTTGCTTGCATACACTTCTGCATGGCAGCCTCCCATTTTCCTACCAGCACTTTCATCTCGGTGTCCAGTTCCTCCACTCGCTTTCCTTCCGCCACGGTGCGGACAATGACGCTGAAGCCCTTGGGCTTGATGCTTTGGATGACCTGTTTGAGACGTGCTCTCTCCTGGTTCGACTTAATCTTGCTTGATACGTTGACCTTGTCGCCAAAAGGCATCAGCACGAGGTAACGACCGGGGAACGATATCTCGCAGGTGAGACGTGGCCCCTTAGTGCTGATGGGTTCCTTGACAATCTGTACCAGCACCTCTTGTCCCAGCTGCAAGGTGTTCTGCACGCTACCGTCCTTTGGCAGTTCAGGCTGCGGCTGAATCTTGGCTATGGGGAAGAGGTTTTTGCGGTCGTTCAGTACACGCTTCAGATACTTCTGCTGCGTGTTGAACTGAGTGCCTAAATCGAGATAATGAAGAAATGCGTCACGCTCGTAGCCAACGTTCACAAAGCAGGCATTGAGTCCCGGCATCAGTTTTCTGACCTTTGCCAAGTACACATTGCCCACGCTGAAGGAGGCACTCTGTCCCTCCTCCTGATATTCCACCAGCTTCTTGTCTTCAGTCAGCGCGATGGCTATCTTCTGGGGTTGTACGTTTACGTATACTTCGCTTGTCATTTCAGTCATTATTTAAAAATACTAAAGAACAAACCCTCGCTCAATCACCTGTGAAATATGGTGGTAGCGTGTGAGTTTGTTCCTTATGTTTTGTCTCACAGAGCTAGATGAGTATCTCCGAAGAGGCAAAGAGCTAACAATGAATGTTATTTGCTCTTATGTCTGTTCTTTCTCAGTCTTTTCTTACGCTTGTGGGTAGACATCTTGTGTCTCTTGTGCTTCTTTCCGTTGGGCATAACTTAATGATTTTATTGATTAATAAACTATTGTTGTCTTACACTATGAGGCATAAAGCCACATTTCGAGATGCAAAATTACAATATTTTTTCAACAATGAAAAATAATAGCATGCTTTTTTTCAAAAAAAAGGCTGAATAATATGTGTTTTTAGTGTTTTATTGCTACTTTTGTATTGAATATGACGCAATATGAACGACTATTTCACAGAAAAAATAGAAAGCTGGTACGACGACAACAAGCGCGAACTGCCTTGGCGCGACACCCACGATGCCTACCTTATCTGGATATCCGAGATCATCCTGCAACAGACACGGGTGGCACAGGGCTACGACTACTATCTGCGCTTTGTCCGCCGTTTTCCCGACGTCCTTTCGCTGGCCCGTGCCACCGAGGACGAGGTGCTGCTCATGTGGCAGGGGCTGGGCTATTATTCAAGAGCGCGAAACCTGCACCGTGCAGCCAAGATGATATGCGGTATGGATGCCTTCCCCAACACCTACGACCAGATAAGGAGTCTGCCAGGCGTGGGCGACTATACTGCAGCGGCCATCGCGTCGTTTGCCTTTGGCGAGGCTAAGGCGGTGCTGGACGGCAATGTATACCGTGTCCTGTCACGCTATCTCGGCATCGACACGCCCATCGACTCCACCCAGGGCAAGAAAGAATTCCGCGCGCTGGCCGACGAGATGCTCGACACCCATCATCCAGCACTCTACAACCAGGCCATCATGGATTTCGGAGCAATGATGTGTACGCCATCGGCCAACTGCATGGAGTGTCCGCTGGCCGAGTCGTGCCATGCAAGAGAGCATGACAGGGTTTCGGAACTGCCAGTGAAGAGCCGGAAGACGAGTGTACAGAAACTACACCTTATATATATATATTGTCGCGCAAAGGGACACATACTGCTGCGGCGACGGGGCAAGAACGACATTTGGAAGGGACTATACGAACCACTCACGGCCAACAGGCAGAGCACCGAAGCCACGGACAAAGGCGTGCTGCAGTGGCTGAAGGACAAGCGCACCACAACACTGAAAAGGGGTGTAAAACACCAACTTACGCACCGTCTCATCACAGCCGACTTCCATCTGCTGCAGCTCGACAGCATGGACGAAATGCCACCTGAATGGATGAAAGAGAACGGCTACGAATGGATTGCTGAAGACCAGCGCGATGCCTTTGCCACAAGCCGATTGGTTCAGGAACTGTACAAAATAGTAAGTTTGCATGACGAAAATTTGTAGAATTACACGAAAAGATGTATTTTTGCAGAGAGATTAAGTGAGGATTAAAAGACGATACTATGTCACTAAACAAAGTAATGCTTATAGGCAATGTGGGCCTGGAGCCCGAAGTGAAGTACGTAGAGAAGGGACTGGCTGTTGCCTCGCTGCGACTGGCCACTAGCGAACCTGGCTACACACTCGAGAACGGAACACAGGTGCCAGAACGAACCGAATGGCACAACATAGTGCTGTGGCGCAAACAGGCCGAACTGGTGGAGCGCTACGTGCACAAAGGCGACAAGCTATACATCGAAGGTAAGATTCACACCCGCTCGTACGACGACAAGAACGGCATCCGCCGTTATGTGGTGGAGATCTATGCCGAGGCCATCGAACTGCTCACACCGAAGAACAACACCAGCACGGGCAATCCCGCTCCGCAGGCGCCGTTTTGAATAAAAGATAATAAAAGTGACAGACATAATGGAAATACACGATCCCTCATTAGGCGGATACATAGCACTGGGCATCAGCCTCGTGCTGCTCGTCTGCTCGGGCTTCGTTTCGGCCAGCGAGATAGCTTTCTTCTCGCTCTCGCCAACCGACCTTAGCGACATCGAGGAGCAGAAGCACCCCAGCGACAAGAAGATACTGCGACTGAGAAAACGCAGCGAGCACCTGCTGGCTACCATACTCATCTCCAACAACTTCGTGAACGTAGCCATCATCATGCTGCTCGACTTCTTCTTTGCCAAATGGCTGAAGTTCGGAGCCGGGTCGGAGGTGCTGCAGTTCATCATCATGACGGTCATCCTCACCTTCCTGCTCCTGCTCTTCGGCGAGATCATCCCGAAGATCTACTCGAAGCAATACAGCCTTAAGTTCTGCCGAATGGCAGCACCGGTGTTCGTCATCCTCACACACCTGTTCTACCCGCTAGCCTATCTGCTGGTACGCTCGAAGGCCGTGACACGACTGGTGAGCAGCGACGCACAGGCACTTACCGTCGACGACCTGGAACAGGCACTGGAACTGACGGACAAGAAAGAACTGGCCGAGGAGAGTAGCATGCTAGAGGGCATCATACGCTTTGGAGGCGAGATGGCCAAGGAGGTCATGACGCCACGCGTCGACATGGTAGACCTGGAGGTGCACACACCCTTCCCCGACGTGCTGCAGTGCATCGTCGAGAACAACTACAGCCGCATACCCGTATACCAGGGCAGCCAGGACAACATCAAGGGCGTGCTGTACATCAAGGACCTCCTACCCCACCTCAACAAGCCCGCCACCTTCCGCTGGCAGTCGCTCATCCGTCCACCGTACTTCGTGCCCGAGACGAAGATGATCGACGATCTGCTACGCGAATTCCAGACCAACAAGGTGCACATTGCCATTGTGGTAGACGAGTTTGGCGGAACAAGCGGAATAGTGACGATGGAAGACATCATCGAGGAGATTGTGGGCGAGATAAACGACGAGACAGACGAGGAGGAGCGCCCCTACGTACGTCTGAACAAGAACACCTTCCTCTTCGAGGCCAAGACACTCCTCTCCGACTTCTACAAGATACTGAAAGTCGACGACGACGTGTTCGAAGAGGCGGAAGGCGAAGCCGACACACTGGCCGGACTGCTGCTGGAACTGAAAGGTGACTTCCCAAAGCTGCACGAATGCATAAAGTACAAGAACTTTACGTTCGAGGTGATGGAGATGGACGAGCGCCGTATCGTCAGGATCAAGGTGGTGATAAGTAAGTAATATAAGTTTCGCAAGCTCAACTTAGTTGAGAGTTAAGTGTTTAGAGTGTAGAGTTGTTGAATAAGTTGAAAGTTAAAAAGTTAATCGCTGAGATAAAA
>JAGHUS010000030.1 GCA_018064685.1 Bacteroidales bacterium | reverse complement strand
ATAATCAAGACGTGGGGATTCCGTTGTATTCGAGATGTGCAAAAGTCCCCGCCCGCGAGACTTCACTTTCCACTGGTTGGATTGTAAAGGAACCCACGCAACTATTAAGGGGCAAAGAAGAGGGCGTGCCAGAATGTACTGGCACGCCCTCTTATAGTATATTATTGTTTACGTGTTGTTATAATTTGTGGAAGCACAGATGTAGAGACACTATTCATTGATGAACTTTATGGAAAAGTTGTCATCGCTTGATGGTATGCTGATGATGTAGATGGCTTGGGGGAGGGAAGAGAAATTGATGGTGGCAGATGATGCGGTGCGACTTATGGACGGACGATGCTCCATGCCGTTGACGGAATATATCCTGATCTTCTCTCTTGTGGTGATGCCATCGATGATAAGGGTCCTGCCTTCACGATGGTATATGATGTGCCTGCCGTTGTCGATGGTGGGGGTATTGATGCCTACGTTTATTGCTCCGTATTTGGAGAAGGAATAGCCCAGTACGTTGCTACGGCTGTAGGATGCCTGGATATGTTGCGACGTGACAAGGAACGAGTCGGTGGTAGTGCGCAGCTCGATAGGTTCGTTGATGTCGTAGAGCTGCTGCACACCATTCCTGAGACTGAGCACAAGAACGTTGTCTGCAGCTGATATGCCGTTGCAGATGAGAGCCACTAATATGGTGAAAAGGATTCTTTGCATGGTCTAAGTTATTCAAGTTTCTCAAGTTCTTCAAACTTTCGAAACTCCAAATCAACTGGAGCTTGCGAAAGTTGAATGATGTTATTCTTTGTCCTTTACCAATCTTATGGAGAAGGCATTGTTTTTTGCGAAGTCTATGTTGTAGATGTTGGCGCTGTCGAAGTATGTGCCGTAAGCATTGTCGGAGTCTTCGGTGTCGTTCTTGGATGTGGCGGTCCAGTATATTCCCAGACTACCAACGACATGTGTCTTGGCATCGATGGTAAGTCCGGTGGCAGGGAAGAACACCGTATTGCCATTGTTGCCTGTCACCATGCGTCCGCCGATACCGTCAACGGTAACCCATTCCCATGTGCATTTCTCATAGAGTTCCTTCCAGTCGGCAAGGGTAGGCAGATGCCATCCCTCTCCCCACTCAGCGGCAGCGGCAGGAATGTTGTTCCATGCGAAGCGTCCGCCGCTCTGACTCATTTGTGAAGCACCTACGTTGTGCGTAGCCCATGTCTTTGATGTACCGAGGTCAACGGTCGAGGCGACCGTGCCACCTACGCCTTCAAGTGGTTTCGCGGTGGATTGACCTGTTCCTTCCAACTCCACATGATCGACCTTGCTCATCTCGAACGATACTTTCTCGCCGTCTTTCATGTGCACGATCATCTTCTCCTGCGCCTTCGTGGTGGTGCAGAATAGTGGGAGTAGTGCCAGTGTGATAGTCTTTATCTTGTTCATAAGGGTAATTTTTAAGGGAAGTTGAAGGGGAGGGCAGTGGGCTCTTCTGGGCACGCCCCCACGAAAACACTGAAAAGTTATTGAAAAGTATCGATGCGTCCTTCTCCCTCCCTCGGGAGGGCAGGGGTGGGGTCGTGGGGGCGTGGGCAGGGGCTCTTTTATTTTATTCCTCGCTCGTTGAGTGCCTTGGTGTATCTTGCGGCGTTGGCAAGATGCTCGGGATAGGTCTTGGCAAAGTTGTGGGTACCAGAGAAGTCCTCCTTGGCACACATATAGATATAGTCGTGATGCACAAGGTTGAGCACGGCATCGATGCCTTCGATGGAAGGTATGCGTATCGGACCAGGAGGAAGTCCTACGTTACGATATGTGTTGTAAGGAGAAACGACCGAGAGCAGGGCATTGTAGATGCGCTTGAGACTGAAGTCCTGCAGGGCGAACTTGATGGTAGGGTCAGCCTGAAGAGGCATGTTCTGCTTGTAGCGATTGTAGTATAGACCGGCAATCATAGGTTTCTCGCCATTGTTGGCGGTCTCTTCCTCCACGATACTTGCCAGCGTGCTTACCTGAACATGCGACAGTCCGAGGTCGGAGGCTTTCCGCTCTCGCTCGTCGTTCCAGAAGTTCTTGTTCTCGGTGTCCATCTTTGCAAGCAGCTTCTCCACGCTTACGTTCCAATAGATCTCGTAGGTGTTAGGGATGAACATTGACACGATAGTCATGGTGTCGAGACCGTGTTCCTTGCAGACAGCCTCGTCGTTGAGTGCTGAGAGCAGGTCTTGCTTGCTGATCATCAGTCGTTTGCTCAGCTCCTCTGCAAGGCGAGCCTTTGTGCGCACGCTTGGAACAGTGAGCTTGACGGGCGACTGCTGTGCGTTGCGTATGTGGCGGAAGAATGTCAAAGCGCCTGTTCCCGGCTCTATGGCATAGCGTCCGCTACGTATGTTGCTGCTGTATCCCGTGATGCTTGCCAGCGTCTTGATGGCTGTTATCGACTGCGATGATACGAGGGTGTCGAGCTTGACGGATATGGAGTCCATCGTGTCGTCGTTGTCTATGTAGAGATATGCTGTGTCGCCAGTCTTGCTGATGGATGTAAAGAAGAACATATACACCGCTGCTGCTACTACCAGCACACATGCCAATACTCCGTAGAGCATGCCCTTGAGGAGTTGCTTGTTGTCAGATTTGTTTTTTCTCTTAGCCATAATGCGTTTCTTTTTAGTTAGCGCTGTCTATCCATTTGTCGATAAGCATGCGTGCTATTGATAATTTTTCGGGGATGTTAGGCAGGTTGTCGCGCGTGAACCATCCTCCCTTTGCTATCTCTTCCTTCTGCAGTTTTATCTCACCGGAAACGTAGTCCGCCTCGTAACCCACCATCAGTCCGCAAGGATAGGGCCACGGCTGACTACCGAAATAGCGTATGTTGGTGATCTTCAGTCCTACTTCCTCGAGCACTTCACGGTGAACAGCCTCCTCGAGTGTCTCGCCGGTCTCGACGAAACCGGCAACAAGTCCGTAGAAGTCGCGCTTGAAGTTCCTGCCTCTTACGAGCAGCACCTCATCACCCCGGTGTATGAGTACGATGATGGCGGTGGCGAGTTGCGGCCAGATCTCCTTGCCACAACCTGTGCAGCGCTTCGAGATGTCGGTCTCAAGCTTTGTCGGCGAACCGCATACTCCGCAGTACTTCGTGTTTGCATCCCAGTAAAGAATCTCCTGACACTTGCCCGCCTTCAGATAAAGCGGGTGGGGGAGTTTGTAGTACGACTGCCTGAGAGGGCACATCTCGTATCGGGGATTGTCGGTTACAGGTGTGTCGATGCGGACGGTCTTCACCATCGTTCCGTCATCCATAGGCTGTATGTTGTGCACTGTATGCCATGGCTTCAGTGCTATCGGACATTCTTCGGCGAAGGGAATGGTGTATTCGCCATCGCCTTTCACCTCAAGCACCAGGTCTTCTTTACAAAAAACGAACCAATACATTTTATATCTCAAGACTTTTGAAATTCTGGGAGTTAAGGAGTTCTTGCTCTGGCAAGCGTCCTAACGGCCGAGCGAAGGAGTTAAAGGAGTTAAGGAGTTTAGGAGTTTAGGAGTTAAGACAATAGTAATTCTTATCGTCCGAACATTTGCATGCGATCGTGCTCGATGGCAGGATTAGCCCACTCTTCAGGTACGAAGCGCCAGTTGTTGTTTGGCTTAGGTGTGATGTGTCCCATGCGCTCTATCTCCTTCATGAGGTAGTATCTCTGGTCGAGTTCCGAACGGTATATTATGCGATTGTCTATCTCTTCCTTCGGGATGCCGGCACCCTTGGTGATAAGTTCGCCGCCACCGTTGCCACGATAACTGTTGACAGCCACCTTGTACCACTTGTCTTCATCGAAAGGATCGCCGTTGCTCATGCGGAGTATGCGTACCTTCTCTCCCTCAGGTTTGGTGACATCCACCTCATAGTCGATGCCGGCTGCAGAGTCGAAGTTGAAGAACGGATTGAGGAAACCCTCACGTTCGTTGCTCACGTTGCTTGGGGAAAGGCGCATGATGTGGTCTTCCGGCGACTTCATCTGGTTGGTCCACAGTGCATAGCTCATCTCAAGATGTCCCTTTATCTCCTTGCCTGTCATCTTCATGACGTAGAGTTTGTTCTCGTATTTGTAGAGACGGAACATGTCAGCCATCGTCAACGGACCCTTCTGGAGCGTGGAGTTGTAGAGTAGGGGAGCGTTGAACGAAATGTCGGCACCCGTAATCTGCAGCTGAAGGTTGAGGATGAGGTCGCCCAATGCTGACGAACCGAAGAAGAGGTCGCTCGAGTTAACATCGCATTCCAGTTCGCCGACACGCTTGTTGCAGAACACGGTCAGCTTCTCTATGTCGCCCTTGAAGTGCGCCATGTAGTCGGCATCCACCTCCTCGTGCTCTATGTCAACAAGTTCTCCTTCGATGTCCTTGCTGGCAACCTTACCGTTTTTCAGCGTGAGGGTGACGGTAGCCAGACCTATGCTGCGTGCATTATTGGCAGGATCAATGATCCATGTGCCTTCGGAAAGATTGTCGGGTGAAACAACAGAGGCAACTTTCTGGTGGTCGTGTCCGAAGAAGATGACGTCGAAACC
>JAGHUS010000198.1 GCA_018064685.1 Bacteroidales bacterium | reverse complement strand
TTCTAGCGCCCGAGTTTCCGTATTCACCTCGTGAGAAGCGTTCCTTTCTCGTTTGCGGGTGCAAAGGTACGGCCTTTTTTCCATTCCACCAAATCTTTCTGAAACTTTTTTTCAAAAAAATGTGCTTTTTAGCATAAAAAGTGGACTGAAGGTGATGGGAAGGGAAGGGACACCTTATAATATTTATACGCGCGCGAGAAGGGATTTTAGTTTAGAGTTCAGAGTTTAGAGTAGTTGAGGAGTTTAGAGGATTTTAGTTTAGAGTATTTTCTGTTTAGAGTTTAGAGTGGAAACGGGTTATTCTAGCACTTTCTGCATAAAATATTTCAGCTGAGGACGCCACCAGCACCAATCGTGGTCGACATCAGTACCCCAATAGTCAATCCAAGCGGGGATATTCTTCTGGCGCAAGATGGCATCGAACTGACGAGTGCTCTCCAAAAGTTCGTCCTCCCACTTGCCCTGGCCTACACAGATGATGATGCGACGCTGACGATACATGTCAATCCAAGGATGATCGGTGGGCATACCACTAACAAAGGCCTGAGGCGAATTGGCATAGGTCAGTTCGTCGTGATAGTTGGGAAAGCCATAGTCGGCAGTATACAATCCGCTCAAAGCTATTACCGTGTCAAAGATGTCGGGACGACGGAAGAAGAAGTTGACGGCATGAAAGGCTCCCATGCTACATCCGGTAGAGATAAATGTCTCGCCCTCGTATTGACGAACGGCAGGAAGCAGTTCGTTTATGACGTAATTGAACCATGCCTCATGGCGACGAATGCGCCAATAGCCATCGCCACCCTGGTCGCTCCAGGTCTCGCCATCGATGGTGTCGCAAGTGATGAGTCGTATCTTGCCTTCCTCGATCCAAGGGCGAAGAACCTCTGTCATGCCGAAATTCTCCCAATCGAAGAAACGGCCATTCTGTGACGGAACGGCAAAGACAGCTCTGCCGCCTGTGCCGTACACCTTGTATTCCATGTCGCGTCCGAGCGACTGACTGTAATGTTTAAAATATTGTTCTTGCACGATGATAATTTTATGTGAATAAGTTCTTAACCATACAACAAATACTCAGAAATGAGACACCTACTTACGATTGCACACATCGAACAGGAAGGAATCG
Organism: Bacteroidales bacterium; assembly: GCA_018064685.1. Classification (GTDB taxonomy): domain Bacteria; phylum Bacteroidota; class Bacteroidia; order Bacteroidales; family Bacteroidaceae; genus Physcousia. The sequence continues at coordinate 6,519 of JAGHUS010000198.1, read as the reverse complement.
CGTTCCTCCTCGGTACGGAAACGAGCGATGTAGCTTTGGTCGCCCATGGCGGCCGAAAGGGCAGGTGCTATACGAGGAGTCATGTTCATGGCGTATCCATACTTCTCGAGAAGCTGCTCATGGCTCATCCAATACTGTGCATTATCACGACGCCCGGCAAATACGCAATAATAGTCGTCCTGAGGATCGGGGGTAGTGCGCTGGTCGAAGGCCACCATGTCGGCCCATATCTTGTAGACATCGACATTGTGAGCATAGTTGATCATATCGGGGATGTAACCTCCACCCGGACGCATATTCACCTCGAGTGCCACGAAGTCACCCACATTTCCCAAACCCTTATGAGCGCGATCGAGCTGGAAGAACTCCAAGTGCACGAAACGACTCTGGATATTAAAGGCCTTGACAGTGCGACGCCCCCAGAAGCGGAGGTTTTCGTTCATATCACGATTCACATAGAATGTAGAATCAAGATTGTAATTAACAATGTCGGCAATGCTAGGCGGACAAACGCACATGGACTCCACCAGCGGTTCGCCCTTGCTGTTGACAACCGCATCATAAGTGCAGATATTACCCGTCACAAACTCCTCAATGACGTATTTATCTGCATCTTTTGTTTCAGAGAAGAACTGCAGAAGCTGGTGTTCATCCTCTAGCTTATGCGAGCCCACAGCTCCCACACCCACATCGGGCTTACTGAAAAGAGGATAGCCAGCCTCTGAAGCAAAATGCCTTACCGCTTCAAGTCCGGCAGAAGCCTTAATCTGACGAGCGGTGCGGATGCCACCGGCAGCATAGTACTTCTTCATCTCCGACTTCTCCTTGATACTGTCGATAAGATCGGACTTGATACCCGTCGACACGTTGAAATCGGTACGCAATCTGGCGTCCTGCTCCAACCAGTATTCGTTGTTCGACTCTATCCAGTCAATCTTGCCGTATTTGTATGCAAAAAATGCCACAGCACGGTACATCTCGTCATAGTTCTCCATATTACCCACACGATAGTACTCGGTCAAAGCAGTCTTCAGTTCGGGCTGAAGATTGTCATACACTTCGTCACCAATACCTAGCACAGTCACACCATTTGCACGCAAAGCAGCACACCATTGCCAATATTTTTCCGGAAAATTTGGCGAGATAAAAATGAAATTCATCGTTCTATCATATTTTGGAATAGTTTCTTTTATGCCGCGCACAAGTTACGAGGAACGCAAGGCACAAAAGGCCCGACACGTCCCCCTCGCTTAATACACTGAATACCAAACGCAAATTTAATAATTTCAAAACACATTTTCAAAAAAAAGAGTAAAAATAACACTGCAAGGAGAAAAAGTGTCATTTGCAGCTTTCATATATCGTATTTAATTCGTACTTTTGCATACGCAATGAACAACGAGCCAAACAATACAGAAAAGTACATCCTGAAAGAATCCATTCAGCGTCTGCTTCGCAGCGGGCGCCCTTTTGCGTTGTTTCGCTATCCGCAAAGCGAATGTGTGGAATTGATACTTCAAGACCATGACGACGTGACAATCTTAAAGAAAAGTGACAAGAATATTTACGGTTTCGTATTTGCACCGTTTCACCACACAGACGATTGTCCAGCCGTCCTCATCCGCCCCGACATCCATGCCACTGGCTGGGAGCAGATAGCGACGGTAAGCAGCCGGCTGTCGCATAGTGCCGGAACGACCGTTGATTTCCATCACACGAGATGTGCGACCGACGACGTGAATGTGAGTTCGCCGTATGACGCATACTTCGAGGACGCCACCGAACGCATCCGCAAGGGGGAACTCAAAAAGATCGTGCTTTCTTATTGCCAGGAAGAACAAGGCCGCTACCACCTATACGGGAAAGAGGCGGAGATATTCCTGAGTGCCCTCACAGCATATCCCAACTGCATGGTGTCGATGACACGAACCCCGCACAGCGGATGCTGGATTGGCAGTACCCCCGAGACGCTCTTGCAGCGAGAGGGTGACAGATGGAGCACAATGGCTCTGGCGGGAACAAGAACGCAAGAGGAAGGAAACTGGGACAGCAAGAACCTGGACGAGCAGGACATCGTCACGCAATATGTCAAGGACGTGCTACAGCAGTTGGGGGCAGACGTCGTAATGGGAGAGAACAGCACCATGCACACGGGCAACCTGATGCACATTCGCACAGACATCAATTTCCAGTTCCCTGCGGAAAAAGACACACTGGATGTACTGAAGGCGCTGCACCCCACCCCAGCCGTCTGCGGAATGCCTCAGCAGAATGCCTTTCAGGTCATCCTGTCCCACGAAGGCGAAAGCCGTCATTATTTCTCCGGCTACCTGGGTGTCATCAAAGGAAACGAAGAGGCACACATCTTTGTCAACCTGCGTTGCGCACATATTTGCAAGGAAGCCACCCACTATCATGCCGGAGGAGGCATCACTGCCCAATCACAGCTTCAAAATGAGAAGAACGAGATACAGAACAAACTGAACACCCTGAAAAAACTCGTCAGTTCCACCATCCAACCCGACACGCCATGCTAAGCGACAAGACATCCATACTGCAACTAACCAGTTTGCTACACCAGCACAATGTAGCAGACGTCGTACTTTGCCCTGGCAGCCGCAATGCGCCTATCTGCCACACGCTGAACATCTCTGAACTCTTCACGTGCCACCCCATCACCGACGAACGGAGTGCAGGATTTGTGGCTCTTGGCATTGCTCTGGCCACACAACGCCCCGTGGCCGTTTGCGTCACGTCGGGTTCCGCATTGGCCAACCTGCACCCTGCCGTATGCGAGGCTTACTACCAGCAAGTGCCACTCATTGTCATTTCTGCCGACCGACCTGCAGCATGGATTGGGCAAATGGACGGACAGACGATGCCGCAACCTAGGATATTTGGGAACATGGTAAAGGCAGATGTATGTCTGCCAGAAGTGAGGGATGACGAAGAAGCATGGTACTGCAACCGTCTCATAAACGAGGCACTGCTGGAATGTACACACCACACCAACGGTCCCGTACACATCAATGTTCCCATCAGCGAACCGCTCTACACCTTCAGCACCAAGCAACTGCCAGATGCACGCGTCATCAAGCGGGTCACAGCGTATGACGAACCAGAGCTCTACCAGCTGCAGAAGGACTGCAAGAATGCAGCCATCATCATTGGCCAGCTCCCCCCTGGCGGCCTCACCAAAACGGAGATACTGCCAGAAGCACAAGAGAACAACTATGCCATCATAGCCGAGACGCTTTCCAACATTGACGCCGACTACATCGACGCTAATCCCGCTGAAATCGACTGGGAGAAAATGCAGAGCATCGACCTGGTCATCACGATGGGAGGACATATAATAAACAAGGAGATGAAGCAATGGCTTCGCACCCACCAGCCGAAACAACACTGGCACGTAAGTCCTGATGGTGCCATTGCCGACTTGTTCTGCTGCCAGACACTCTGCATTGAGGCAAAGCCAGCGGAGTTTATTAAAAACATACCTTTGTGCGAAATGGATTACCTTGACATCCCATTCCACACAACGACCAAAGTCCCATTTATCCTCGAAGAACTCATAGATCAACTACCCGAGAATGCCGTCCTGCACCTCGCCAATAGCAGCACCGTCCGCTATGCCCAATGCTGCGAAATGCCATCCACCGTAACCGTCTGCTGCAACCGTGGCATTAACGGCATCGAGGGGAGCATGAGCAGTGCGGTGGGATATGCAATGGCCACTCCGCAGAAGCCGAACTTCCTCGTCATCGGCGATCTCTCGTTCTTCTATGACCAGAATGCGCTTTGGAACACGTCACTCCCCGACAACCTGCACATCTTGTTACTGAACAACGGAGGCGGAGAAATCTTCAACACCCTACCCATCCCGTCGGACAAGAAAAGCCGCAGCATAATCTGCGCCACACACCACACCACGGCTCAGTCGGTATGCCAGCAATACGGGTTAAAATACCTTTGTGGCGAAGATGCTCTCGACGAATTCGTATCATACAAGAAGTGCGTAATACTTGAAATAAAAGACTAACTAACATCTTAACAATATGGACACTAAGATCTGCACAGCATGCGGGAAAGAGATACCTGCAAACGTGAAATTCTGCATTATCTGCGGAGCAAAGCAACCCGAGCAAAACCAAGAAACACACGCCACAGCCTCTGGCAGTGCCACGGATAAAATATGTCCTAATTGCGGCAATGAGGTCAAAACCACCGATATTTTCTGCATCAAGTGCGGAACAAGACTTAAGGAGAGGAACGAAGAAACAGTTTGCAAGCCTGCTGCATCAGACACACCCAACGCGCCAGCAAGCACGCCAGCAAGCACGCCCGCAGCACCAAGTGCCCCCGCAAGCAAGCCCGAAATATCAGCAAGAACAGAGGAACAACGCACAGCCATACCCGGAACAAACGAGAAAGCAGAACGCTGTTTCGACCAAAGCTTCGACCTGCAGTTGTCGAAAGGCGAACAATTGAAACTAGCTAGACATGCAGCAGAACTCGACCCCACCAACCAAAGCTACCAGGACCGTGTTGACTTCCTGGACAAGGAGATTAGCAGTTCACGTCGTAAGCGCATCACCGGATTCATAATACTGGGTGTAGTCGTCCAGATAGTGATAGGAGTGCTATTCGTCCTGCTCATCAGCCATGGCAGCCATTACAGAAGTTACAACTACGACGAACTGTACAACTACGATACATCCAGCTACGACGACGACAACTACACAACAGATGACGACGAGACAACATTCGACGACATCGAGAGTATTCTCGAGGAAGCCGAATTCGAAGAAGATTGGAGCGACTACGTTGACGACGAAAGTGACGAAGATTGGTAAAAAAGAGCGTATCAGAACAAGAAAAAGATCGTCAACAAAACATTTTTTGCCTAAAACATCATTTTTTCCGCAAAACATTTGGCAGATTAAAAAAAACACCGTACCTTTGCACCGCATTCGAGAAACGATGCCGCTTACAAGAGCGTTCGGAGAGATGTCAGAGTGGTCGAATGTGCCGGTCTTGAAAACCGGTGTACCGCGAGGTACCGGGGGTTCGAATCCCTCTCTCTCCGCCAATAGGAACTCAATCAGAAATGGTTGGGTTCTTTTTTTTGTGGAGAGACAGGAGATGAGAACACCCGTCGGGTTCGCGCTCGGCTATGCCGCTTTCAAAGCGAAGCGGAGAAAGAATCCCTCTCTCCGCAAAAAGAGCAACCATTTGGCTGCTCTTTTTTGTTTATGTTTATACAAGCGAGTAAGCTCGCCATACTGAGGATGCTAGTAACCGACCGATCACTCAGCCAGCACTGCACGGACAGCTTGACCCATGTATCGCAGACCTGGTGACACGAATAGATCCTGTAGTTTACCTTTGTAAGAGCAAAAATACAGGTTCGGTGCGAGATATTCATTGTCGCCTGGGTCAGAAGCCCAATAGTAGCCGCTCTCGCCTTTACCGACGATTGTACCTTGGTCGCTGGCACCTGGAGCCGGAAAGAATATGCTATTGGCAGAGTAAGTGCCCTTGCCCGTGCATTGGCAACCGGATACGCCATTTACTTTTGTCCAGGTAACCTCACAATTGTCTAGAAGTGCCTCAAGTTCTGCCTTTGTCGGCATGCGCCAATTGCTGCCCCAAAGTTTGATGGCAGTATCGTTGTTACCTGCGAGAATCTCGGAACCCTTATTCCATTCACTTGCTTTATCCCTGTCTATGCTCATACCCCATGAGTAGTAGCCACCGAAGTCCTCTGCCTTGTTATTGGCTGCGCCCACGTTATATGCTGCAAATTTAGGGCCATTCTCCCAAAGTTGTACCCAAGGTACATCAATATCTCCGGTTCTCTTTGCTGTGCCAGTTGTAGACACCCGTGCCTCTTCAAACACATACTCGTAATCCGCACCTTCGTATGTTGCTACTACTTCGCCATTCTTCATGACTTTCATGACCTGGGCGTTCATGCTCATTGAGGCGACGAGTGCCACGAGCGAGAATATTATCTTTTTCATTGTTCTTTATTTTTGTTAGTTACTTTTTGATTTCAATACCTGCGGCATCGTACATCTTGCCATCCTTGCCTATGATGATGAGTTTGCCACCACGAATAAATTTCTTGCCGCCTTGCTCGGTGACAGTAACTTTATCGGATGCGACACCTTTGATTCCTGTTGGAACATACTCGCCATAAGCAATAGTGAGCTTCTTGCCCTCGGCAAGTGCTACGCTAAGGACAGGCTCTGCCTGATCCTTCAAATAGAGGACTGCATTCTGCACACCCTCTACGGTCTCATACTTGACGGCAGGCATGTCCACCAGCTTATAGCTCGTCTCCGAACCTTCGTAAGTGACAATAATGCCCTGTACGGGTTCTTCGGCACTCGCTATGCTGAGTCCTACAACCGACAAGATGAATGTAAGTAGATACTTCTTCATTTTGTTTTGGGAATTAATTGATTATTGTTTGAAAATGTATAAACACGAAAAAGCCTGCTACCGACACTC
>JAGHUS010000014.1 GCA_018064685.1 Bacteroidales bacterium | reverse complement strand
CCCAGTTGACGTTGACAGCGGTGATGTTCTGGGCTGTGAATTTGTCGGCAGAGTCGGCTCCCTTGCTCTGGATGTTGACGGAGAAGTCACCAAGATCGCCGAGACGGATCTTCTTGCCTTCGAGGAGGAGTTCACGCATACAATCTACAGCCATGTAGAGAATGGCGCTGATGTCGGCACGGGAATAGACGCAACCATGCGTGGCGATGTGCTTGGCGAACTTCTCGATGGTCATCACGTCAGCATACTGTGCGATGGCGTATGCCTTCTGGGTCTCAGTGGCTACGAGGTCGAGGTCCTCCTGCAGGGGCTGTTCGCCAGCTGCGAGGGCAGCATTGATACGGCCTTTGGCCTTGTTGATGTCGATGAGGTTGGAATTCACCGAACGCATTACGATAGAATAGTTGATCATTGTTTTGAAGGTTTATAGTTTATGGTTTATGGACTTTTGCCCTCTTCCGGGTTAATAATTAGGGTTCCTACTTGACCTTATTTTGGTCTTCATAGATGATCGACGTCGGTCTTAATAGAAGACGGGGCCTGGTCTTAATAGAAGACTGATTCGAATCACGATGCAAAGGTACGACATGGCGACAGCGGAATTGTGAGTTGCGATGAGCAGCGGTGAACATTTATGACACAATATGAAGTAATATGAAATGTTAAGGGCATAAGTTGCTGATATTAGCGAAAAAATGTGTAACTTTGCATCTAATAAAGGGTTAAATGTTTAAGCGCCTGCGGCTGGTTAAAAGGGTAATCCTTTAAACTATTAACCCCTTAAACCGTTAAACTCTTACAAGATGGAAATAAGAACTTATAGCAAGAAGGAGCTTGCGATAGCATACGCTCCAAACATCTCGATGGTGGCTGCACTGAATCGTCTCGCTCTTTGGCTGAAGACGAACCACCAGCTGTGGGATGAACTCCTGCAGACAGGTTATCGCACCACCCAGCGTTACTTCAACTCCCGTCAGGTAAAACTGATATTTGAGTATATCGGGGAGCCGTAAACTTCGTACGATAACGATACGCTTCGCTACGATGACGATACGCCCAGCCTGTCCTGAGCCAGTCGAAGGGCTACGATGCGGCTTCGCCTACGATGACGAGGGCAAACTACGTTGAAAAAGTCATTGGAAGTGAGCAAAAATGGCTTTTACTAATAAAAACTTGCAAAAAATGAGGCTATGTGCATAATTTTTTTGCAAGATTGAAGAAAAAATGTTATTTTTGCATACGCAAAAGGTGTGTCTAGCTCAAAAAAGATGGGCTGAACATACCAGATTTGTCGTATTTATAATACAACATCAGATTATGAAAATCAGAATAAACAACATAGGCCCTGTTCAGGAAGCTACAATAGACTTGTCGAAGAGGCTGACAGTATTTTGTGGTCCTAACAATACAGGAAAAACCTACATATCATATCTCATCTATGTACTGACAAAGACTATCCTCAGGTCAGAGATTAAGATAGAAGAGGAGCAACTTTCGGAGCTGCTTCTTAATGGTAGCTTAACTATACCACTCAACTATGATGAAGTTGTTCGTCTGAGAGCAAAGGCTATGGACTACGCATCTGGTCAACTTGCAAAGATTTTTGGATTGGCAGACTCGAAAGTTGAACAGTACTTCAATGATTTCAAAATGAAGTTTGTTACTTCCGATGAGGAACATCGTGTTTGCATTGATCAGGAGGAAATGACAATCACTACGTCTAATTCTGATGGCCTAATTATTGATGTCAAGAAGGAAAAGAATGGTGAGAAACTTACACTCATTCTGGATACCGTGAAATCTGTGACCAAAGATGAGGTTCGTGATTTTGTTAATCTCGGGATGTTTGATGGAGTTTATCATTTTCTTTCTCTTTTGCCAATAACCCAATCGTACATGTTCCCTGTTGAACGTGTGTCAATACAGACATTCCACAGGCAGCTCTCTCTGAAAAATGAACACGTGATAGGTGAAGTGGTCAATAATTCAGAGAAGATAGCTGTTGTGACCCGTCCTGTACCAGCTCGTTATCCTATTGCTGTTAAGGACAGCCTGGAGATTGCGGATAATATGACGAATATCCAGAATTCAAAGGGAAGCTTCGCAGATATTGCCGACGAGCTGGAAACGACATTGCTCAACGGTAAGCTTTCGATCGATGAGTCTGGCGAGGCAGAGTTCCGTGCAGATGGTATGGACAATAAACCTTTGCCTATACAGATGACCGCTTCTGTGGTGAAGAGTCTTTCCTCATTGGTATTCTTCCTGCGTCACCAAGCAGACATAAATCATCTTATTATCATTGACGAACCGGAGTTGAACCTTCATCCAGACAGTCAAATCCTTCTGGCAAGAATGTTCGGAAAGATGATACAACGCGGTTTGCGCTTGCTTATCAGCACCCATAGCGACTATATTGTACGCGAACTGAACAACTTGATCATGTTGTCTGCATCTCCTTCAGAAGTAATGGAGGAGGTAGATAAGTATGGGTATAAGGCTGATATGCTGATAAGTCATAATGATGTCAGTGCATACCTATTCCTGAAGAATGAGAGTGGAAGGGTGAGCATGACACCAATAGAAATGACAAGCGAAGGTTTTGCTGTAGAAACTATAGACAGTGCTATTCTTCATCAGAATGCTTCTGCTCAGTTGATTTATCATTGCATGACGGAATAATGGGAAGATTATACAAACCAGCACCTCCAGTGTCCTTTCTGGAGAGAATAGAATTGATATTGAATCCGCAATACAAGGCAGATGAGCAGACTGTCTTGAAGGAAGTCAATCTGGACACGGACAACGTACCCTTTGAAATGAAGCGTATTATCAAATGTGACGCTCGTTCAAGGTATGTTTTATACAAGTTTGATTGCGAGCCGAAAGACGATTTGTATCCATTCCCTTATTTCAATCTGAAGGATGCGAATGGTATAGGGCTTGGTGTGGCAAAGGTCTGTGACTATGTCATGTTTGTTGAGCGAGACGAGGAATCGTTTATTTTGCTCATCGAATTGAAGAAGGGTATGGAGTCGCCGATTCATCAGCTTGAACAAATGCAGTTTTTCGTGAAGTTTATCCAAGTGCGTGCAGAGTATGCTGGCATAAATATTGATGCACAAATCCGTAAGATCGGTATAACAGAGCAAGTTTCCAAGGATTTAACGAAAATGGGCAACAATGTCTGCTATGATGAAAATGGTTTTGTCCAGCTATATGGTGGAGTTTACTTTTGGTTGCGCGATCTTGTGAAGTAAAAAAATCAAGGCCGCTGATCCTCACGGATGAGTGACCTTGACAAAATGAAGAAACATTATTCAAACAACCCCATTTGACCATTGTTGGCTTCCGCGGACTCGAAGCGGTCGAGGTGGGTGGCGAGCATCGGTTGGCCTTGTTCGTCGATCCAGCGGATGTTGAAGTTGCGCCAGTCGGTGGTTTTCTGATAGTGGTTGGTGCCGATGGTGATGAGTTGTTCACCTGAGCGGCGGGGCTGGTTTTCGAGATAGAGGAAGTCCTGTTCGGAGAGTTTCTGAAGAGTGCAGGGGACGTAGCGACCGGAGAGTGGGTCGTAATGAAGATGCACCTGACCACGGGTGCCGAGGTGCTTGAACTTGACCTTGTCAACGTAGGCGGTGACAACCTGCAGATCGTCATCGCGGTCGATACAGATACAGAAATCACATTTGTTACCGAAGTCACTGGAACCGGAAATGTCGTTCATCTCTACACGACGTTTGCGGTTGTCGAGCATGGAGCGATCCACCTTGCGCGGATGGGCTACGAGGATGACAAGAACATCGTTGCGATGGGCAAAGCCGAGCATGGTGTTGCAGACATGCAGATACCATTGGAGGTCGGACATGCCTGATTGCTCAGGTCCTCGCTTGAAACTGTTGAGGGGATCGAAGACGCAGATGCGGACACCACGGCGCTGAATGGCTTCGCGAGCTACTGAAAGGACTTCGTCGAGAGTGAAGGACTCGGGGTCGGAAGGTTTTGGACGCAGAGCGTCCTGAAGGTTTATAGAACTTGGTTTAGTGTTTATGGATTTGCCTTCAGAAGAGTTATCGTAGCGTAGCGTATCGTCATCGTTATCGTTGAAAAAGATCAGGTCATCTTCTTCACTCGCTCCCGGCATGATATGGCAAACGTTTTGGTCGAGCCAGTCTTTGCAGACGGAGTAGAGCTGATGGGTCATTCGACCGCCTTGCTTGAATTCGTAGCCTGTTAGTTTTGAGACGAGCTTGGCAAGGTGATATTTCAGAGGAACGTTCTCCGGAGAGAAATAAGCAATGCGCCACTCGTGCAGAAGACAGAGACGGAGGCAGACCTCATCGACGAACTCAGACTTACCATCACCCGGACGTCCTGTAACAACGCAGTAACGACCTGTCTCGAACGTGACCTGATTGTCGAAGCCAGGAATACGGACAGCTGATCCGTGCCCAAGACCATTGAGGAAGAGGTCATCCAATTCACGTTCAATCTCCGGTGTGTGGGCAGTCTGAATGCCATAGAGCGGTACATCCATAGCTTGACTGATGCAGCGACGGATGCCCTCCACACCATTTTTGCAAAGCTCTTCGTTGGCATCCTTGCAACCATCGTCCCAAACAACGACACGGCACTTGCCCGAACCAAGACGACGGATGAGTTCCTTCATCATGTTGAGACCGACAGGATCGAGGTCAAGCGCCAAATAGATGACCTGCTTGTCCATGAAATGCGTCTCCATGAATCGGTCGAGCCAAGTGAGGTTGGTGTTGCTACCACCTGCCGGTACGCTGATGGCTTCGGGCAGTCCGGCTTCGATGAGCGAGAGGGCGTCAAACTCGCCTTCGGTGATGTAGCAAACCTCCTTGCGAAGGATAGCATCGATGTTATACGGAATGACCTCCGCACCCTTGTGCATCCAGAAGGTTTTGTCGAGCTTACGGCATTTCTGGTTGACGAGGATGTTGCGATCGAAATAATTGAACGCCATGACAGGGGCGAGATATTCTTGTCGGATGGGTTTGCCATCCTTGTCCTTGGCTCCCGACGGATCGTCGCGCCACTGCTTGACGTAGTTGATGGTGACACGCGAACGGGTTAGCACCTCGATGGATAGCTTACGAGTCTGGGTGAGATAGTCAATGATGTTGCGCTGCTCAGCGTTCGGGTTCTGGGCAACGTTGGCAATCAGGAACTCGCTATGAAACTGTGGACGAGCAAACTGCTTTTTGGCTGGAGGCATGTTGCGGAGGCGGTCGATGCGACGCTCCTTAGCGGTGCGCTTCTCCTCCTCTTCCTGGGTGGGAACATAGCCCGAAGCACCGCAATGGTGGCAGTGCCATTTGCCGTTGTCGAGATTGACTGAACAGTCCTTGTGTCCTTTATGGGTACGCGTTGATTCGCATTCAGGACAGAGACAGCGTTGCTCTGCCTTGTCGCTATAACCGGTCTTGATGCCTTTGAGACCGTATGATTCGAAATCGCGGTTGCGATCTTTCTTGTCGGGATTGTTATTTAGCATTGCATTTATAAGGTTTATTGTTTGTTTTGAACACGAATCCCACTAATTACGCGAATATTTAGAATTCGGGAGATTCGATTAATTCGTGTTCGTACTAAAATGAGATTTGTATTGGCCTTCCGTGTTTATGGTTAATGGACTTCAACCCATTCATCCGTAGCAAAGTTCCATTGAGCTGTAGATGATGGACGTGGTGGGGCATTGTCGGGTATGAGTTGATTGACGGGTTGGTTATCGTAGCGCAGCGTATCGTTATCGTTAGAAATACTCTCCAGATGCTCCTTCAACTCGCGTCCCGGTGGATGACTGAGGCGGATAAAAGTGCGGAAGTAATAGCGTGCATCACGGACGGAATGGATGGTACTGGCTGTGTCGAAGCTGATGATATGCTGCACGAACTGAAGGATGGCTTCATGCCAATGCTTGCTGAGCAAACGGCCATAGCCCGACAGCATACAGGTGACCTCATGCCAGGAGTTGTTTCGTGGCAGAAGTTCACGGATGTAAGGGTACCACGGTTCGGAGCTGTAGCGGACGAGCATCTCGTCTTCCTCTGATTCTGTCTTTTCTCTTGTCTCCTCTATACACGCAAGCGTTGAGATGGTTTGCTCGGAAATTTCTGACGGAGGAAAGTCGGAGCAAACGTCGTTGCCAAGCTCTTCGTCGGAAGGATTTTCAGTCTCCGTATCGGAACATTCGCCTATGCAGACAAAGAAATGCTTGTCGATGAAGATTGACGAGGCAAGTTCGATGACGCGCTGAATCTTCTTCGCAGAGAACGCCTTGCATTTCAACGCCATGATGCTCTGCAATGGGTATCGCCCATCGTGCAGGTGGAGCATCTCCATGATCTGCCAATAGACACCCAGTCCGGCAAAGCCCAGTTCCTCGCGGATGATGACGAGATCATCGGCGTAGGAAGCAAGGGTGGAGTGTTTGAACCATTTCATACTTTTGTAAGGGTTTAAGGGTTTAAAGGGTTAAAAGTTTAAATTGTTGATTATAATAAAAACCTGGATAAACCCCTTGAAAAGGATGGAGGCTGCCGCCCTTGATGCTATACTCCTGCTTTGTGCTTATAAAAACAAGTTTTTAACGCCCAAACCAGAAGCATACCATCACCCTCGTAGCGAGGGCGACCATCCTCTTCAAGGCGATAAACCAAAGATAAACATTTAGCCTTTGATACTGACCTTTTGCATGTAGTGGTGTTCAGTTCAAAAATTGTTATCGGTAAGAAAGGTTTATATCCTGTTTATCGCCTTGGGGATGGGCAAGGGCTGGAACAGACCTGATGGTGGTCTTGTCTGAAAATATCTGGATGCTCGCATACAAGGATTTTCAGGCAAGAGTAGCATCAAACTCGACGAAGGAGAGTTGCACATACCCAAGGGGTTTATCTTGGTTTTTGTTTAGTCACACCTTACGGCGAGAGATCATCCTCATACGTCTCCACTAGATGTTGTCGAAACAACCGCCAGGCATCTTCGGTGCCGGACATCGTGACGGGTGGCCACTTGTAGGTGAGGACGAGCATGAAGGAGGATATGGCGAATTGCCAGATGCGTTCAGGCATGTCCGGCTGACCAAGTTCCGCGAGCAACTGCTTCCGCATACGCTCGTCGGGACGAGCTAACGCCCCGACTACGTATGGGAACCATGGCTTATCGCTGAACGACTTCCAGTGTTCCGGCAAGCCGTCAAGCAGTTCTGGATGTTCGGAGAAGTAACCGTTTGAAGGTTTATGGTTCATGGTTTAGGGTTTAGGGATGTTTTACTTTGAACCGCATGGCTCCATAAACTATAAACCTTAAACCATAAACCCTCTGGCACAGTGGACAGGCAATGCGACGAGGGAAGTACCACCGGATGCGGCATACCCTTTGGCGGTCGATGCAGAAGAGTGAAGAGTTGTTCATAAGCATATATATTTAGACGAAAACCAAGTTAAACCCCTGCTTTGGCAGGCGAAAAACCTGAAATAAACCTTGTCCCTGAGAAGAATAAGATAAAAAAGCTTTTGATGGATGGGGTGTCTGATTGCATCAGCCATGATGCTGTAGCCGTCAAATTTCCTTGCAAGCAAGCTTCCAGATAAATTTGCCAACTACATCATCACCTTCCCTTGGAAGGCAACCCCATCCACCAAAAGAGAAAAAGGCTCATTCTTCGAAAAAAAAGCGAGCAAAGCTCGAAAAAAAATCGTAATTTAAATCGTTTATCAAGAGACTGATATCAGTAAAAACTTATTTCCGACGATAGGAGGCTTTTTCTCCCGAAGGGCTTTTTCTGTCGACTTCATCTTTTAGTTGAGTGTGCTCAAATGGGGATGTGATGAACAGGAAAATGTCTGAGTGCTTGGGCGTATGCCTTCGACTTTAGGAGAACACTCAAGGATTTTACTGCTCGTCATATACCCAAGCCGATAGGCTAAAAGAGGAAGATGACCTTTTTTATCTAATCATTTCAAAGAACGGTTTATATCCAGTTTATTGCCTCACGACTGTGAGGGGTGGATATCGGTTTTTGTTGGACAATTACATAGGTTGTGGATTATTGATCCGAGCGTAGCCTTCCATGATGCGCTGCAGTTGATCCAAGTCGGCTTGTTGGATGATGCAGATACGGTTGACGGTGAGGTTGCCGTTGGCGCGGAGCTTATGGTCACGCTCATCGAAATAAGGTTGCAGGTGCTGCCATACTCCACCGTCAACTGACTGCCGACAGCAGCATTGAAGGTCTGGGCTTGGCGACCAGTGAGGCGTAAGGTCATGCCACGAAGGAAAGGCACACACTCACCGTTACTTGTGCCGGTTACGAACGAATGTACGCAGATCTCGCGCACGATGAAAGGCTCATTGCCATACTGAGGGTTCTGTGTGGGAATCTCTTGCACATCACCCACGAAAGATAGATAACCGAATAGTTCCATTGTTTTGAAAGTTTATGGTTAAGGGGTTAAATGGTTAAGGGGTTAAATGGTTAAAAGTATAAATTCAAGTTAATATTATGATACGAAAATTCAGTTTTGAGGATCTTGAAGCATATAAGGTTGCACGTTTGCTCGTCAGAGATGTGTACCTGTTGCAGAACAAGTTCCCTATGGAGGAGCGCTTTGCTCTCGGCGATCAGATTAGGAGGTCGATTACTTCTGTCACAAGTAACATTGCTGAGGGCTCTGGTCGCAAATCCTATAAAGAGAAGATTCACTTCATAGAAATCGCATTCGGTAGCATGACCGAAGCTTTCAGTCAGCTCCAGAACGCCCAAGACCTGGGTTATATCACCGAGTTGGAAGTTGAGAACCTCCGTCCTCAGTTCAACCACGTGGCAGCTCTTCTCTCGTTGTTGAGGAAGGATTTTGAGGGTAAAGTTTAACCTTTTAACCCTTTAACCCATTAACCTCTTACTGAGATTTCGCTGCGAAAATACTGCTTTTATCTGACATTGGCCGGAATGCGTCCCCAGTGGGGACACACTTCTTAGAAATACATTAATTTTAGGACTTTAGAGTAATAATTTTAACATATACACAACAATTTTAATTCAATTCATTGATCATGAATCAAAAGTTTTTAGACCCGATGGAGGCAGCAAAACGCCTCACCATCATGGTGCTCAAACAGGCTGATATGGTATATCCAGACAGCCGTCGCGCCATGGAGAAAGAGTTCCAATTGAGAAATGGAATTTTCTATCGCGCCTAAAAGCAAACGCTGGAGGACTCGGACGTACTCAAACTCAACAAGCTCATCCAGATCTGCGAGTCCATCGACCGTGGTTACGACATCCATCTGGAGCGTACTCGCAAGAGTCACTATCCTGGCACAGGAATCATCGAAGCTCGATTTGCATGGAAGCGTAAACTGCACAAAGCCATTGTACAGATACTTGTACTGAACGAGGTGATTGAGCAACAGAAGTAAACAAGGACATCCCCACCCGAGTGACGGCAAAGCGCAGATCGATACTGCGGTGGGGAGCAAAAAAAATAATCGCTATGCAAGAACTTTTGAATTTACAACAATGGTGTCTTGACTCACTAAATACAGCTCCATCTTGTGGTAACAATTGTCCCATAGGTCATTATTGCACACAGTGTGGAGCAACAGATTGTGATTGCAGTAGATGCCTTAATCATATACAATGGGGGCAACCCAATTTTTCTTATAGTTGTTATAAGATTACATATCAATATACACTACGTTTCTTTAATCGTTTTGCATCGGAGATATGCTATGCAATGCTTTCATATAATTACAGCAAACCACTACCACGTCTAAATGTAGTTTCATTAGGATGTGGCCCAGGTTCTGAGGTTTTTGGAATTATCAAGGCATTCAAAATGATGAATATGAATGTAACTATTCATTATGAAGGTCATGATCTAATTGATGTGTGGGAACCCATTCAAAGAAAGGTCGTAGATTCATTTAATGGATTGCCTCATGCAATAAACTTTCATACATCTAACTTATTTGCAGACTATCATAAATTTGAGGATGGTAAAATAAATTTACTTGTTTTAAATTATCTCCTTTCGCATGCAGCCAAGTTCTATTCTCTTCAACAGAAAAATCAATTTATTGATGATATTGTGGATTTTGTTATTCAAAATGGAGTGAGAAATATCCTCTTTAATGACATCAACTATTATGGATCCTATGCCTCATTGAACTCTGGTACACAGCTTATGAAATTACTTATAAACAAGTTGCGCGTTGCTGGTGTTAAACATAGTGTTTCGTATGCGTATTTCCCGGGCGATCCATACAGAGGTGGAGAAAATTGGAAAGGATACAATTCCGGAGCCTTAGTATTCAGTAATCTTAAAGGCAACACATTCACTGCAAATGTAGGGTGTTGTAGTTCCAAACAAATATTTCTTCATATACAATGATACTATCCGTTTCAAGAAGAACCGACATCCCTGCATTCTATAGCGAGTGGTTCTTTAATCGCATAAAAGAGGGTTTTGTGGATGTGAGAAACCCTATGAATATACATCAGGTGAGTCGTGTTCGGATTACGCCTGATGTGGTGGATTGTATCGTGTTCTGGACGAAGAATCCAAAGAAGATGCTTGCAAGGTTGGACGAACTGAAAGATTATAAGTACTATTTTCAGTTCACTATAAATCCGTACGACAAGCGTATTGAATCGGGTGTTCCTGTTAAGGCTGAGATCATAGAAACCTTCAAGGAACTTTCGTTGAAAATCGGAGCTGATAAAGTTATATGGCGTTTCGATCCTATCCTCATAACTGACAAGATAGATGTAGCCTATCATATTAAGTATTTCGAGGAGCTTGCTAAACGACTCGAAGGATTTACTTCAAGATGCGTAATCAGTTTCGTGGACTTATACAAGAAGACTGTAACAAATACTAAACCTCTCAATATGAGAGAACCAAGTGAGAGCGAGATGCGACTCTTGGCTGAAAAACTTGTGGAAATTGCAAAGAAGCATAATATGCAAGTGTTGAGTTGTGCCGAGAATATAGATCTTGAAGAGCAAGGTGTAGAACACGGGTGTTGTATAGATCCTCAACTGATTGAAGAAATATGTGGGTACCATATCGATGTCAAGAAAGATAAGAACCAGCGAGTAGAGTGCGGATGTGTTGAGAGCATTGATATCGGTGCATACAATACTTGTTGCCATGCTTGTGCATATTGTTACGCTAATTTCAACAACGAAAAGGTAAAGAATCTGAGTTCAAGACACATCAAAACCTCAACTCTGCTCACTGGAGAATTGACAGCTGATGATGTGATAAAAGAAAGAAAAGTAGCTCTACTCAAATCTGATAGTTTGTTTTAAAACTTTTGGCAAATGGATAATGTATTTATAGATACGAGTGTATATGAGGAAGGTCAGTTTGTTGCATCTGGCATACTGAAGACTCTTATAAACGAAGCCTCCGATGGTCGAATTCGTATTCTATTGCCTGAGATTACGGAAAGAGAGGTGCTGCGTCATATCCGGAAGAGGGTAAGTGAAGATAAGACGCGTCTCGTGGAGAAACTCTTGCAATCCGTTTTGAAAGAGATTCCAAGTGTGAAAAGCAAAATCGAAGAACTACGTAAATTGGTGAAGGATGCCGAACCAGAGATAGAGAAGCGATTCTTAGACAATGTCACAAAGTCAAGAACGGTTCGAATACCATTGCAGCAGGATATTGATTTACAATCAATCTTGGATTCATACTTTGAACGGAGAGCCCCGTTCTCGGAGAAAAAGAAGTCGGAGTTTCCAGATGCCTTTGTTTTGAAGTCTCTAGAACTTTGGTGCAAAGAGCGTAATACGACTTGCTTTGTACTATCGAAAGATGGCGATATGAGAGATTACAAATCGGAATTCTTAATCTACAGGGATGATAAAGAATATGTAAACGAACTAATACGTCGTAGGGAAGAAGAAGAAGCTCTTAATAAATTGTTATATCAAGCAAAGCTGTCCATCACAATGGATGGGCAGATAAAGAATCGCATCTACAAATGGGTCTATGATCAGTTGGATAATGACATCTTGTATGGTGCGGCTCTCCAGATAGAGGAAATTAACGACTATAGCATTGATCCCGGAATAGATATTGATTTTGAAGACTTTGAGATAATCGGTCAATATGAGGAGGTGTATGTTGTTCGCGCAAATGCTTTGGTAACTGCTAACATATCCGTGTCACACCCAGATTATGATACAGGGTATTATGATGGAGAAGATAAACAATGGTACTTCTTTGATGATGACATTGTTTCAAAACTAGAGTGTACATTAGAGTTCCCTGTTGATTTTGAAATTGATTTGAATGGCGAATTTCCTGAATTGGACTCGATAAATCAAGGCAAGCTTCTTTCACAATCTGAACTCATCAATTCGATTGATGATGGTAGATCTTGGGAATATGAATGACATTGGAAGCTGTTGAGATTTCTATCTAATAATGAAATTAGTGGCGGTTCGATTCCGCGAACGGAACAATATTATCTTCAATATGAGACTATACAAACTAATGTTAGAGCATAGGTCAACGCTTGCTGTTTATGGCATTATGCTTTTCTGCTGCATATTATGCTTGGCAGCAAACACATATATTACAAGACTGCTGCAATTTCTGCAAGAACATGCTATCGCAGAACTCTCTGAGGCTTGGTTGGGCGGAGCAATAATAATTGTCTCTCTGTGTGCAGGTTGCTACTTGTATGCAAAAACACGAAGGACTGATTTGTACATTCAACACCAGTATGTAGCTTTGGCTTCGTTCGTGGTGCTATTCTACGCTTATTATCGAATCATTGATGGTACTTTTGTGTTTTGGGGATTGATGCACGATGGGCATTGTGTGTTAGCATACGCTGATACGGTGTTCCTTCTCTACCTCTGGTTGATAGTTAGGCGTAAGGCTTACAAAAGGAGAGATGAAGAGGAATCTGCTAGTAGAACTATGCTCCTTGATATGCCCATCGAAGATGAGCATGAGGATTACTTCGGTTACCACAGAATGGCTAGTGCTTTGCTGGCAGACCTTAAGGCGACTGATGTCAGCAAACGTGGTTTTACAGTAGGTATTACCGGCAAGTGGGGAATTGGCAAAAGTTCTTTCCTAAACCTTTTGGAGAAGCAGATTAAAGATTCGGATGGTATTGTGGTGAGATTTTATCCAAGATCATCTGTAAGTTATAAACAAATTAGTGCCGATTTCTTTTCCGTCCTTTCTGTGGAGTTGAGCCAATACCATACAGGGGTTATAAAGATGATGGGCAAGTATGCACGCTCCATTCGTTCGCTCGATGGTGAAGGTTGGATATACAGATCTCTTGATGCCATAGAGAATCTGGTGGGTGATGACGATAAGGCGCGTGTTGAAGCCGCCATTGAGGAAATAGGGCGAAAGATATTTATCATTATTGAAGACCTTGATCGCTTGACAGCGAAGGAGATTCTTGAGGTTCTGAAGCTGACAGACCGAAATGGTAATTTCAAGAATACGTTCTTCATTACTGCTTACGATAAAGACTATACGAACAGCGTGTTGAGGCATTATCTGGGCTTTGACAAAGAACAGGTGTTTACGGATAAATACTTCAATTATGAGATTGCTTTGCCAGCTCATAGCATTTACACCGAAAGGAACTATGTGCGTAATTACCTGACACAGCAGATTGCATTCGAAGAGCAGGACGCAATTACAAAGTCGGAACTCTTGGATGCTTGGGATAATTTGGGGTATGAAGTGATAAGTGCATTGGGCGTTATGCGACATGTAAAGCGTTTCATAAATATCTTCATGTCAAGATTCCCTAAAGTCAAAAACGATGTGGATGTCAAAGATTTCCTTCGTCTGACTTTGTTGAGATATAAGGATATTGAAGCTTATTATATGCTTTCGGAAGCTGATCTTGTGGTTCGTGGGAACTTTATTACGTCAAGTAGCGAGTCTGTGGTTTATCAGAAGAAGGATATGGAAACGCTTCTGGCAAATAGGCAAAATGCATGGGATGGTACAATAGACTTGATGAATAAATTGTTCCCCAAGCAAGAGTCAAAGGAAACATACGATCTTGACAAGGACTACAAAAAGATAATGATGGTTAACTCGTTTGACCTGTATTTCTATGATGAGATGGTAGGCAAACTTTACCATAAGGACTTATCAAGACTTTTTGTGGAGGATGACGAGCAGGTTGCTATAGGGAAGTTGAGGGAAATGGTTGCCCGGGACGAGAAGAGCGTGGAGGAGTATCTGAGAAGTCGAAGCATGAGACGATTGGCTACTCAAAATGCTCTTATCAGAGAGTTTCACTTGTTGGTGGAACTTTATAAATTGAGAAGGAATATCAATAACCAATCCTCTCTGGTGTGGCTGATGAATAATGAGGCTGCAAAAGAGGCGGTAGAGCACGGAGTTGTGAATGAAAAAGAAGAATACCAGAATATCATTCAAGACCTTCTCAAAGAACTTATTAGCGACTATGCGATAGAAATTGGTGGATTGCTATTGCTCCATCTTGAGGAATACCAACAAAGAGGTGCTTCCGAATTGTTGTTAAGCAGAAATCAATACGTTGAATTGGCAAGCTGGTGCCAACGAACCTATTTCACGAAATTTGGCGAAGAAGATTGGAATCTGAATTATGCTCTTGAACTTTCTGACATCAAGATAGGCAAGGGCAACAAATTTATTGTTGTTGACGAAGCCAAAATAGAGTTGAAAGCATTCATGGAATTGCATGCAGAATACTTTGCCCAGATGATAGTCTTTGCTAATGTAAGTCGCAAACCAGCTCCAAGAACAATTACATTTGGCTTTATTGAAAAGTTCAATCCATATCATTTCTTCCCTGTTGATGGGTTTGAATTTAAAGATTGGGTTAATGATAGCATTGATGACGAAGATACAAGGTTTGTCCTTAACAGATTATATGGTGAATGCAAGGATGGCCAATACCTGTCAATACCAAATATGAGTGGTAAAGACAATATAGAAGGATTTGGCATGTTTGCAACGGCTATCCGAGAATATGATGCCAACAAACTCGACAAAGAGGTATTGGATTTTTTGAAAGAGAACATCAGTACAGATTTGGAAACTATAGTTTTTGCCTTGGAACAGGATAAAGATGCAATACGCTCCTCGATAAAGAGACTTGCTGACCGAGGTTTGATAGAAAGCAGATTAGTATCTATGAAGGACAAGATGGAACCTTTTGAGGTAGGAGATTTTGTTATGCTCGTGAAAGAGAAATATCAAAAAGTGGCAGATTCTCTGATTTATACAAATAATGTCTTTAGAATTCTGGAGATTGATGAAACAGGCATAACCGCCAAATATAAATTGGACGGTATTGACAACTGGTATGAGCATGATGAAGTAGTTGCTATTCCGATTGATGGTGTTCACGATAAGGACATCTATTACGACCCTGTTATCATGGCTTCTTATGTCGCTCCTGGTCAGCCTGTACCTGAACATCACACCGACTATTCGTATTTCATGGATCGCTTTAAACGTTGCACATACAAGGATAAGACCTATGTGGAATTGGTCAATGCCGCCAACTGCCAGTATGTGCATGAAGCACAGCACTATATGAAAGAAGAATTGGGTGGTAGCGATTTGAAAATCAATCATCAGATAAATTTCAATCGAGTTTAATGATAGAACAAACATTTTTCGAACTAATACAAGTTGCCATTGGCACGCGGAGTTGCCTCTCTCATACGCCAAGTGCGGATGAGTGGGGCGAATTGTATGCGATGGCGAAGAAGCAGAGCCTTGTGGGGGTATGTTTTGCCGGAGTGCAAAAATTACAAGCACAACGGCAGGAGCCGCCAGAGTTGCTATACCTCACTTGGATGGGAATGGCGGCAAAAATCCAACAACGGAATGAGGTGGTGAATAGACAATGTGTTGAGGTGCAAGAGAAACTTTCATCCGATGGATTGCGTTCGTGCGTACTGAAGGGACAGGGAGTAGCTACTCTATATGGCGATATGAAATTGCTTAGACAGAGTGGAGATATAGACCTTTGGGTTCCGGGTGACTATAAGAAGACAATAGATTATGTGCGCCTATCTCAACCAGAGTGTAGCGTGGTGGCTAACCATATTGTGTGGGATTTGTTTGCAGATACTGAAGTTGAAGTTCATCCTATACCTGCAATATTCAGGAATCCGCTAACGAATAGGAGGTGGAAGAAGTTCTGCAAGGAACATGAAAAGGAGTGTATGACAAACAAGGTATGTTTGTACGATAACGATAACACTGGGATTTGTGTTCCTACAACTGAGTTTAATCTCGTGTTCCTTATGGTTCACATGTATCAGCATTTGCTGAGAGAAGGGATTGGTTTACGGCAATTCATTGATTATTATTTCGTCTTGCGAAATTTTCAGCAGGTTTCAAAATTAGATAAAAAAGGCTCCGCAAAAAACATTAAAACCATCGTTGACCGGATTGACAAGCTCGGTATGAAAAGATTTGCTGCAGGATTGATGGATATTCTGCACAATGTGTTTGGGATGCCAGAAGAGTTGTTGCTTTGTGAGCCTGATCCTGAGGCGGGAGCCGAGTTGCTAAGCGAGATTATGACAGGAGGAAATTTCGGGCATTATGATGAGAGTAACAAGGTTGCTTTCGATAATGAAAGCAATCCCATACACCGAGTGTGGAATGGAATTAAGAGAAACAGAAGATTTTTGAAATACGGATTCTGGGAGATTGCTTGGTCGCCCATTTGGCGATTGTGGCATTTCTGCTGGATGAAGAGTAACGGATATAGATAAGAAATGAATAGAATTATTGCTTTTGATTACCTACGTGCAATCGCTATCGTGGGTATAGTTTTGTGCCACTTCTGCTATAACTTTAGCGAAACAAATTGGTTAGGCGGTTGGTGTGGTGGCACCTTTAACGCTTTGTTCCTTACGATGTCGGGATTGCTGCTTGGTATGGCATGGAACAAAAAAGGAAGACCATCGTATGGTTTTGACTTTTTGAAACATCGCTTTGGAAGACTGAGTTGGGTATATTATCCATTCCTTGTTTTGATGTTTGCGTTCTGTCTTGCGGTAGGTGGCTATCATATTGGGATAAAGGACGTTGTGATGCACTTTGCTTATCTGCCATGGTTTGACAAGTTGGATGGTTTTGGACATCTATGGTTTATGTCAATGATAGCGTTCTGCTACTTGGCAGTAGTGCCGGTGAGCAGACTTAAAAAACTGATTAGGGGGGGCAATTCGTGGAAATATGGATTGTTGATCGCTGTCGCAATTTTGCTTCAAGTAGTTGTGTCATCAAAGGGGCTTCCGGGCTATATGTTTACTTACCTCGCTTTGTTTGTGATAATGTTTGACAAAGCGCCAGGGATTGTGGAATGGTGTGGCAAACGACAGACTATAGGCGTGTTGTTGGGTGTAGCGGTAATAGCATGTACGTTGATTTGCTATTATTGTGACTGGCATGAGGGAAATGATGTAATAGCAAAACTTCTTGGAATAGCAGCTGCAATGGCATGCCTTTGCATTGCTATGGTGATTTTCAGAAGTGTAAAGGAGAGCAAGGTGGTTAGCTTTGTGGCTAATATCAGTTTCGAGATCTATTTGGTGCATCATGTGTTTGCATTCGGACGGTTCTCAGTAATGAATCTGACTGACTCATGGCTGTTAGGCTTCTTGCTTTTGATGACGATAAGTGTAGCCGGAGGCTATGCCTTGAATAAGGTCACGAGTATAAAATTAACGAAATAAAAATACCAATATATTTATGTATAAAGTGAAACTTACGGTGTACCCTAACTATAAGGGTATAAACAGACAGGCTCCCAAGGGCAGTTTTGTGTGGGGAGACTATAAATTCTACATCAACGACAAGGTGGAGGAGGCTGACTTCTGGGCTGTATTCTGCAAGGATATGGACGGAGGTGAGGAGACTTGCTGTGTGGCTCCGGAGAATACTATGTTCTTCCCTACGGAGCCGGAATCGGTGTATCACTATGCACGGAAGTTTACGGATCAGTTTGGCAAGATCGTGTCGTGCAGAAGTGACATCAAGCACAAGAACGTGGTGATGGATCAGCCTTGCCTGGGATGGTATTGCGGTCGTGTGGGTCAGCACGATAGTGAGGTGACCTACAGCCGTGGATATGACGAGTTCAAGACGGAACGTCCGGAGAAGACAAAGCTGATATCGGTGATATCGAGCAACAAGTGCTTCACCAAGGGACACAGAGACCGCATTGCCTTTGTGCAGAAACTGAAGGAGCACTATGGCGATAAGCTGGAGATATTCGGCAAGGGTTTCAATGGCTTTGACGACAAGTGGGATGTGGTGGCTCCATACAAATACCACATTGCGCTGGAGAACAGTTCGGAACCTTATTACTGGACAGAGAAGCTGGCAGACTCGTTTCTGGGTAATGCCTTCACGTTCTACTATGGTTGTCCGAACGTGGGCAAGTATTTCAGCGAGAACGCTTATCGTGCCATTGATATACACGACCCAGAGGGTGCAATACGCATCATAGACGAAGCTTTGTCAGGAGACTTTGCAGGACGCTATGCCGAGGATGTGGAGACGGCCAAACAACAGGTGCTGGATGAGTATAACATCTTCCCGATGGTTATAAAGCACCTGCAGGACATGAATCCCAAGGCAGAGAAGCGACAGGTGACGATAAAGAGCGACATGAAGTTCTTTGACCTGAAGAAGTACTTCATTGTGCTGGGTCGCATATGGAGCACATTGCAATATAAACTGAGTAAATAACCCCATAGAACATACTATGCAAAATATGTTGACATTATCAGTACTGATGTCGGTCTATAGGAAAGAGACTGGCGCACATTTGGACAGAAGTCTGAAGAGCGTGTGGGATGACCAGACGCGGAAACCGGATCAGATAGTGTTGGTGGAGGACGGTCCGCTGACGGATGAGCTGTATGCCGTTATAGAGAAATGGCGTGGGGTGCTTGGCGACAAACTGTGCTCGCCAAAGAACGAGACGAACATGGGATTGACGGCTGCCCTGAATAAGGGTTTGGAGCATGTGACGAGTGACCTTGTAGCAAGAAATGACTCGGACGATTATTCGGCTCCTAGACGCTTCGAATTGCAAGTGAAGTACCTCGAGGAGCATGGAGATGTAGATGTGTTGGGGGGTGCAATGCAGGAATTTGATGAAGAGCATCTGTGTCTCTGCATTCGTAGATACCCGACTCATCACCTGGAGAAGTATATCTGCAAGGCTTCGCCATGTGCACACCCTACGGTTGTGATGAGGATGCATATCTTCCGAGAGGGTGGCGTACGCTATGATGACCGCTATCCGCTGAACGAAGATATTGCACTGTGGTATGACATCTTGAGGCAGGGATACAGCATCAGTAATCTGCAGGATGTAGTGTACTACTTCGAGTGTTCGGGTGGTATGTTTGAACGCAGGAGTCGTCAGAAAGCATGGCCAGAGTTCAAGGTGTATATGAGAGGAATCAAGGACTTGCGTGGTGTGCTGACATGGAGGTATGTTTATCCGATCAGCCGCCTAGTATTCCGCTTGATGCCTGTGAAGATGATTGCGTGGATTTATGGTAGTAAAATGAGACAGAAGTTCTTGACAAAGAAGTAACTTCATGCGATAACTAAAAAAGACGTTTCCTTATATACATTTTTCGTTTTGTAGTATAGTTGGGAAATGCCCTCAAAGCATTATAACTTTATTCACGAATCGTGAATATTTTTTTTTATTTGGTGGAGGGTTTATTGACTTACGATATACCATCTTCCATTTGAAATAGTATTTCTTCTATTTATATGCTAACTACACGGATTGTGTGAGTAGGTCATTACCCACTCACACAATCCGTGCGGTTAGTTGTATGTTGACGAAATCAAAACACAAGAAACAATGAATATTTATTTGCAATTGGCATTGAGCTGGCTGATGTCAGTCTATGCCGTACACTGGATCTTCCTGAAGATCCTGAAGGTAGCGAAAGTTAAGGGACTGGTGGACAACCCGGATGCCAGAAAACTGCAGAAGACACCGGTGCCGGTGTTGGGTGGCATAGCGGTGTTCTTCGGACTGCTGTTCGGAATATTGACGTTCGCAAGCACGGCAATAGTGTCGCGTGGATGGGACGTAGATGTACTGACACAGGGATCGCAGCTGATAGGCATCGGACCGGTGCTGATGGGCGCGAGCATCATGCTGTATGTGGGTGCGCTGGACGACATCATGGGACTGACGCCACGGGCACGACTGGTGATAGAGATGCTGGTGATGCTGGGCGTGATATATGGCTCGGGCATGTGTGTGGACTCGTTTCACGGATTGTGGGGCGTGGGTAAGTTCTCGTGGTGGATAGGTGTGCCACTGACGGTGTTCGCGGGCGTAGGCATCATCAATGCCTATAACATGGTGGACGGCGTGAACGGACTGTCGAGCGGACTGTGCATGGCTTGCTCGGTGATATTCGGTGTGATATTCGTGAAACGAGGGGATGTGAGCAATGCGGCCCTGGCCTTCTGCTTTGCGGGTGCACTGGTGCCGTTCTATGTGCATAATGTGTTTGGTTCGAGAAGCAAAATGTTCATCGGCGATGCCGGAACGATGGTGATGGGACTGCTGGTGAGCTGGTTCATCATACGCATGCTGTCGAGCAAGAACGCCGAGACGGTGACGGCCTTGGCCGGCGAGGGCAGGGTGCTGTGTGTGGTGGCTATGATGCTGGCGGTGGCGAGCGTGCCGGTGTTTGACACGCTGAGGGTGATGACGGCCCGCGTGATGAGGGGTGTGAGTCCGTTCAGTGCGGACAAGACGCATCTGCACCATGCGTTCATTGCCTCGGGCGTGAGTCATCTGATAACGGGACTGAGCGAGCTGCTGCTGAACCTGCTGGTCGTGGCAGTGTGGTATGCTGTGTACAGGGCTGGATGCTGTCAGGAGTGCCAGCTGTACGTGACCATCGGTGCTGCCGTATTGCTGGTGTGGGGCACGTATGTGTTCCTGCATTATCAGCAGAAGCACAACACGAAGGCGTTCAGGAAGTTCAACGAGATGTCGAGAGTGACGCACCTGGGCGACAAGCGATGGTGGAAGGCTTTGCAGATGTGGCTGGACAAGGGTGCGTATGAGGATTATTTCATTACTTACAAAGAGAAACTTAACAAAAAACCAGAAGATATGAACAACAAAGAGAAAGATCAGCTTGCCATAGTGAAGTACCTGACGGGCAAGGAGAGTGTGAATGTAGAGGACATCGTGAAGGAGAGTGGTGCTGACCCCATGCGTGTGTATCCCATCCTGTTTGAGATGGAGCAGGACCATGTGCTGGAGGTGGTGAAGAGAGAGCCATTGGGTGCAGCAAGAGTAGTGAAACTGTTGCTGTGATGAAACGACTGGATTTTGAACCTTTTTGCGAATTGCATTGCTGTGATGAAGAGACTAGATTTTGAATTGTTTGGCGAGGTGGAGTCTCGGGCAGAGGCTTCACCCCGCAGACGTATACACTATGACCTGAGGACGGAGGCTTTCGAGCCGAAGGATGCCGATGGGAACCCATCATGGCACGACACCTCGATGAAGATGCTGAACGTGCTGATGACGGACACGGTCATCCCCATACACCGCCACCGCGACACGAACGAGGTGGTGATAGTGATGAAGGGCAGAGGCTATGAGGCGATGTACGACAGCAAGGGTCAGGAGCTGGAGCGTGTGATGATGGAGGCCGGCAGTGAGTGTTCGGGTGTCGTAGTGCCCCGAGCCGCATGGCATACCTTCGTGGCACTGGAGGACGGCACCACGATATTTGAGGCCAAGGATGGAGCATACGACCCCGTAGAGACAGAGGAGTTCCTTACGCCTTCGGCACGATAACGATGACGATGCACTCGTTACGATGACGATACACTTGGCTACGATGACGATGCACTCGTTACGATGACGATACACTCATTACGATAACGATAAAGTAAACGATGCATTTTCATTATGATTATCTATACGAAAACGAGAACGATGACTTTTTCTTTTCGGGTAAAATTACACAAAGGTGTCAGACACCTTTGTGTAATTTTTGCTCGCGAATTTTCATAAAACGCTATCATTCTTTTGGATTGGTACATTTCCAGACCAGATTTTACACAAAGGTGTCAGACACCTTTGTGTAATTTTCTTCTCCTTTAACACAATAAATAAACGGATTCTGCGTTATAAAAGATGAGGATTTACACAAAGGTGTCTGACACCATTGTGTAATTTGTCAGCCAAAAAGATATCAACTATGGGACGAAAGCAACGCGAAGTGAGTGTCTCGGGCATCTATCATGTGATGCTCAGGGGCGTGAATAAACAAAGAATCTTTGAGTTTTCGGAGGACTATCAGGGTTTTCTGCGGATTATGTATCAGTCGAAAGTGACCAATACGGAAGGAAAAACTGTGGATGAGCCGAACTTTGATGTGTATGCGTATTGTTTGATGGACAATCACGTGCACCTGCTTTTGGGTACGCATAAGGTACCGCTGGCAGATGTGGTGAAGCGCATCGGTTCAGCTTATGCGCGATTTTTCAATATGCGCTACCAAAGGGTAGGACACTTGTATCAGGATAGGTTTAAGAGCGAACCGGTGGACGATCCAGATTATTTTCGCACATTACTGAAGTACATCCATCGTAACCCTGTGAAGTCGGGTGTATGCGAATTGCCTGGGCAGTATCAGTATTCCTCCTATCGAGAAATTACACAAAGGTGTCAGACACCTTTGTGTAAAAATCCATCTTCGGATGCTGATAAAGCTTTGATTTGTACATTGGATAAAGGGGCATTCGGCATGTCGCCTGAAGAAATCAGGGAATGGGTGCTGATGGTGAATAGAGAGGTGGAGGAAGAAGAGTTTGCTCCAGGTTCGGATGCTCGCGAAATAATCAAGCGCGAATATGAGATGCTTTCGAAAATGGTTGATAGAAAGCAGATTGCGAAAACAGAACTGACGGATGATGATATACGAACGATTGAAGATGATGCCTCGGAGGTGGTTGAAGATACTTCTTTGATTGACAGATTTACACAATGGTGTCAGACACTTTTGTGTAATTTGCAACAAGCGAAGAAGGATAAGGTGGATGCGGATTCGTTGGATAGATTGATTTTGGATACGTTGTTGGGGTTGACCTGCACGGATTCGATTACGGAATTTCAGCGACTTGACAAGACACGGATGCGTTCGGCATTGGCTGTGGTGAGGGATGCTGGCATCAGCATCAGACATCTTAGTCGTATGACTGGTATTTCAGAGGGCATCATCAGAGGGTGCAAGAACCCAGAATTGATTTTGCCTTCTGGCAAAAAGATAGAGATGGCGTAGAATTACACAAAGGTGTCTGACACCTTTGTGTAATTTGTAACGATGACGATGACTTTCTTTTAGACAAAAACACGCCTGCGGCAAAAACCGCTCGCTTCACTCGCAAAAAACAAGAAAAACATTTCCTCTGAGAAGATGAGATAAAAAAGGATTTGAAGGATGAGGGGCTTCTGCAAAGCCCTTGATGCTATGAGCACCTTCATCTGCTGGTAAGAAAGCTTCCCGACAGCTGAAGCCACTCATATCATCAACCCTTGTGCCAAGAGCTCTGCATTTTGCACGTCTGCAAAAGCCATCCATCAAATCAGAAAAAGGCTCGTGCCTCAGAAAAAAGCCTGCCATTGGGCAGGAAAAAAGTATCTGATGAACCAAACATTAAGAAAATGATGTCTGTTGATAAGATTTAACAGTTGGGTTGGTGATTAAATGGCGGAAAATGTGTAGTTTTGCATTGCAAACTATTTTGTAGATATAACCAATAGCCATTATGGATATTCAAAATACATTGAGAAAAATTGACTCGGTAGTGCTCGGTAACTATATTATCAAGCATTATGGTCCTATGTCGCATTTGAAATTGCAGAAATTGCTGTTCTATTGCGATGCTTATCATCTTGCTTATTTTGACACGGAATTGGTGGAGGATGAGTTTGAGGCTTGGATGCATGGACCTGTTAGCCGAAGGGTTTATGATAGCTTCAAGGATAAGTCTGTGCTCTTTGCGGATTTGTCGTTCTCTGATTTGAATGTTGAGGATCCTGATACTGCTTTTGATATGTTGGCAAGTTCGCAGAAACAGTTTGTCGTTGAGGTTCTTGACACATTGACAAAATGGACTGATTTAGACTTGGAGACTGCTACTCATAGTGAGGATCCTTGGAAGATGGCAAGAGTTGGTTATGCTGCTGGTGATAAGTGTAGCGTGCCTATGTCGAAGGAGCTGACCAGAACTTATTATAAGCAGGAGCTGAATGGGTAAGGGTGGATTCCAGAAGCATAAGCAGGAGTCGTTCATTCAAAAGGTACTGAAGGAGAAGAAGGAAAGGAGTGTGAATGACCCTGAGCGATTGGGTAATTTTCAGATCAGCCTTCAGTATTATAATGATGATCAGCCTTCGGAGCATACGCTTCTGACTTGGCAAAACGAGGGTTTGCTTGCAGATGCGTTGGATGTGCTCAAAGGGTATTGCCAACGTTCGTAGCGTGAGCAGATTGATGATGATAAGTTTGCTTTGTATGAGGGTTTCCCGTCAAAGGATAAGACTGATTTCACTTTTCCTCAGAATGTGCCTGATGATGCTCATTGGGCGAGAATTCATGTGAAGGGAAAGCCTGTTATCATTGGTCATGTTGTTGGGAATACGTTTTTTATTGTTTTCTTTGACAAGGATCATCGTTTCTGGCTGACAAGGCGTGAAACAAGCAATTGATTGGGTTAATTCGATAAATGAATACGCCTCATTTGTATTCGATTGCAAGTGAGGCTTTTTGGATACAAGGATGAGAGGACTGGAACTTTGAAGTCCTCTGATGCTAAAGACTTGCCTGTTACTGGTGAGACTATCATGATGGCTCCTGCAACTGGTTTCTATACGACTCCTGACTTGGGTAAGAATCAAGTACGACTGGCGTATGTGCTTTGTAAAGAGGATATTCAAAGAGCATTAATGATACTGGAAAAAGCAATTGTACAGTATAATTCAATTGACATAACTTATTCTTTTGGTTCATGGAGATTAAAGATTTTTCATCTTTACAAAAGATAAAATAAGATTTTCTATTTGAAAATGGCACAATATACAGCCAATCAATGTACTGGTTGTAGTGACTCTTCTATGATTCTCACATTCAAAGCACAACAAACAATACTTGAAGCGCATGAAAAGGGAGAGAATCCCCTTGAAAGGCTCAATGCGTTCCTCGGAACTTCGATTCCAGAGGAAGTGTTACTTAACTTTGCAATCTAAATCCACCGACTCATGAAATATCTGAAAGCATTATGGCAATTTTGTGTTTACCTCTTCGTTCCTCAAATGGGAAAGCAAAAACGCAAAATGGAATTGCTGAAAAAGGACATCACCTACCTCATTGGCAAGGAACGTGCAGAAGGTAACCTCGAACCTATCACCCCACTCTATGTATCTCGTGTACTCAATGTTCCTCTGGAAGATGTTGAGAAGTGTATGAGTTCCCTTCGATAGACTCAGGGCAAGCTCACTCACCACAAGTTCCGGAGATGGACTTATAAACATCATATTTAGAGAACGTATGTAAGCCGTATCTGGGTCGTAACAGACTCGGATACGGCTTTTTTGCGTTTTTACCTTACCCTATTCTGTGATTTTTTTTGAATTTAGCCCACAGGCGGATCTGAAACAATCTGCTTGTGTTTTTTTTTGGTACGCTCGGCATGAGCATTGTCTAACGGGTGCAAGTCCCGAGTGAGCCCTAATAGCGGAAATCACATAGCCCAAGGCAAGGGTGTCTACATTTTTGCCGTCGCCAAAAGTCGCGAGGTGGAATCTGAAGGAAGCCGTCGGCAAACATCTGGCCTAACGAACAGAAACTTCATATAAGGCATATGACTGCATTTTGGACGTCTCCAAAAGCGGGTAAGGTTGCCAAACAAACCAAAGCCCGGTAGCTATTCGGAACGGTTGGTGTAAATGATGTCGGCATAATGTGGGTTATGCCTCTGGGAGTGTGTGGACGTGGATGGTGTAGGAGTCGGTCCAGTCATAGCCGGGAGCAGCATGTTGGAGGAATGGACGGTCCTTGAACTCTCCATCGTAGCCGGGGGCATCGTTGGCTCCACACCAGGGTTCGATGCACACAAATGGACAGCAGCCGTGCTTGGGGGCCCAGAGGGCCAGGACGGGCATGACGTGACGAAGGGTGACGAGGGGACGGTGCTGCTTGTCGAGGAGGGTGACCTCGCGGTTGAAGCCTCGGGTGTCGAGCAGTGTGTCGCACTGGAAAGTGGTGTTGGTGAGGGGCAGCAGATACTTGGGATGGAGTGGCGTTGATGCCGTTGTGTCCTCTTGCAGGTCTACCGTCACGGTCTCCTCGTGCAGATAGCCATCGGGCTGCACGACATGACTCTCGATGGTGGGGATGTCGAACTGCAGATAGCCGTGCACCTTGTCGTTAGGATCGAAATGGGGCAGAGTGAAAGCGGGATGGGCACCCATCATAAAGGGCAGATCGACATCGCTGCTCACACGCCAGCTGACCTGCAGTGTGTTGTCATTCTGCACCTCGAAGGTTTGCTGCACACGGAAGTGGAAGGGGTAGTGGGTGAAGGTGTCGGCATTGTCGTGAAACTCGAGAATGAGATGGTCTTCGCCCATATCGTTGGTGGCGTGTTCCACTATCTGCCATGGACCCTTGCTGGCAAAGCCGTGCTTGGGCATGGGATAGGGTTTGCCATCGACAATGATGCGGTTGTCGAAGCATTTGCCGATGGTAGGGAAGAGGATGGGATCGTGCTTCGACCAGTATTCGCTGTCGCCTTTCCACAGGCGGTTCTCGCCGCTAGCATCGATGAGCGCTATGGGTTCGGCATGCTCGGTGTCGATGCGTAGGGTGAGGGTGCGGTATTTGTTTGTTAGTTCTAACACGTTTTTTCTAGTTTAGAGTTTAGGGTGTAGAGTTCAGAGTAGTTGTTAAGTTTAGAGTAATTTTTAGTTCAGAGTTTAGGGTGTAGAGTTCAGAGAA
Source organism: Bacteroidales bacterium (assembly GCA_018064685.1). Taxonomy (GTDB): domain Bacteria; phylum Bacteroidota; class Bacteroidia; order Bacteroidales; family Bacteroidaceae; genus Physcousia. The sequence continues at coordinate 37,411 of JAGHUS010000014.1, read as the reverse complement.
GTTGGGGAGTTTAGAGTGTGAAGTTAGTAAGTTTACTTTTTCAACTCAACAACTATGACTGCGAAGCTTGATGAGACGCATGTCGAATAACTTTCTAAACTGCTCTAAACTCTACACACTAAACTGTACACTCTATATTCTAAACTGTACACTCTACGCTGTTTTTACTTCACCAACACGAAGCCGCCCTGATCGGCCATCGTGATGTTGAGTGATTTTCCGTTGTACTTTACATCGCTCTTCTGTGGCTCGCGCGTCTTCAGGTCGTCGCTGTAGAGTGTGGCTGTGTCGCCCTTCTGCAGCATGTCGAGGTTGAGTGTGAGGGTGAGAGGAGCGCCTGTGGCGTTGTTGCCGCAGATGTACCAGGTGGAACCGCTTCGGCGTGCCAGTACTGCGTATTTGCCTGGGTAGCCATCGATGAAGCGTGTCTCATCCCATGTGGTGGGGACGTGACGAAGGAAGTCCATTGAGAGGGCGGGAGCTACTGCGCCATCGGCATTATAGTCGGTGGTGGCAGGAGCTGTGGCGGAGGAAGATGCTTCGAACGAACCGTTGCCTTGCTGGCTGAGCATGTCTGCGAACTGCTCGATCTTGGCATCCGATGCTTGCTTACCCCAGAGGTTCTCGGGAGCGATGGCAAAGTTCTGTATGGGATTCTGGAAGAGGATGCAGGTGGCCAACTCGTGTGCATCGGTGGTGCGACGTGTGTTGCCACCCTTGTTGCCCTTGTGGATGTGACGGTTCATGAAGCATCCGCCGAATTCCATCGAACCGATGGCGTTGCGGATAAAGGGATGTGTGGCAGCATCCTTGGCCTCCTTGTCGGCAGCACCCTGACCGAAGTAGATGTTCTCGCTGGCCAGTACGGCCTCGCTACCCACATAGTTGGGGTACATGCGCTCCCAGCCGCGGGGAATGGTACAGCCGTGGAAGATGACCATCAAGCCGCAGTCGTCGGCATCGGAGAGGATGTTCTCGTAGTGGCGCATCGTCTCTTGCTTGTCGCCTCCGAAGAAGTCCACCTTGATGCCCTTCACGCCCTGCTGCTTCATCCAGCGCATCTCGGCCTTACGCTTGATGGTGCTGGACATGATGTTGATGGGACCCTGCTCGATGTCGTTCCAGTAACCGCTGGACGAATACCACAGGAAGACGTCGACGCCCTGAGAATGAGCGTACTTGATGAGCTCCTCCATCTTCTGGCGACCGATATTGTTGTCCCACCAGTTGTCGATGAGCACGTACTTGAAGCCCATGGCCTTGGAGAGGGCGATGTACTTCTTCTGGTCGTCGACATTGATGCTGTTGTCCTGCCAAACGATCCAGCTCCATGTGCCCTTGCCCAACTGGTATTTGTTGCTTGTAGTGTAGCGTGAAGCAACGAAATCCCAGGGAATGGTGGTCTCGACAATAGGCTTGAGCGAATTGCCGACGGTGATGGTGCGCCAGGGAGTGCTGTTGGGTAGCGACATCGAAGGCTCGATGGTTCCGTTGCCTGCATTCTCCTCGGGCATGGGGAACTCAAGTTTGTAGAATCCTGAACCATCGGCATTCATGGCAGCATCGCCAAGACGCGAACCGCAGTAGCGAGAGTCGACATCGATTTCGGAGATGAGCACCCACATAGACTCTTCGTTGCCCTTGATGCTCTGTTTGCTAGCCTTTGCCTTGGGAGTGTTGACTATTGATTTCTCACTTTTAACTTTGAAAAGGCAGGGGAAGGTGTAGCCGTGTCCGTACTGGCTCTTCTTGCCCATCGGTTCGTCGTATCCGTAACCTTCCTCGTAGCTGGGCTTCGTGCCTTTCCAACCAATCATGGCATGGCTTTGGGGAGTGAGGAAGGTGGTGGTGCCATTGGGCAGACGGAAGCCAGTCTTATCGTCCATGATGCGGATGGAGAAGGTCTTCTCGTTAGCGCGACTCTTTTGGTTGCCAATGTTATAGCGGATGGCCACATCGTTGTTCTCGACACGGAACTCGATGGCATAAGTCAGCTTGATGCTGGGGTCGACAGCCTGACCCGAGTTGGCCTCGAACGAACCGGGGTCGTTGGCTGCACCATTGGTGATGCGGCGGAAACCACCGCGATAGGCAAGTCCGCCCTCGAGATTGATGACCAGTTGGTTGGCCTCCTTCTGCACCTTCGACTGCTTGGAGCGGTCGAGCGTGTAGCTGATGGCAAGAGGCTTGTCGCTTGTCTTTGACGAGGTGAGGGTGAGGTTCTGGCTGAAGTCGCCCGTATTGGCCACAAAGCCGAGGGGAGACTCGAGGATGGCGGGCTGTCCGTCGTAGGTGATGCTGTAGGTGGGACGCCCGTCGCGAAGGTTGAAGTCGACCTTCATACGGCCATCGGGACTGCTCACTGTGGCGTCTTGCGCGAAAGCAGAACCGCCTAAGGCGCAAGAGAGGAGTATGAGGGAAAGGATTTTTTTCATGTTTTCTGAATGCTTATAGCCTTGATTACTAACTGTTGATAACCTGCATCACGATGGTGCTGACGGTCTTGCCATCGGCTGTGGGCAGAGCCGCCTTGACGAACTTGACGCATGCGCCCATGTTCTTCTTTTCGAGCTTGGGTTCGCCGGTGGTGGCAATGAAGGCATCGATCTGCTTGCGGATGTCGTCTTCGCTGGCAGCCTGGGGCAGAAGGTCGGCTAGTACAGCGGCCTCGTACTTGTTCTGATCGGCCAGATCGGCACGTCCGTTGGCTTCAAACAGCTTGGCATCATCCTCGCGCTCCTTGTGCATCTTGCGCAGGATGCTTATCTCTGCGGCATCGTCAAAGGGCTTAGCGTCCTTGGCGGTCTTGAATTTCAGGAACTCGCTCTTGATGGCACGATACACTTCGGCCTTGGTCTTCTCGCCGCCCTTCATGGCGGCCATAATCATTTTGTTCAGTTCTTCGTTGATCATATTGTTTTTAGTTTTTTATTTAAAAAATCTTGTTTTGAGGGGTAGTGGGGTGAATCCGAACCAAATATCCCAAATCTTTATTAAATTAATAATGTGGGGGGGGAAGATGGGAGATGTTTTTGCGATGGGGGGATGTTGGTGCGAGGGTGAGATGTTTTTGCGATAGGGGATGTTGGCGCAAGGGGGGGCGTGATTTCTCTATTTGTACGTTCTGCCACTATACACCACTTTCATAACCCTCACTACGTCGTTCCTTAGGATGCGGAAGGGTGGATAGGCGGGGTTGTCGCTGGTGAGCGTGATGCTGTCGTCGTCTGCTGTGGGGGGCACGATGTGCTTTATCATACGCTCGTTGCTGCGGGTGACAACCATATAGGTGGCATCGGGGTTGATGCCGTCGAACGAGTTGACAGTGCGTACGCCTACGATGTCGCCTGGATAGATGTAGGGCTCCATGGAATGGCCCATAACGGGAAAGAATGCCTCGGCACGCACACCGGGGATGTAGAGACCGGTGGAGTGCTCGTTGTAGCCTGGCGTCTCGGTCTGTCCTGCTGTTACGGGCAGTTCGTCGTAGAAGGGGGTCAGCGTGATGCCGCTCTCTTCTGCTTCGGTCGAGGTCATGGATCGGAATTCTTCGGACATTGTTTTGAAAGGGTAGTAAAAGGGAATAAAAGAGTAGTAAAAGGGAATAAAAGAGTAGTAAAAGGGTAGTAAAAGGGACGATGGGGAGGTGATGGTAAAAGGGTAGTAAAAGAGTAGTAAAAGGGAATAAAAGGGTAGTAAAAAGGGAATAAAAGGGTAGTAAAAGGGTAGTAAAAAAAGTATTAAAAGAGTAGTAAAAGGGACGATAGGGAGGTGATGGGAAGGAGAGGGTAGTAATAAGGACGATGGGTGGACGGCTGTAGATTGGTGGAATAATCTGCCAGATACGCCAACCTAGTTCATTCGTCCTTATTACTTCTGCATTTTAACCTGAGTCAAAAGCTTTCCTTCTAACTTCTATATAGTTTCCTCATTTCTTCTAACTTCTATGTCGTTTCCTCATTTCTTCTAACTTCAATATATCCTCCTCCTTCCTTCCTCCTTATTTAACAGGCACGATGTGGAAGGTGAGGCTGTGCTTGGTGCGAGGAATCTCGTACTGAGGTTCGGGACCAGGGCCACAGCTGCCGTTACCGATGCCTCGCTGAGCCACGTCGATGTGCAGGATGGACTCGTCGAGATGGATGCTCTTCAGCTGGTGCAGATACTTCGTGCGCCAGAGATCCTGGTCGGTGTAGTGCAGGAGGCTGAAGCCGAACTTCTGTTGAGTGTCGGCAATGACAGCCAGTCCTTTGCCCTGCTTGTTGGTGATGACGAGCTGGCGCACGTCGCAACGCTCACCCTGGCTCTGAGGCTTGATGTACTCCTCGGTCATGCCCTCGACCGTGGTGGTGTAGTCGCCCACGAAGGCACAATCTAAACGGTCGATGTAGTTCTTCATAGGACCACGGCCGATGTATTCCACATGCTCATATCCGGGAGCGATGCCCACCTGCAAGCCCAGTCGGGGCAGTGAGCGCAGCTTCTCGGCATCGAACTCGGTGCTGACGGTGATGATGCCCTTGTTGTTGATGGTGTAGACGAATGTCATGGGAATCTCCTCCATCACGCTGTTAGGACGCTGTCCGTTGGGGTTAGGCATTCTGCGCTGTCCGCTGAACTTGGCAGTCTGCTCCACCTTCACTGTCATGGTGCTGCCGTTGGTGGCGCGCTCCCATGTCACCTTGGGATCGGGTATGCTGAAGTTGCGGGGGTACTCCATACGCTCGTTGCTGATAGAACGGTAGAAACCGAACTCCATGCCACGTCCGTTGGCGATGAGCTCCTTGCCGTTCACCTTGTAGCTCTGCAGATTTCCGCTCTTGGTGTCGAACTGAGCCTCTACGCCTGCCGTCTCGCACTTGATGTCGAGAGTGCCGTTGTCGCGAAGGTAGCCTTGCACCTGTCCGTAGTCCTTACTCTCGTCGTAGAAGTCGCCCAGATTGGGAGCCCATTTGCCACCACCGTCCAGCTGTTCGTCGGCCACGACATGACCCTTCTTCGCCCAGCTCTTATCCTCGCGTGTCACGAGTTCGAGGTTGAGGTGGTGCATGACGTTCCACTCGTCCATACTCTTCAGTTCCTTCTCGCCGATGCTCTTCACGAGGTCGGTGACGGGGATGTCGATGCTATCGCCAGGAGCCACGCTAGGCATGTGCATCACAGTGCAGTCATCGGGCAGCTTGGCTCCGTTCACCGTAAGCTGTGTCTGCAGGTCGAACTCGTCGAGGTTGGTGAAGGCATAACGGTTGCGGATGCGAATCTTTCTGCCGTCAATCAGTCGGAAGTCCACGTACTGGTAAACCTTCTTCACCTGAAGGAGCTTAGGCGTGATGTGACGATCGGCCGTGATGATGCCGTTGCAGCAGAAGTCGTTGTCGTTGGGATGGTCGTTGAAGCCGCCACCATAGTACATATTGGTAGTGGGCTCGCCATACTTGCACATGCTCTGATCCACCCAGTCCCAGATGCAAGCACCAATCATGCGATTGCTGCCAAACTCGATGTAGTCCCAGTATTCCTTCAGGTTGCCGATGGCGTTGCCCATGGCATGAGCGTACTCGCACAGCCAGTAGGGACGACCCTGCAAGTCCTGACGCTTGTCGAACTGCTTGATGCCACCCACGCTGGGATACATGTGGCTGTCCATGTCGGCAGCTTCGTTCATGCCCTCATAGTGCACCATGCGGTCGTCCAGTGCCTTGATGGCCTTGTATGCCTCGCGGAAGTTATCGCCACCGCCGCACTCGTTACCCATCGACCAGAAGATGACCGAGGGATGGTTGCGGTCGCGCAGTACCATACGCTCCTCGCGGTCAACGTAGGCGTCGCGCCATTCGGGGTTGCGCGAAAGCGAGTGGTTGGCGTGGCACTCCACATCGGCCTCGTCCATGATGTAGAGTCCGTAGTAGTCGTACAGTGCATACATCTTGGGGTCGTTGGGGTAGTGGCTTGTGCGTACGGTGTTGAGGTTGTGCGTCTTCATCAGCACGATGTCCTCGATCATGCTCTCCACGGGTATGGCCTTACCGTAGAGAGGATGCGTGTCGTGACGGTCGGCGCCCTTGAACATCACACGCTGGTTGTTGATGAATACACGACCGTTGCGGTTCTCTATCTTGCGGAAGCCATATTTCTGACTTACGATCTCGCCATTCAGCTCTACGTTTACGGTGTAGAGGTTAGGCTTCTCGGCACTCCACAGAGCGGGATTCTTCAGGCTGACGGTGAAGACGCCCTTCACGCTCTTGTCGCCTTTTGTCGATACGGGAGCGCTCTTCTCCTTTGCCACCACCTTGCCGTTGGCGTCGAGGATGGTGACAGAGGGTGTCATCTCCTTCTGCTTGCCCATGTTCAGGATGTTGAAGTCCACCTTCATGGTGGCCTCGGTCAGCGAGTTGTTGAAGTCGGATGTGATGTACACGTCTTGTACGTGTGTCTTGCTGCGAGCCTCCATGTACACATCGCGGTGGATACCACTCATGCGGAACATATCCTGATCCTCCAGGTACGAACCATCGCTCCAACGGTAAACCTCCACGCAGATGAGGTTCTCCTTGCCGGGCTTCACGTATTTCGTCACGTCGAACTCAGCACCTGTGTTGGGGCCCTGAGTGTATCCCACCTTCTTGCCATTGACGAAGATGTAGGCGGCACTGTAGATGCCGTCGAAGCAGAGGTAGATCTCCTTGCCGTTCCAGTTGGCGGGAACGGTGATGGTGCGACGGTAGCTACCCACGGCATTGGGCTCGTCCACTACGGTGTAGCCATCCTGCGGACGGATGAGTGGGGGTACGTTCTTGAAGGGGTAGGTGACGTTGGTGTAGATGGGTGTGCCGTAGCCCAGCATCTCCCAGCACGAAGGCACGGTGATGGTTTTCCATCCCGCAGCGTTGAACGAGGTCTTGTAGAAGTCCTTCGGACGATCCTCGGGCTTGGGCACCCAGTTGAACTGCCACTCGCCGTTGAGGTAGGTGCGCAAACTGCTCTTTGTGTGGAGCCAAGGCTGCTTGTAGGCAGCATCGATGTTCATCTCCATCTCGCCCGTGTAGCGCAGCATGGTGGCATGAGTGCGCTCCTTGTTTATCTGTACGATGTGCGGGTTCTCCCAGTCGTTCTTGCTCTGTCCACCCTGGTCCAGGACGCTCACCTTCAGGTTTGTCTTCACCAGTTTCCACTGCACGTTGGCATCGGTGTCCTTAGCCTTCAGCTGGTACACGCGTCCGCCAGGCTGACAGTTGTCTTTGTAGCCCAGCGAGAGGCCGCCAGCCACGCAGGTCAGCACGTAGGTGTCTTCGCCCACGCTCTTTATCTGCCAGTACTGGTTGCTGTTGCCTTGCGAGAGCGACCAAGGCAGCACCTCGCCCTCGTTGCTGCCGTGGTTGCCGTTGTCCAGCGCCGTCATGGTGTTGGGGTTATAGAGCATCACCACGCCGGGGCGGTTGGTGTTGTGGATGTTCCACACTTGCGATTGCGATTTTTTGTTCACTGGCGTGAACGTGATGGTACCACTCTGGTTGTCGAGTGCCAGTCCGTCGCCAATCTCGAGGCGGTAACCCTGGCTCTTGTCAAAGGTCTGCGCCCATACGGCTACTGCCATTACGAGGCTGGCCAGGAGGAGAGAGATTCGTTTCATGTTTTTTTGGGGTGTTGTTAATTATGGGGTGAATAAGGATGTTGGCGGAGGGGGAAGTGCTCGCGGAGAGTGAACTTGAAAATCCGAACCAAATATCCCAAATTGTTTTTAAATATTTTCTATTGGTAAAATAACTGGATGAAAGCTGGCCGGTGCTTGATGCCCTGTTGTGGGCTGGCCGGTGCTTGATAAGCTGGTGGCTAGGCTGGCCGATGCTTGATAAGCCTGTTATTCAATTACCTCGAGCTTCATGCTGATGTCGTCGATGGGACGGTCGTTGCGGCCTGTAGCGGCATTCTGTATCATCTCTACGATGTCCAGTCCTTCGGTCACCTCACCAAACACGGTGTACTGTCCGTCCAGGTGGGGTGTGCCGCCCACGGTGGTGTAGGCCTGCTTCTGTGCCTCGCTCAGTCCGCAGCCTTTTGTTCTTGCCTCGGCTTCGGCCAGTGCTGCCAGTTCGTCCTGCAATTCCTGCAGTCCTGCACGGTCTCGTTTGCGTCGCATCTCCATTATCTGAGTGCGTCGCTCGCCTGCCAGACGGTTGAAGATGTTCTGCATCTCCTGCAACTCCAGTTGCTTGGCCAGCTGTCGCATCTGACCCTCGTTGTATTTCTGTCCCCACACGATGTAGAACTGGCTGCCGCTGCTGCGACGCTCGGGGTTCACCTCGTCGCCCTGACGTGCTGCTGCCAGTGCGCCACGCTTGTGTATCAGTTCGGGCTTGATCTCAGCCTCGATGGTGTAGTCAGGACCACCCATGCCCAGTGCCTTGCCGGCAGGAGCACCCTTCGAGTCGGGGTCGCCGCCCTGAATCATGAAGTCCTTGATGACGCGGTGGAAGAGCGTACCGTCGTAGTAGCCCTCCTTGGCGAGCTTGAGGAAGTTATCACGATGCTTGGGAGTCTCGTCGTAGAGGCGAACGGTGATGTCGCCCAGTGTAGTTTTGATCTTTACGTTCATTATCCTTGTTTTTAGTTTTTTCCTTTCTTCTTTGTCTTCTTGGTCGTTTTGGCAGTGGGCTTTGCTGCGGGAGCGTTACGCAGGGCATTGTCGATGATCTGGGCCATTTGCTCCACGCCCTTCTGCGAGGGATGTATGCCGTCGCTCTGCATCATCGAACCGTCGGTGTTGCTGAAGAGCGAATGCAGGTCGATGAAGTCGCAACCATTCTGCTCGGCCATCTCCTTCACCATAGGTATGATCTTGCCGACGATGACCGAGTCGCTGATGGTCCATGAGTCCTTGTAGGCGGGAATGGGCGAGCAGAGGAAGATGCGGGGATGGGTGGGAAGAGCGTGCAGTGAGTCGAGCATCTGCTGCATGTCCTTGCGGAAGTCGGTGTCGAGGAACGGACGATGATCCACCTTCGAGTCGTTCGTGCCCAGCTTGATGATGGCCACATCGGGCTGCCAAGCCAGGCAGTCGCGCCAAGCCAGCTCGTTCATGTAGGGGTGGTCGCCCTTGTTGAGCATCGTGCGGGCGCTCACGCCGAAGTTACGCACGTCATAGCCCTTGCCCAGACGCTGTTCGAGCAGGGCGGGATAGCCGTACAGGTCGCACATGTCGATGCCATGTCCGTCGGTTATCGAGTTGCCGATGCACGCTATCTTCTTGTCGTCAGGCTGTGGCAGATTGAGTTCGCTGAGCCATGTGCTCAGGTCGGTCAGCATCTGCTTGTGATGCTTCCATGTCGAGCGGATGCCGAAGCCGTGTCCGCCTGTGGGGTAGACATACAGCGCACAGTCGTTGCCGTTGCGTCGCATGGCCGAGTAGTAGGCGATGCCATTGGTGACGGGAGGCACGGTGCGGTCGTCGTTGGCCGTGATGATGATTGCCGGTGGGGTGAGGTGACGGCGTACAGCCTTATGGTTGCTCCATTCGTCGATGAGCTTCTTGTCGTTCACGCCCTCGCCCAGGAAGTTGGTACACGAGCCACGGTGCGACTCGCGCTGGTCCATCGACACGACGGGATAGAACAGGATGGAGAAGTCAGGACGCACCTCGAAAGCTGCGTGGGTAGACACCGACGACGCCAGATGTCCGCCAGCCGAGAAGCCCTGAATGCCGATGGCATGCGGGTTGAGGTTCCACACCACGGCGCTGTCGCGAAGCACTTTCATGGCATGGTAGGCATCGCTCAGCGGGATGTTTCTGTCGCCCTTCGGCATACGGTATTTCAGCACCGCCAGCGCTATGCCCTGCTGGTTGTAGTATTCGGCCCAGTCATGCCCCTCGTGGTCCATGGCCAGATGCGAGTAGCCGCCTCCGGGACAGTCCAGCACGGCCATGCCGTTGGCTTTGTCTTGGCTGGGCAGATACACGGTCAGGGTCGATTCGCCGTCGGACGAATTGGACAGAGTGAACTTTCTGGCGGTACTCTGTGCCCAGGCACTGACGGCCATTGTGCAGCACAGAAGGGGTAGGATGAGTCTTCGCATCGGTTTAGTATGTTTTTGTGGTTATGAAATGTACGGTTCTGAGGCTTCGGCCTACGTGGCGTAGGTATGCAGCATGCCAAAAGAGATGCAAATATATATAATATATAAATAAGGTGCAAATTTCTCTCTTGCAAACTTTCGATGCGACGTGTTTTTTGCATCAAAAGTGCCATTGTGCGAAAGAAAAATGCGGAAGATATTGCATGATTGTCGAAAAACCCTTAACTTTGCGCAGAAAGAATACAAACCGAATGAATATGATGAGACGATTGTTGTGTGGCTGCGCCCTGCTGGCTGTGTGGATGATGAGCTCGTTGTACGCCATGGCACAGATGGAGGATGCCAAGACGGCGGTGGCAAATATGCGAGTGGGGTGGAATCTGGGCAATACGCTCGATTCGAACAGCGGCGAGGCTACGAATATGTGGATCGAGGCCTACAGCAGCCGCACGCCAAAGGACTACGAGACGGCATGGGGACAGCCTCAGGCCACGAAGGCACTGATACACATGTTCAAGGAGGCCGGCTTCAATGCCATACGAGTGCCCGTGACATGGTATCCGCACTACGGCACGCTGAACAACGTCGGAAAGACGTGGGACCAATCCAAGTGGAGCGGCTATACGCTGAACAGTGCATGGCTGAAACGCGTGAAGCAGGTAGTGGACTACGTCATCGACGAGGGGATGTACTGCATACTGAACGTGCATCACGACACGGGCAACGGCACTGCGGCATGGATCCGTGCCAGCATGGACAACTACGAGCAGTACGAGGACCGCTACACGCGCCTCTGGACGGCCATCGCCACGCAGTTCAAGGACTATGACGACCACCTCCTCTTCGAGGGCTATAACGAGATGACCGACAAGTACGGTTCGTGGTGCTTCGCATCCTTTGCCTCCGATGCCAAATACAATGCCGCTGACGCAGCCGATGCCTATAAGGCAGTGAACAGCTATGCCCAGGATTTTGTGGCAGCGGTGCGTGCCACGGGAGGCAACAACGAGCAGCGCAACCTCGTCGTCAATACCTATGCAGCGTGCAGTGGTGCAGGCAGTTGGAACATGCATCTGCAGGACCCGCTGAAGCAGATGGCCAAGCCCTTGGACGATGCCGAGGGACATCTCATCTTCCAGGTGCACAGCTACTGGAACGTGCTGAACTACAACTCGACGATGAAGAGCGACATCACCACCATGTTCACCAACCTCTACACCTATCTGGCCAAGAAGCACGACGCACCGGTCATCGTGGGCGAGTGGGGATCGGATGCCGAAGGTTTTGACTATAGCGACGACGCCCAGCGCAAGAAGCTCACCGACTTTGCCACCTATTTCATGCAGCGAGCCAAGGCGCGCAACATGGCTTGCTTCTACTGGATGGGACTATCTGATGGAAAAGACCGCTCCGTGCCGCAATGGACACAGCCCGAGGTGGTCGACGCCATCATCAAGGGTTACTACGGTGCTGGCGGATATGTCGATGGCATACAGTCTGTTACGCCCCGTTCGACCTCACTCAATACCTACAACCTCAGCGGACAGCCTTCCCGCCCCAAGAGCAATGAGATCATCGTACGTCAGGGACGAAAGATGGTGCACCGGTAACATTGTGTTTGAGAACTCTATTTATCCAGTATCGTTATTTCTCTGTAACGTGCTCATAATGAGTTGGTAAATGGTTTTGTGTCCTAGGTCTCGTCATTATCAGTCGTATATTTCTCACGTTTAGCAGCTGCCGTACATGCGTTTAGCAGTTGCTAAACGTGCGTTTAACAGCTGCTAAACACGTGTTTAACAGCTGCCGTGCAATGAAAACACGCTACGGTTTTCACCTATTTATCGCTAGGGTTTTATCTAATTATCGCAGCGGTTTCATTTTATTATCGCAGCGCTATCTACTGCTTTCCGCCACGCCATCAGCAAAAAACCTGCACGAGTGCTGGCCACCTCCCACTCGTTCATGTATTCACTATTTGCCCCGTCTTGCATTTTTTTCTATGAAAAACACACACTTATTGCAAGTTTTTTATTATCTTTGCATCGACTAATGCCAAAACTAGTTTAAGATGAAGAAGATATTCGTATTGTTGGCTATGGCTTTGGGCCTGAATGCCTCGGCACAGACCAGTAAGGCCACCATCAGCGTGGATAGCAGAGTGAAGTACCAGCATGTGACGGGATTCGGTGGTTTCTCGCCCAGCCCCACGTGGCAGTATTGGCTGAACGACGGCGACATGGACAAGCTGTTCGGCAAGGGTTCGACGCAGTTGGGACTGAACATCGTGCGCCTGTACATCTCGTCGAACAAGGGTGCGTGGGGTGCCGGTGTGGCCAATGCCAAGAGGGCCAAGAAGTATGGCGCGTTTATCTTCGCTTCGCCCTGGACACCACCCAAGGAGTGGAAGTCGAACGGTGAGTCGGCCAACGGCGGAAGTCTGCTCGTCGATCGCTATGCCGACTGGGCTAACTATCTGAACGACTATTACAAATACATGAAGCAACAGGGCGTGACCATCGACGCCGTGTCCATACAGAACGAGCCCGACTGGAAGGCCGATTACGAGAGCTGCATCTGGACGGGCGAGCAGATGGCCAAGTTCCTGAAGGAGCAGGGCAGCAAGATTGAATGCAAGATCATTGCTCCCGAGGCCATACACTTCGCCAAGAGCATGCACGAACCCATTCTGAACGACCCCGCTGCGTGTGCCGAGCTCGACATCATGGGCGGACACTTCTACGGTTGGAACGGTTCGTCCTATCCCCTTGCAGCCCAGAAGGGCAAGGAGGTGTGGATGACAGAGTACCTCATCAACGAGCGTCAGCAGAACAACAAAATCAACATCAACTGGAAAGACGACGGCTTCCTCTTTGCCCGTAGCGTCAACGATGCCATGCTGGCCAATATGAGTGCGTGGGTTCACTACTCGCTGAAACGCTACTACGGCGTGTATGGCGACGGCACCTACGGCACCACCGAAAATGCCATCACCAAGCGTGGATGGATCCTGTCGCACTATGCCAAGTACGTGTCTGGCACCACTCGTGTGCGTCACGTCCTGAGCGATGCCACAGGCAAGCTCACCTCGTCGGCCTACCTCAGCCAGACGGGCGACAGCATCGTGGTGATGCTGCTCAACCCATCCGACAACACCGTCACCACCACCTTCGACCTTCCCTTCAACACACAGGGCGGAGCCACGGTCGTGACCACCGAGAGTACTTCGAAGAACGCCAAGAAGACCACCTTGACACTGGAGGCCGAGACCTGCAACCCCGAACTGAATGTGGAGCCCTGGAGCGTGAACACCTATATATTTAAAAGGTGTAGCGCGCGCGAGGATATGCCCGAGGGCGAGGAAGAGCAGGAGAGCATCTTCTCGGATCAGTTCGACTTCAGCGGCGGTGGCTGCGTGCCTGCCGGTTGGAAGGCTGTATACGAGGGTGGAACTCGCGGCGCAGGCAACTACGACAGCGGTCCACGCATCATGAGTTTCTCGGCCGAAGGCCTCATGCCCTACGCCTTCTACTTCCGCACTGGCACCAGCACGGGCAACGTCAACTATGGCAATGACACGAAGAACCGCCTCGTGCTTGAGCCCGGCAAGTATACCCTGTACTATTCGCTCGTGGGCTGGAAGACAAAGCCCTCGATAACCGCTACCGTCAAGGTCGGCTCGAAGAGTGTGGGCAAGCTCACCGCAAAACCCGAATACAGCGTGTCGGCCAACGGTTCGGCATCGCGCATCACCCAGAGCACTGACAAGAGCATCGACTTCGAGGTCACTGCCACGGGCAACTGCATTCTGACTTGGAGCATACCCAGCATTGCAAGCGGATTAAACGAGTGTCTGCTGGGCAACGTTCGACTCGTGATGCACGACGAGGAGGACGGCATCGTCGACATTCCCCTCTTCCCCGGTGGCGAGATGATAAACCTGGGCAACGGACAGTACTACGACCTCTCGGGTCGCAAGGTGACGAGTCCGGTCAACGGCCTCTACATCAAGGACGGCAGGAAGGTGATGAAGAAGTAAGCGGGCTCCATTAGTATCACAAAAAGAGCAGGCTTGCTTGGCTGGTGATACGAACCGCCGTCGGGCATCCCTACATTCTGAAAAGAAAAATAAATAATAAAAACAATATTCACAACTATGTTCAACTTTATTGCATTAGAGGCTGAAGAGGCAGCCGAACAAACCTCTAACTTGGTGAAGGAAGCAGCCAATGTCGATTTCTCAAAGCTTACCGATCATGCTCTGGATTACGCTCTCGAAGCCGGAAGAAGCGTACTGATAGCCATCCTCATCTACGTGGTGGGACGTATGGTCATCAAGATGATAAACAAACTGGTGGCCAAGGTGCTTGAGCGCCGCAAGGTCGATGCTACCATCCAGGGCTTTGCCAAGAGTCTGGTAAGCGTCCTCCTCACCACGTTGCTCATCGTGGCCGTCATCAACGCGCTTGGCGTCGACACCACTAGCTTTGCTGCCCTGCTGGCCAGTGTCGGTTTGGCTGCTGGTATGGCACTCTCGGGCAACCTTCAGAATCTGGCCGGCGGCATCATGCTGCTCTTGTTCCGTCCCTTCCGCGTTGGCGACTTCATCGAGGCACAAGGCGAGATGGGTGTTGTCAAGGAGATTCAGATTCTGCACACCATCATCCTTACCGTCGACAATCGTGAGGTGATTCTGCCCAACGGAGCACTCTCGAGTGGCAACATGACAAACTACAGCAAGGAGCCTCTGCGTCGCGTCGACCTCACCATCGGCATCGAGTACGGACAGGATGTCGAGAATGCGCGTCGTGTGCTGAACAAGATCTTTGCTGCCGACGAGCGCATTCTCAATGATCCCGCTCCCTTCGTGGGTCTTGTCTCTCTCGAGGCCAGTAGCGTCGACCTCACCGTGCGTGTTTGGGTCAAGGGCGAGAACTATTGGGATGTCTACTTCTCTCTGAACGAGACCATCTACAACACCTTCAACAAGGAGGGCATCTCATTCCCCTTCCCCCAGATCAAGGTGCATCAGGCGTAAGGCAAGAAGAGAAGAAGCAGAAATTGCAACTGTTAGATATCAATGTCAGATTGGTAAGGGAGCCCGCCCTATACCAATCTGGCATTTTCCGTACAAAAAATCGCAAAAAAACAGTTCTATCAAGAGCATTTTGCACGATTATTCAGGAAAAAGTATTATCTTTGCAGCAACAGGCATAGCCTCGTTTTCTTGCGGAATCAGTTAATCGGGGCAGGCATGTTATAGTTAATAGTTCAAATATCTCTAGTATAATCTCTTTGTTTTAGTGAGTAGTGAATAGTGAAAAATACCTAATACTGATAATTTATTAATATGTTGGATGAGACATGCATTGTCAATTAAAGCATTAACAGTAATAAAAGAATTAAAAAGATTAAGTATTATTCACTTTTCACTTTTCACTAATCCTCAAAACCTCACAACCGATGCGCTTATTGTCGATACTGCTATGCCTCTTCGTCACGGTCACGGCCTCGGCCTTCGACCGCGAATACCGCTATCAGCGTGCTGATGGTCGTGAGGCGTGCATTCGTCTGGTAAGCGTCACCGACAGCACTTCGGCCGTGCAGTACTGGCAGGGCGACTCGCTCTCGTCGGTGTGGCCCATCGACTGTCCTGTGTTCCGCTTTCAGTGTGCCGACCTCACGGCCGATGGCATTCCCGAGATAGCCTTGGGTGTGGAGCGCAGCAGCCGTTATGCTCGCTACAAGAGCAAGCGCCTCTGGCTACTCAAACTCTACGACGAGGACGTCATCCGTCCGCTCTGGCTCTCCTCTCGCCTCACCTACAATCTCATCGACTTCAAGCTGGAAGCTCCCACCGCTGTCCGTCCGCACAAAGCCCACGTCATACACACTTGGCAACAGAACGAGCAGGGAGACACCGTGGAGTTGTGGTACAGGCAGAAGGGGTTTGGGCTGAAGGCGTTTGATAATTCATAATTCATAATAAGTTGCGCATTGTAATCCCCTCCCTTATGGGGTTGGTGGTCTGTTAATCACGTACATTATACACTTATGAAAACAAGATTATTCTCCATCCTGCTGACCATCATGATGGTGGCAGGCGGTGTTCAGGCTCAGACGTTCAGTCTGAAGCAGAAACGTTGGTCGAAGACGGTTAACACGTCACAGGACATTTCGAAGTTGAACTACGCTGAGCTCTTCTACCTCAAGGCTCTGGTCAATGCTACGCATGGCTGTTGGTATGAGGATGCGGAGGTCAATGCCACGTTGCTGAACAAGTGCGACTGGTATGTAGAGACTTGTCTGAAACGTGCGGAGAAGTATATGAAGGCGCACGACGGATCGGACGAGGGTTTCGACTACGAGAAGGTGACACTGACCAGTGCCGAGAAGGCTTTCGTGCAAAAGATAGACAAGCGAATGCAGGCGCTGGAGGCAAAGGCCAGAAAGGACAAGAGCGTGGAGCCTGCCGAACTGTGCATCAACATGAACCAGATTGCTTCGCCTTCGGCAGAGATGCTTAAGTTGCTCAATACGCACAACATAGCTTTCCAGACCACCGAGTGCGAACAGCTCTTCAACATCTACGAGGAGAATGAATACACGCAGATGCCTAACTTCGTGACGAGCGACACGTATCTGCAGCTGGCTCACATGTATCTGGCCTACGTTCAGAAGTATGTGGAGCAGAACTTCCTCTCGGCAGCCTTGCAACAGTCGTTTGCCAACCTGCAGCAGCAGGCAGCCACGATGGCAGCCAAGGAGAAGGGCGAGGCTAAGGCTTTGCTGGAGTGGGTGCAGGCCTACGCTGCCATCGGCTTGAACCTCAGTACCGACAAGCCCGCGCAGAATGTGCCTTCGGCCATGCAGAACTATTATGCCAAGGAGACGAAGGCTTGCCGCAACTATCAGGATGCTCCGTCGGAATTCATGCGTTGCGAGGTCTTCAGTTTCCCATATAGCCTGTTCCGTCCGCGTGGTCACTACACTCGCAATGACGCAGCAAAACGTTATTTCCACGGTATGATGTGGATGCAGACGGCCAGCTTCAGCAGCAATGACGAGGTGGCCATGAAGCGTGCCATGATGCTGGCTGTGGTTTACAACAACCTGACGCAGAAGCAACGCGACACCTTCGAGGGAATGGACAAGATGATAGAGCAGATGATGGGCACGTCGGACAATGTGTCGATACTGAAGGTGGCTGCCTTCATGCGTGGGCAGAAGCTGAACGGTGCTGGCGACGTGCTGAACAAATCGAAGTACGGCAAGGTGAAGGCCGAGATGGATCGCATGAACGAAGCTGCCAACCAGCTCAGCACGGACAAAGAGAACTTAACGGGCTATAATGTGAATATGATGCCACAGCGCTTTATGGTGGACAACGATGTGCTGCAGAATATGGCCGACAAGAAGGCCAATGCCGAGCGTGCCTTCCCCCGTGGCATTGATGTCTTTGCCGCCTTTGGCAGTCAGAAGGCCGAAGACCTGCAGCTTAACTTCTTCCACGACGACAAGGCGTGGGGCGCCTTCACCAAGACGTCGGCCGAGATGAAGCAGAAGTACGGTCAGTGGGGCGAGGGCATCAAGACTATCTACGACAAGCGACTCAAGATACTTGTCGACCTGGCTTCCAGGCGACAGTCTACGCCCTATGCTTTCTACAACACAGATGCGTGGCTGGTCAAGGATCTTAATACCACGCTGGCTTCGTGGGCTACACTGAAGCACGACGCCATACTTTATGCCGAGCAGCCTATGATGGCCGAGTGTGGCGATGGCAACGACCTGCCTCTGCCCATTCCGATGGCGTTCGTCGAACCCAACGTGTTGTTCTGGGACGAACTGGCAAGCATCATCACCGATACGCGCAACTGGATGAAGCAGTTGGGTTATCTCGATGAGAAGTTGGACAGCAAGACCGACGAACTGTTGCAGAGTGTCGAGCTGTGTCAGAAGGTGGCACGCAAAGAAGTGATGGGACAGGCTCCCGACCTAGAGGAGCGCAGCACGCTGTCGCGCATCGGCAGTTCGGTGGAATGGCTCACACTGGGCTTCCTCGATCCCGAACTTTCGCCCGACACGTGGAGCGCCGTGCAGGGAGCTGACCGCCAGATAGCTCAGGTGGCTGATATCTTTACGCGTGGCGTAGGAGGATGCCAGAAGAATGGAATCAAGTATGCTGCGCTGGGCAACGCCAACGCCATGTATGTGCTTGTACGCATCAACGGCAAGGTGTACCTGACCCGTGGTGCCACATACGGATATCATGAGTTCGTGCTTCCCCTCGACACGCCCCGCCTCACCGACGAGGAGTGGCAGAAGATGCTCGAGGACGGCACCGCTCCCTCACTGCCCGACTGGCTGTTGCCTTTCTATATGAATAAGCCTGCCAAGATCAACGAGCGCGAGTTCTATAGTACAGGATGCTAGGATTTCTTTCCCGTCTCTTCCTGCTTCTCTTCTTTCTCTATTGTACAGGATGCTAAAATCTCTTCTTTCCTGTCTCTTCCTGCTCTTTGTTCTCAGTCCCGTGGGTTTGAAGGCGCAGGATGACACGCTGAGCATTGTCTTTGCGGGCGACGTGCTTTTCGACCGTGGTGTGCGTAGGGCGATGGTCGGGTGGCCGGACAGTGTGCGACTGAGACATGAGGGAGATGATGCGCTGATTGTCAATCTTGAGTGCCCACTCACCACCCATCGTTCGGCGGTGAGCAAGCAGATAGTGTTTCGTGCTGATACGCTTTGTGCCGACATCATGCAGCACATGGGCATCACTCATGCTGCACTGGCTAACAACCACAGCATCGATCATGGTCAGAAAGGATTGCAGCACACCGTACAGCAACTGCGGCGTGTAGGCATCACGCCCCTAGGATACGGACTCGATGCTGCATCGCGCATGGCTCCAGCCGTCATACGCAAGGGTGGGGCAGAGGTAGCGATATTCAACGATGTGACGTTCCCTATCGAGAACTGGATGAGCGGTGGCATAGGGCAGCGTCCCGGCATCGCCAATTTCTCGGTGGACAGTCTGGCGTCAGCCATTCGCAGGTATCGCACCCTGCATCCCAGTCAGCACATTGTGGTTTTCCTGCACTGGGGGACCGAATTCAAGACAATTCCCACCATGCGCCAGCGCATTGATGCCACGAAGCTTGTGACGGCTGGTGCAGAGGCCGTTGTCGGGCAGCATCCTCATGTAGTACAACCCATGCAACTTGTGGGCGACGCTCCTGTCTTCTACAGCGTGGGCAACTACATCTTCGACCAGCAGCAGCCCCTTTGCCGCCAGGCCGTTACGGCACGTCTTCGCTTCACTCGCGATGGTCTCGTCGGCTATGAATCCTTGCCCGTCTGCATCGATAACTGTCTGCCAAAGTAAAAACGACCACTTGCAACTCAGGATGCAAGTGGTCGTTTTTTGGGTATTCTCCAATCTCCTTTCGGGAGAAAGTTCTTATCTCGACACGATCTTTCGGGCCGAGAGTTCGTGCAGTATGTCGCCATCTAACGATTTCTTCTTCTTACACGTGTGAGCCAGATTGCGCACGTAGTTGGGCGAGACGCCATATTTGCGTGCAATTTCTTCGTAGTCTTTCTGGTGGGTCGATGGACGCCTCTTCTTTTTTCCGAAAAGTTTGGTTAAAAATGAAAACATAATATATTCGTTTTGTTATCTGTTTACTTTCTTTCTTTAGTACGCTCCATGCGACTCTGTATGGGGCGGAAGGGAGCATCAGTGGTGAACTTGTACTTGCCCGAGCTGGCCCAATCCAGCGAGAAACGTACGAAGCGCATGGTGTAACCGCCGAAGAGTCCGTTCTCCTCGTAGTACACACCCACTGTTCCGTCGGGCAGTACCGTAGCGGCGCTGTAGGCCGAACCGCGAGGACAGATGGTCTTCGGGGCCGAGAAGGTATCACCCTCGTCGGTGGAGAGTGCGATGCTGACGTTCTCGCGACTGCCGCTGTTGGGCATGGTCTGCAGAACGATGTTCCAGAGATTTCCGTCGAGCGTAGAGCACCAGTACATATATTCTCCGTCGCAGGCATTGCCGTTGAATCCCGATGTGAAGCGAGTCTGCGAAGGCAGTTTCCATGTCTGTCCGTCATCGCTCGTCACGTTGTGATAGTTGTATCCGCTGGCACGAACACTGATGGCCAGGTCGCCGTTGTTGCGCTCCAGCACCTTAGGTTCGTCGGCAGCGAGTGTGCCGCTTGTGCCGCTCACATACCACGTATTGCCACCGTCCTTCGACATGAAGTTATAGTAGTTTTGCGTGACGTTGTTGTTCGTGCCGTCGGGCGACTCACGATTCACGAAGGGCGAAACGAGCGTGCCGTCGCGCTTCTGCAAGCCAGCACCCGAACCCGTGAAGCCGCCCAACCAGTTGGGATGGGGACTGCCCTTGGCATAGAGCTCCTTGGTGTGGTCGACGGGAGCCTCCCACGTCAGACCTCCGTCGTGGCTGACGATGGTCTTCCACGTCTGTGGCTTCTCGGGCGTCGAGGCGAAGTAACCGGCTCCGTTGGCCGAGGTTGTCATGATGCCGATGATGTCACCGTTGATGCGGTTGGTGATGAGTGAGGCATCGCCATGACCGTAGTCGCCACCACGATCGGCCGTTCCAGCCACGGTGACAGGATCGCTCCACGTGCGACCGTTGTCCTCCGAATACTGAGCCACGACGTAGCAGTGGCTGGGCAGGTCAGCATTATGGTTCTTGCGGTCGTCGGTGAGGGTGACAAGGCGCTTGCCGTCGGCCGATGTGGCGATGGCTGGAATGCGGTAGTAGAGGCTGCCCTTGTCCATGGGCATCAATACGCTGCCCTCGCTCAGGAAGATGGTGGCAGCGTGGGCGGGATTGCCGGCCTTTTCCGCCTTTTCCTCGCCGTTCACCGTATAGGCTGTGATGGTGGCATCGACGGTGTTACCCTCCTTGGCGTCGTCGGCTATGTCGAGCGCTACCCACAGATAGTGCGTTCCGGGCTTGAGTGCCTTGCTGCCCTTGATGGTGTATGTGCCGTCGGCCGCTAGAGTGCCCTCGGCAAAGAGTTCGGCGTTGGGCTTGCGCCATGTCATCTGCTTGTCGGCATCGACAAAGAGTTCCTGTGCATTGGTAGCGAAGTAAGCTCGAACGGCCTTGACGTCCTTCACGTCGGTAGCCACAATCCTACCCTTGATGCCCTGCATGTCTATTGCACCCGTCAGACCCGACACGGTGACGGTGCTGCGCAGTATGGCCACGTCCTTGTTGCCGATGCCCGTCGTCACCTTGCCCTGCTCCACCTTGGTGGCAGCGATGTCTGCCGCAGCATACTCTGTGTTCACCTTCTGGAAGTTCCAGGTCGAAGCGTTGTTGGCCTCGGCAGCCCAGCGCACCAGCACGCTGCCAGCCTGCTGAGCATGGAGGGGAGTACCGCCGTCGCTGATGGCAAACTGTCCGTTGGCAATGTTGTCAATCTGGTAGATATAGTTGGCCGACGAAGCCTTGCCGAACTGGGTGCTGCCACCCGTTCCGGCACCAGCCGTGCCAACGTATACGCCCTCGTAGTTCTTGATGGCAATCTTGCCCTGGGCGTTCTTCCAGAAACTCCAGATGCGGTCGGCCATGAAGGCCTTGTCGCCGAACATCATTCGGTCGGTCGACGCATCGTAATACCACACCTTTCCCTTGGCATAGTCCTGTGTCGAGGTGCTGTAAATGTAGTACCAGTGCTGCTCATCGTTGGTCGAGAAGGTAATGCCTGTCTCGGTCTGTGCTCCCTTGGCGCGCACACTGACGCAGAACTCGCTGATGAGCGTGCCCGTGCTTTCGCCATTATTGCCATCGGTCGCGTCCATCAGGTTCACCACTCGCTGGTCGTTGCCAAAGGCGTCGGCACGTACGCTTTGCATCAGGCTCAGCACCAGTGCCAGCAGCAGAAAGGAGTACTTCTTCATGATTAAATATTTGTTGTGTGCAAAGATAAAATAAATTTCGCACACTCAAGCATTTCTTTGTTCATTTTGTGCGATAATACGTTTTTTCCTACAATTTTTAACGTTTCAGCCCGAAAGTGCGCCATTATTTGGTGCTTTCGGCAGAATTTCTTAACTTTGCGTCTGAATAACGTACATTTCTGAGATATGCAGACTTTACACGCTGATGCCCTGCTGCAAGGGGGCAGATACAAGATTGTGGAGACGCTGGGCCAGGGTGGCTTCGGCATCACCTATCTGGCCATACAGAGCGGACTGGACCGCAAGGTGGCCGTCAAGGAGTTCTTTATGAAGGAGCTGTGCGAGCGCGACAAGACTACCAGTCACGTGACGTTGGGCACGCAGGGCTCGCGCCAGACGGTGTCGCGATTCCGCGAGAAGTTTTTGAAGGAGGCTCGCAACATAGCCCGCTTCAACCATCCCAACATCGTGCGCATCATCGATGTCTTCGAGGAGAACGGTACGGCATACTACGTCATGGAGTATGCCGAGAACGGTTCGCTGGCCGACAAGGTGAAGGACCAGAACCACCTGCCCGAGCCCGTTGCCACACGCTACATCCTGCAGGTGGCCTCGGCCTTGGACTACATCCACCAGCAGCGCATGAATCATCTTGACATCAAGCCTGCCAATATCATGCTGAACGAGAAGGACGAGTCCGTACTGATAGACTTCGGACTGTCCAAGCAATACGACACGGTGACCGGTGCGCAGACCAGCACCACGCCGGTGGGCATCAGCGAGGGATACGCACCCATGGAGCAGTACAAGCAGGGTGGGGTGCAGGAGTTCTCGCCCGAGACGGACATCTACGCCTTGGGAGCCACGTTCTACAAACTGCTGACGGGCAAGACGCCTCCCAGCGCATCCGACGTCAACGAGGACGGACTTCCCCTCGACGAACTGCGTGCCAAGGGCATCAGTCAGGCTGCAATCGGAGTCATCAGCCACGCCATGGAGGGCCGAAAGAAGGACCGTACCAAGAGTATCGCTGAGTTTGTCGGTGGTCTGCCGTCTGCTTCTTCCACTCCCGCTACTCCAGGCTCTGCTACCTCTTCCTCGGCTTCTGCCACTCCCGTCTCCACGGCTTCAGCTACCGCTCCCGAAGCGTCTGTTTCGGGCAGTTCCCATGCCGCCGATGATGACGACGAAACGAGGTTGAAGCCCGGTTCACCGCAGTACGACAACTGGCTGAAATCCAAGGAAGAGCAGCGTAAGGCTGAAGAGGCAAAACGTAAGGCAGAAGAAGAAAAGCGCAAGGCTGAGGAGCAGCGCAAGGCCGAAGAGAGAAGGGCAGCTGATAAGAAGGCTGCCGAAAAGGCTGAGAGGGAGCGCCTCACGGCCGAGAAAGCCGCAGGTGCTGCCGCTGCAGAAGCCCAGCATAACGATACGCCCTCCGACGGTCAGACGGCAGAAGCACCCGCCAAGAAACGTCGCAGCCTGCTGTGGCTGTGGATATTGCTCGGCGCTGTGGCCACAACGATTATTATTGTCGTCATACTGTTTGTTATGGCACTCAACTCCATCAAGGAGGAAGAAGACCGATGGCAGGAGGACTACGAAGCCGAACTGGCAGAACGAATGGCCGATCCGTCTTTCTACGATGGTCAGGAACAGGAGGTCAGCTCACGCTTCTTCCTGGTGAAGGATGTCGTGGGCTTCCAGATGATGAAGGTAGAGGCTGGTGAGTTCGTCATGGGCGGTACCGATGAGATGACGAGTGCCATATCGCAACACGCCGACTCGGTAGTGCTGCAGGATGGCGAGTACGATGCTGTCCCCCTCGACGAACTGCCCGCACACACCGTCGTTATCCCACACAACTACTACATCGGTCAGACCGAGGTGACGCAGCAGTTGTGGAAGGCAGTCATGGGCAACAACCCGTCGAGCGACAAGGGCGACCAGAAGCCTGTGGATAATGTAAGCTGGGATGAATGCCAGACGTTCATCAAGAAGCTCAACCAGCTGACAGGCCAGAACTTCCGCCTGCCCACCGAGGCCGAATGGGAGTTTGCTGCGCGTGGCGGTAAGAACACTCGCCACGCTGCCTACAGTGGCAGCGACCTTATACAAGAAGTGGCATGGTATGGTTATGATAATGTGGGTGGCCTGTCGGAGGTTGGCACCAAGGCGGCCAACGAACTGGGCATCTACGACATGTCGGGAAACGTGTATGAGTGGTGCGAGAGTCTCTATAGAGACTATGATGGCCAGTATCCTGCCGACGAAGCAACCGCCCAAATGCGCATCCTGCGTGGTGGCGGAGCCTTTAGCTTTCCATTGGACTGTCGCGTGTCTTTCCGCAATTGGGGTCCATCAGACTTTAAGGATGCTAACATAGGTCTGCGACTGGCCCTCAGCGAGTAGCTTTGTTTCTCCCAACCGATTCTTCCTCGCTGCGTCCTCCTGTCAGCTCATTTACTCTTAGCCTCGTTGACTTCCCGTCTCGTTGACTCGTTGACTTCCCGCCTCGTTGACTTGTTGACTTCCCGCCTCGTTGACTCGTTGACTTGTTGACCCGTTGACTTCCCGTCTACACCTCCCTCTCCATGTCGTAGCCGTCCATCGTCCAGCGTCCGTCGGCAATGACGATGTCCCACTGGTCCGTTACCCTGAAACCCAGGTGCTGGTAGAAGGCCACGGCAGCATTTCGGCGGTTCACCTTCAGCGACAGTCGGCACGGCGTCTCGCCCGCCTCTCGCAGCCACTCCAGGGCATGTTCCACCAGTGTGCGCCCATATCCGTAGCCTTTCTTCTGCGGCACGACGTACAGCTTGTCCAGCAACCAATGACCTTTGCCCAGCGGACAAAGCGCCATATAGGCTTGCGGCATGTCGTGGTCGCTGAGCACGAAGAAGCGGCTGTGCTGCTCGTTCAGCTGATGTGTCAGGCTCTCGGTGCTGTACATCTCGTGGAACGAGAAGCGGTTCTGCTCCTCGGTGTGTATCTCGCGGTAGGCCTCCATGTAGCACGCTCCCGCCAGTTGCTGTATAAGACTGATGTCTTGCGTCTCGAAAATATGCATGGCGTAAATGTTTGCGCTGCAAAGATACGAATAAAAAACGTCATGTCGAAAAAATCGCTTGATTCTTTTCAACGCGCTCGTTCGCGGTGGTGCATCCGATGCTCCGTAGAGTGCGCTTTGTCCTTTGCTTTTTGAATACGAAAAAACAACACATATTGCAATGCAGAAATTTATCATAACCACCGATGGCACCATGCGTTTTGGCGATGTTCAGTTGCATCGCGACCTCATTCCCTATGGCGACGACACCTGCTATGGCGGAGGCTTTTGGCGTGTAGACAACCACCGTGGCTGCATCATCCTCTCGGGTCGCAGCTACGACTTCGGAGCACCCGAGTTCTCGCGCCTACGCAGCATCGACACCACCACGGCGCCAGGCTCGCTCGGCTACCCTATGTTCTACGAGCGGATGTTTGCCGGCGAGGAATATCTCGAGCCCGTAACCATCTCGTCTGCCCAGTAGTCCTTTGTCCTTTCTTCTCGTGAATCATGGCGTCAGACCCCCTGATTCACCAAAAAAACACGACAAGACGAGTGAGTCGTTAGGGGCGGTTTTCGTTGGCTTTACACCCAGAACAACACAGTGTTTCGTGTATTTCCCACGTTTAGCAGCTGCCGTACGTGCGTTTAGCAGTTGCTAAACATGCGTTTAACAGTTGCTAAACGTGTGTTTAACAGCTGCTAAATGTGTGTTTAACAGCTGCTAAATGTGCGTTTAACAGTTGCTAAACGTGTGTTTAACAGCTGCCGTGCAATGAAAAATCGCTGCGGTTTTCACCTATTTATCGCTACGGTTTTGACCTATTTATCGCTACGATTTTATCTAATTCTCGCTACGGTTTTTTTACGATTCCCACACGTAATTGATTGATATGTGCCACGGCAACCTATTTTTAGCCGCTACGGAGTTCCCTTTTGTTTCCGTGGCGGGATATTTGTGTGCGTAAAGTCTTTTTTTTCGATTGAATGTTTGGCACTTTCATCTTTTCATTGTATTTTTGCAAAATTATAAATAATGTTTGCGTGCGTGAAGGGGGAGAGGCAGATAGCCATCCTATGTTCCAGATGCAGGCATTCGTTCAAATGCAGATACCAAGAAACTAATATAAAATCAAAAATAGTATGAGAAAAATTTACTTATTCCTGCTCGCACTGATATGTTCGGTGGGAGCTTGGGCACAGACGGTGGTGACATCGCCTAAGACATCGACGGTCTTTGCCAAGTATCAGTACACGTTGCATTGCAAGGCTACTGACCACAGTTCCTATCTTGGTATAAAGGACGGAGCATTCAATGGTCGTCTGGCCGAGGAATATGCTACGAGGTTCGTGTTTGAGAATGGCCCTGCAGATGGACAGTACTATCTGAAGAGTTTGGAACTCGGCTATGTTACAGCCAATGGTGGCAACATCACCTTCACAGAAACTCCCAGCACTTATTGGACCTTTAACCGTGGCGAGGGTTGGACATACCTGCTGGCCAACGGTCAGAATGGTGTGTATCTGAACAACAACAAGACCACTGGCGACGGCATCAAGACTGCTGCTGGAACTGGTGACTGTTCTCACTGGGTATTGACCGAGTACGAGATACCCCAACTCTTCACTGCTACCTGCGACCGCAGCCGCTGGTCGTACAACGACGGACTGAAGCGTGCTGCCAGCAAGGATGCTGAGACAGATGCAGAGAAGTTCGCCTTGGTAACATATGAAGGTCAGAAGTATCTGTGGAACCAGTCGGCAGAGGGATTCCTGAAGAACAATGGTAAGGCTGCTACTGTATTCGAGGCCAGCCCAATTGCCTACGACGCACAGTCGGACGGCACCTTCCGCTTCTACTTCACCGACGAGGCAAACAAAAACATCAACGACAACAACACCAACATCGTGATGGACTGGTGGGATGCTGCCGACGGCGGTAATAAGATGACGATTGCTGCCATTAGTGATGTCGACATGGATCTCATTGCCGAGAAGCTGACCAGTCTTGATGACGCAAAGGTAGCTGCCAAGAATATTGTTGCAAGTTACTATCTGGCTTCATCAACCCTCATCAACAACGCCAACAACAGCATTGATGCCGCCACCACCAAAGAGGAGATTGATGCTGTCATCGAGGCAACATTCCCTGACTATCAGACTGAGGTGGCAGGCAAGGTATGGCACATCAAGAGCGGTTACCCCGGCTACTTCAACACGCAGGGCGTAGAGAAGTCCTTCGTGTATAATCCTGGCGGAAAGACCACTTGGGCAACATTCGATGCAAACAACCTCAATGAATATTACACTATCACTGTGCTGGACAATGGCAAACTCAACATTGCCGCGCACGATGGCAAGTATCTGCAGGGCGTAGACGGTACGATGGGGGCTAAGGCTACGGCCAGCACGATCACACTCGTCAAGTATGCAGATGGTACCTACAACATTAACTGCCATAACGGAACCGTCCACACCGAGGGTCATGCCAACGGTGCTGGCGTCAGCGGCAACCTCGTGAACTGGAGTGGCGTAGGTGGTACGGCTTCAAGCTGGGTATTCGTAGCAGGTGACAAGGGCAAATATAATGAACTCAAGAGTAATACTGCACTCATCACCTATAAATACTACTTTGAAAACGTCGAGAGATCTACTGAAACCATTGAGGCCGTCAAGGGCGAGGCTTATCCCGCCGCACATGTGCCTTATGGTGTCGTTGCACCCGTTCCCGAAGGCACAGTGACTGGCGACGAGGAAATCCAGATTGACTGCACACTGGCAGATGATTACCCCTTCCAGTATTCTTACACCGGTCCTGCCAAGTGGTATACGCTCACCATCCGTGGCAATAAGTATCCCACCTACAACGCTACAACAAATCATTTCGACAATAAGACAACCAAGCCCACCGAACTTACCAAGAACGATATCTTCGCCTTCCACGGTACGCCTTGGAGCTTTGTGATTGCAAACGGTGCAAAGTACAATGATATGTTGGGCTGCTCCTATGGCGACGGCAACAAACTCGAGATTGTAGATATTACAGACGAAAATTTAATGTCCTTCCAACTTGAAAACAACGACGGACATCTCGTGTTTGTCTGTATGACCGGTGATGATCAAAAGCGTTCGGGTCATCTCAACGACGTGAACGGCGAACTGGGTATTTGGACCCACACCAACTCGGCTACCGACGGCGGTTCAACCCTCACCTTCGAACCCGTTGATGATGAACTTGCCAAGAAACTGCTCATTGAATACGACTGGGCTGCATTCGAGAATTATATTAACCAGCTTCAGGCTGTTAGCTTTGGCACTGGTCTTGGTGAATACTTCTTTGATGATCCTATTATAGATGCTTTTGTATCAGATATTATTGAAGACTTCGCAGCATATCTTGATGATAAGGATAACGTAGCTCCTTTTGACTACGAATACGCAATGGACGCTATGCAAGACATGCTAGAGAGGATGCAGCTCAACATGCCCAAGGCTGGCACCATGCTCCGCATCAAGGATGCTGATGGCAAATATATGACTTGCGAGAACGCCAACAATAAGACCGTGTTCAGCGAAGAGAAGAACGACAAGGGTATCTACTGCTACACTGGTAGCGCACTGGTAGCTTACACCAATGGTTTCTATGCAAGTCGTTATAGCAACAAGCCTTGCGGTATGAGTGCAGCCACAACCGAGGGCGCAGGCACACTCTACCACATCCACGCTTCTCCATTGAACAAGGGCAAGTACCTCGTATCATTCGGTGGTGACACCCGCTTCATGTACAAGAATGCTGATGCAGGCAACTACACTGGTGGCCCCAGCACCGTCAACAACGCAGGTTATGAGTTCACACTCGAGGAGGTTGAAACCCTCCCCGTCACCCTCTCTACCATCGACGGTCACAACTACGGTACCTTCTATACTCCCGTTGGCATCAGCGACCTGGACGGTGTGAAGGCTTACATCGCTACCGAGGAGAACGGCAAGGCTAAGATGTCTGAGATCGAGACCATCCCCGCTAACACTGCTGTAGTGCTCTACGCTAAGGATGCAGACAAGACCAGTGCTAACTTCACCATCGGTGAGGCAAACGCTAGCACCACAGGCAACATCCTCGAGGGTCAGGTTGCTACCATCGCAACCGTTTCAGGTGCTTGCACCCTGCAGAACAACGCAGAGAAGGGCCTCGGCTTCTACAGCTACAATGGTGCTACACTGAAGGGCTTCAAGGCTTATCTCAATGCAAGTGAGCACAGCGTGAAGAGCTTCACGCTCGACTTCGACATGGAGACCGCCATCCGTGGCATCCAGGAGGCTGAGGAGAAGGGTGCTGCCATGTACGACATGAGCGGTCGCCGCATCCTGAAGGCTCAGAAGGGTGTTTACATCCAGAATGGTAAGAAGTACGTGAAGTAAAAAGCCCCTCCCCCGCCTCCCCCAAAGGGGAGGAGCTCCAGTTCCGCTAATGACTGGATGCGAAGAGGGGAGAGAGTGATAGAACAAGTAAATTAGAAACAACTAAATAGAAATCCCTAACAATCCGTTCCCTATACAGAGCCCTCCCCATGGAGAGGTGCTCATAGGGCGGAGAGGGTCCGAATATTATGAAGAAAATATATATGACTCCCGCTTCCAAGTGTGTGGAACTGACGGAAGCAGACTCACTGCTGGTTGTGTCATACACGGATAGCGATGATACAGATATCAGTGGCATCGACATCAACACCGATCCCGCTGAGGGTGGTGACGGTCAGTTGGTGAAAGGCGAAAGCCTTTGGGACGAGGAGTGGTAATCATTAAGCGCGCGCGTGTACACACGCGTGCACGTTATTATTGATAATGTATGGGATGCATCGGCATACTCATCTCTATAGCAACAGAATAACCATGAAGAAATTTATGCTATGGGCACTTATGTGCCTCTTTGCGGTGACGGCATGGGCCGACGGCCCCTTCCGCAATCATCGCTACGACAGTTTCAAAACCCTTCCGCAGGCTGGCAGCGAAGACATCGTGTTTATCGGCAACTCGATAACCAACATGATGAACTGGTGGGAGGCACTCGGTTCGAACCAGAAGATCAAAGGACGCGGCAACAGCGGTGCCGTGACGCAGGAGGTGCTCGACAACCTGGAGAGCATGATAGCTGGTCAGCCCGCAAAGGTGTTCCTGATGATAGGTACCAACGACCTCGGCACCGCTGGTATCGACGATCCCAACTATGTGGCACGTCAGATTGAGACGATCATTACGCGCATTCGCAAGGAGAGTCCCGCAACAATGGTCTACTGCCAGAGCATCCTGCCTTCGGGCCTTCGCGATGCAGCGAAGATTAGGAAGACCAACGAACTTGTCTCGGCATGGATCACAAGTCAGGCCGACGCAAAGGTGACATACGTCAATCTCTATCCTTTGCTCGACGATGGTAACGGACAGATTGCGAGCACATCCAATAATGGTACGGCTGCCAACTCCTACGACAACCTCCATCTCACTGCTCTTGGCTACCAGAAGTGGCTAAAGGCTATCGAGCCCTATCTGCCCGAAGACTGCCGCTGCCAGATACCCGAAGGCATCCAGACGCTGGGCAGCGGACTGGGCGGTAGTGCTGGTATGCGCTCCACGTATTTCGGAGCACTGCCCGTCAAGTCGAGCGACATCCTGATGATTGGCGATGAGATGATACACGGCTTCGAGTGGCACGAAGTGCTCGGTGCCGACTTCAAGGACCGTGGTATCGGCTGGGGCTACCCCGGTGTGAACATTGCCAACATGACCGCTGAGCTGAACGCCATCTTCGGTGGCAACGAGGGCAAGGTGACCAAGCAGACCCCCAAGGCTGTCTGCCTCTACGCTGGCGTAGCCGACTGCAACGACGAAAACTACAACGAAGCCAACGTCAAGGCTGCATACAAGGCTCTCGTCGATGGCATCCGCGCCAAGGTGAGCGCCACCACCCCCATCTTCCTGATGACACTGGCACCCCATCCCACTGCAGCCAACAACGAGCGTGCCAAGACGCTCAATGCCTACATGCAGTCGCTGGCATCTGCCGACGTCAATCTCCACCTCATCGATCTGTACAGCGTTGCAACGAGTGGAGGTGCACGTCAGGAGACCTACTTCATGGGCACCAGCAACGCCTACATCTCAGGCCTCGGTTACATTGCCTTTGCCAACGCCATCAAGACAAGCGTCAACAGTACGCTTGGAACCAGCTATTCCTGCATTACCATGGAGCAGGCACAGAGCAACCTCGCTCGCTTCAACAGTCGCAAGGCCATCGGTGACGCTACCAACCTGTATGCAACCATCGACAACTACGCAGGCACAGGCATCGGTCAATATCCCGAAACTGCCGTAAACACCTACAAGTCAGCCATTGAGCCTGCCTTCACCGCACTACAGAGCCTCAATCCTACCACCGGCACTGACTTTGCTGCCGCCAAGGCAACGCTCCAGCAGAGCTTGAATCCCGTCAATGAGGCTGCCGTGAGCGGCAAGCAGTTTGCTATCTCTACCCCTAACCGTGCCACCCTTTATGCTTATACCGACGGTGCTACCCTCAATAGCACGAGCAGCAACCCCGGCTACAAGAAGTATCGCTGGATATTCGAGTCGCGTGGAGATGGCACCTTTAACATCAAGAATGCAGACAAGAACGTCTATATGAGTCCCACTGCGGCTCACAACACGCAGATTCAGATGACGGCCACCGCGCCTGCCACTGGCTGGACGATGGACTACAGCGATGCCTTGGGTCTCTACATCATCAAGAACGGAACAACCTGCGAGCTCAACTCTACCGACAAGGCCGGCAACCCCATCTACAACTGGCACAACACCAGCAACGCCACCAACCGTAGCGATACGGGTTGCCAGTGGCTCATCGAGGATGTGACGGACGTTCCTGTCGTGCCTAATCCCGATCCTATCAACGTGGTGAAGGGCACGGCTCAGGAGGGTGCTGCCACACTCGTCGACGGACACATCTATACCATCACCAACCACCAGCAGGACGGTACATGCTACCCCCTCTACGTCACCGACGGACTCAAGGTGGGCGAGGCAAATGCCCTGGCTGCCAAGAGCTACGGCAACCGTGCACAGTTCCGCGCCATTGCCAAGGCGGGCGGCAAGTGGGCCTTCCAGAGCGTGCTGACGGATCAGTATCTGGTGTGGATAGGTGGCTCGGGCGGCTACAACAGCAACAAGGGTGTGACCGACGAGTACAATGCTACTTACTGTGACATGACGATTACCTCTGTCAGTAATATCACCAACGGCAAGCTCATCACCGGCAAGCGCGCCAACAACAACGCGGGCACGTTCATTCAGAATGCCAACGGCACCTGGAATGCCTGGGGTGCTGCCTCAGTGGGCGTGACGGCCACATACAGTAACCTCTACACCTTTGGCGACGTGACTGACGGCAACGATGGTGAGGTGGCAGATCTGCCCGACGGCACCACCA
The DNA here is from genome assembly GCA_018064685.1 of Bacteroidales bacterium. GTDB lineage: Bacteria > Bacteroidota > Bacteroidia > Bacteroidales > Bacteroidaceae > Physcousia. Next base: position 4,865 of record JAGHUS010000014.1, on the reverse strand, counting down.
GCGTCACCATCGCCTACAATACTGGCAGCTTTGCCGGCAGCGGCAACTACCGCAACACTTGGAAGTCTACCTCGACCGAGCCACAGATTACGGTCAACGCTAAGGCTAGCGAAGAACTTGTCAACAACATGTATCCTCTGGCCAGTGCTGCTGATGCCTTTATCAACTATACCGGCAACCGCAACCTGAGCAACGGCAACTACTCGTCCAACATTGTCGTCAGCGTTTCCAATGGCTACGAGATTATTGGTTATTCGTTCGACGCTGTGCTCTACGAGGCCAATACCAATGTTTCGCTCACGACACCGAAGGGCAGCATGACGCTCACCACCACAAAGAAGAGTGAGAGCCACACCTTCGCCGAGCCTGTCACTTCTTTCGGCTTCACGCAGACAGGTGCCAACAAGGCTGCCAAGTTCACCAACTTCCGCGTTCTCGTGCAGGAGAAGGTGGGCGCTCGTACCTACACCATCAAGTCTTCACGCGGTGACTTCTTCGCCACCGCTGAGAGCGAACTGCTACTTAACAGCTGCGGTCGTAACAACACGACGCTCATCAACAAGCAGAACGCCCAGTGGGTGCTCATCCCCGGTTCGGTCGAGGGTACCTTCTATTTCTACAATGTCTTCACCGACAAGTTCATCGGTGCGCCCAGCACTTCCGATGCGTCCAAGCTGACGATGTCCACCAATCCTACAACGACCTACTATCGCTGGGCAAGCAACAGCAAGCAGGGCTTCCCCTGGACCATCGGCGACGGTGCCAATGCGAGCAGCAATATGCTGAACGTAACCGACTGGAACAACAACGGCGTGGGCTACATCTTCGGCAAGTCTACATTGGATGATGGCAACGAATACGCCATCGAGCCTGTGGGAAGCATCTCGCAGGATGAATACGACGCACTGCTGCAGCGCATTGATGAATACAAGGGCCGTGCCATAGCCGGCAAGGTGTACACCATCAAGGCTCGCTTCGCTGACGGCAAGTCGTTCTATGTCTATGACAATGGCACGACGGCTGCTGCCTCGCAGACTGTTCCCGAAGACCTGAGCGGCTACTGGATGTACACGGCCGACGGCAAGTTCAAGAACTTCAAGACCCCCACGCGCCTCCTGGCTGCCAACTCTGGCCAGAATGGTCTGTCCGTCAATACCACGGGTGCCGCATTCACGCTGGCCGACGGTCTGGCTGAGGGCACGCTGACCCTGATGGATGGGTCCTACTCATACTGCGTGAAGTACGACGGTACTGTGGCTGGCGGTCGCTATAGCGACAAGCGCAAGTGCAATACTGCCGGTGCGAGCAACTGGACTACGGACTTCGTCCTCGAGGAATACGACCCAAGCAGTGCCTTCATGAGCGAGAGTTTGGCCGATGCCAAGTGGCTGCGCCTGACCAATGCCAACAATACGTCATACGTATGGACCAACAAGGGTGCGACGGCCAACGGCGGTACGGCTCAGGCCGATGCCAGCAGTGCCGATCAGCTCTTTGCCTTCGTAGGTACGCTGACCGACGGCTTCTATATATATAATAAGGTATTGGGTGCAAGTTACACGCTGACCTCTGCCAACACGACCAACGGCACTGCTGCAACGTGGCAGCAGAATGCTGCACAGCCCACCAAGTGGTATCTGGTGGATACCTACCTCAACGCTGCGGAGAAGCCTGGTTATGTCATCACCACCAACAAGGCCAGCAACCAAGGTGTGAACATGTACGGCGGTGCCGGCGGCGACCTGAAGTACTGGGCAGCCAGCGACGGTGGTACGCACTGGACCATCTCTGCCGTAGACAACAATCCTACTATCATCCATTACACGATAACCGGCACGAAGAAGTACAGCGACGCCAACCAGTGGGTGGGCAAACTGAAGATTCAGAAGGGTAATTTCACTAGCGAGACGCTCATTGGCGAGGATGTCAATGGTACGACCTTCAATGCCTATCTGCCCAAGAGCAGCGCAGAGGTTGTTCTGTCTAACTTCAACCTGCATGGATGGAGCTTCTCTTGCGAGGAGCGTAACGGCGAGCACTATGTGACCTACACCGCCGACCAGGAGACCGAGTACCAGTACTTGGGCTTCCGTCCCGACGCACAGTGGTATCGCATCCCCGCCATCGTCAGTGCCAAGAATGGCGACATCGTGTCTATCTACGACTGGCGTGTATGCCACAACGACGTGGGCTTCGGCGAGGTAGACCAGGTGATGCGTCGCAGCACGGACTTCGGTCAGACATGGTCTGCAGAGAAGGTCATTGCCGATGGTAACGGCGGCGGCAAGGTGTTTGGTGCAGCCTTTGGCGACCCCGCACTCGTGGCCGACCGCGAGAGCAGCAAGATGACGCTCATCACCGTGAGTGGTACAACAGCATATCCGAATGCCACTGCCACCGACCACAATCTTGTGTCGGTTCAGTTCAGCGAGGACAATGGTATGACATGGAGCGAACCGCAGAATATCACCAGCCAGTTCTGGGGTGCTGCCAGCGGTATGTTGGCCGATGCCGACACCGAGGCAGCCTCTACGACCTTCGCCTACAGCGGCTTCTTCGGAAGCGGCAAGATTCTGCAGAGCCGCGTCACCAAGGTGGGCGACTACTACCGCATCTATGCCGCCATGCTCTGCCGTGGAAAGAACGTAAAGGGTGCATACGTAGTATATTCTGACGATATGGGTCACACCTGGCAGTTGCTGGGTGGCAACAATACTATCAAGGCTGCTGAGGGTAGTGATGAGCCCAAGGTGGAAGAGCTTCCCAACGGCGACATCGTACTCTCTTGCCGTAAGTATAACGGACGTTACTTCAACATCTGGAAGTGGAACACACTGCCCACGAAGGAGAACAAACTTGGCGCCGGCCAGTGGGGCAGCGTTGTGGACAGCAACACCATCGGTACCGGTATCAAGGTGGGTGGCAACAGCTGCAACGGCGAGATTCTCTTCGTCAAGTGCAAGAAGGCTGACGACAGCGATGCCATCCTGATGCTGCAGTCACTGCCCAGCGGCAACGACCGCAGCGGTGTGGAGATCTGGTACAAGGATGTGACCGATGCCAGCAGCTACAGCAACGTGACCACCTTCGCCAGCAACTGGACACGCGGCTTGCGCGTCAGTCCGCAGAGTCCCGAGTCCTTCAGTGCCTACAGCACCATGACGGTGCAGCAGGACGGTCGCATCGGTTTCCTCTACGAGGAGGGTCCCGCCACCTATTGCATGGTATACGTTCCCCTCACCGTCGAGAAGATCACCAACAATGCCTACAAGGGCATCGAGGTTAGTCTGCCCACAGCCGAATACATCGAGGCTGTGGGAGGCATGAAGAGCGCCTACTCCGAGAAAGCAGGCGTGGAACTGGGCGAGGGTTGGCTGGACTATGTTGCCAGCGATCCCGCAGCCATGCAGCAGGCCATGGAGGCTGCAGAGCCCTACATGGAGCAGAGCGCTATCGAACTGTACAACGCACCCGTCAGCATCAAGACGCTGCAGGGCATCACTGCAGCCTTGCAGGCCGTCAACATCGTGCAGAAGTGCAAGAAGGGTTGCTTTGTGCGCCTTAAGGGTTACTCTAACAACTACGTGAGTCTGCCCACCACTGGCACGAACGGCAAGATGAGTAGTGCCACGGACAATTCGACCATCCTCTACCTCTCGCCTGAAGGAGAATTCATCAGCTACGGCACAGGCTATGGTCTGACCAGCACCAGTATCGCTAACACGACGGGCCTGAGCAAGTTCACTGTCATGTCGAGCGGTCGTGCGGACAAATACTACATCAAGTCAGATGCCACAGGTGTGGGTACCTATCTCTATGACAACACCGCCAGCGGCACCAAAGTGGACCGAAATGGCTCACCCGTGACCAGCGGCAGCTACCAAACCGACTGGAGCATCGAGGAGGTGACGGCACTGCCCGTCGGTCTCTCCACTATCGGTAGCCACAGCTACGCTACCCTTTACAGCCCAGTGGCAATCACCATGCCCGAAGGCGTCAAGGCATACGTAGCAGAGCAGGACGGCACCAAGGCTGTGATGCAGGAGGTGAGCGTCATCCCCGCCAACACGGGCGTGGTGCTCTACTCGAAGGAGGCTGCCACCGATGCCGAACTGACCGTAGGCGGACAGGCTAACGGCGAGACAAGCATCCTGAGTGGTACGGTTGTCACCAAGGCTAGCTTCGAAGGTATCTGCACCATGCAGAGCATCAATAACAGCCTGGGATTCTACAACTTCACAGGCACCACGCTGAAGGGTTTCAAGGCTTATCTCGACACCAATACGTCCGAGGTTAAGAGCTTCACGTTCGACTTCGACATGGAGACCGCCATCCGTGGCATCCAGGAGGCTGAGGAGAAGAGCGCTGCCATGTACGACATGAGCGGCCGCCGCATCTTGAAGGCTCAGAAGGGCGTTTACATACTGAATGGTAAGAAATTCGTAAAGTAAAAAAGTATTATGAAGAAGACATATATGACTCCCGCTTCCAAGTGTGTGGAACTGACGGAAGCAGATGCGTTGCTGAATGTGTCGTACACCGATGGCGAAGATACAGATATCAGTGGTATCGACATCAGCACCGATCCCACTGAGGGTGGTGACGGTCAGTTGGTGAAAGGCGAAAACCTTTGGGATGAGGAATGGTAAAGAACAAACCTTGAGAGTTTTCACTCCAACCCGGAAGAATCTAAATATAAATTACACAAAGGTGTCTGACACCTTTGTGTAATTTTTTTGTTCGTTAGCTAAATGTATCCTAAACGACTAGTAGTCTGTAAAGTCTAAAAGTTGACAAAAAACAACAGTCTTTTGCATCTTCAAAACGTCGTAAAATAAATCATATTAACTTTTTAAATATCAATA
>JAGHUS010000067.1 GCA_018064685.1 Bacteroidales bacterium | reverse complement strand
ATGGACTATCCTTCGGGTGTACGCGTGTATGATCCTTATTCTTCTGACGCACGCGACATCTACTGGAAGTATCTCAGCAACATGCACAAGATGGGTATCGATGCTTGGTGGATGGATTCCACCGATCCCGACCACCATAGCTTCAAGGACTCCGACCTCGACGAGCGTTGCACCATGGGCAGTTACCGTTCAGTCCGCAACGCCTTCCCACTCATGACCGTCGGCGGTGTGTATGATCATCAGCGTGCCGTTGACTCCACCAAGCGCGTCTTCATCCTCACACGCTCATACTTCACCGGTCAGCAGCGCTATGGTGCCAACACATGGAGCGGCGATGTGGCATCGTCGTGGGAGAGTCTTCGCAAGCAGGTGCCTATCTGTCTCAACTACACCCTCACCGGCAACCCTAACGTCAACACCGACATCGGCGGTTTCTTCGCTGGTTCCTACAACACCAAGGGCCGCAACTCTGCCACTCGCAACCCACAGTTCCAGGAACTCTACGTGCGCTGGATGCAGTTTGGTGCCTTCTGTCCTATGATGCGCAGCCACGGCACTGAGGTCTATCGCGAACTCTATCACTACGGCAAACCGGGCGAACCAGTCTATGATGCCCTCACCGATGCAGTGAAACTGCGCTACCGTCTGTTGCCTTACATCTACAGCACGGCATGGCAGGTGAGCCACAACGACGACTCGTTCATGCGTGCTCTCATGATGGACTTCCCTAAGGACCGCCAGACATGGGACTGCAAGAACCAGTATATGTTCGGTCGCAACATCCTCGTATGCGCCGTCACCGACCCACTCTTCACCAAGGAGAAGGTCGTAAAGACCGATGCCATGAGCGGATGGAACACATCAGAGGCATCGGGCGGCGACGCTAACGACTCGGAGACTACCGGTTGGTCGGCAAAGCGCACCTACGAAGTATATCTCCCGGCAGGTGCAAAGTGGTATGATTACTGGACCAACACCCTCCTCGATGGTGGTCAGACCATCAAGGCTGACGCTCCTATCTCCCACTCGCCACTCTACGTCAAGGCAGGCAGCATCATCCCTGTAGGTCCTGAGGTGCAGTATTCCAACGAGAAGGCATGGGACAATCTCAACATCGTCGTCTATCCTGGTGCTGATGCCGACTTCACCCTCTACGAAGACGAGGGCGATAACTACAACTACGAGCACGGACAATACACCACCATCCCTCTCCACTGGAGCGACAAGTCGCGCACTCTCACCATCGGCACCCGCACCGGTTCATACGATGGCATGCTGAAGCAGCGCAAGTTCAGCGTAACCATCGCCGGCGCAACACCAAAGACCATCACCTACACCGGCAAGAAAACCGCTGTAAAGATGTAACTAACAGTAACGATACAACCAAATTTGCACATTGGGGTCAGACCCCAATGTGCAAATTTGGCTTTTGGCAGTAGTGTTGCGAGGCGGTTACCTCCTCAGCCAGATGTCAAGGAAGCGGTCATAGACCATGTATGCATTGCTGGCATCATCCTTCCTTGTCACGAAGTCGTGATCCTGCAGAGCCTTCAGCGATGTCTGTACGGTGCTGGCACTCATACTGTACTTCGCCAGGAACTCGCGCGACATCAGCGACTCCACCTCCTTTTCTGCAGCAATGGCATAGAGAAGCTGCTTCTGCTTGGCGCTGAGAAAAGACATCAGGGTGGAATATGAGAAAGAGTTGCGACTGACTATGTCGTCTATTGCCTTGTCAACATGCTCCTTGCCAAACGTGATGTCCGTCGTGGTTGTGGAGTAAAGTATGTTAAGCACGTACTGTATGTACCACGTGTAGCCATCAAACCTGTCGTAGAGATAGTAGAAGGCTTCCTCGCTGATGCTCTGCACATTGCTGTTAAGATGACCATTGGCAAACTCAAGGTACTTCTTGCGGTCGATGGCTCCCAGTCCCATCAGCGAGCAACTGTTGTAGAACGGGCGCGAAGGCGATGAGAATATCAGCGACATCATGTGAAGATGCGAACCAGAGTATATGAATCTCGTGTTGTGGCAGTTCTGTATCCTTGTACGCAGAGCAGCCTCTACCGTCTTCTCCGGGTAGTCAGCTATTATCTGAAACTCATCAATAGCCACGATATTGCGACGTTCTGAATTATTGAGGTATGTGAATATCTCGTCGAGCGTAACGTCTGGATGCGTTATGTCGCCCAGCTTCACGCTCCATTGTGGCAAGCCATTGCTGCTGAATGTGAAGGTGTGCTGCAAGGAAGCAAGTGCACTGATGAATCCCTCCCATGCCTTGCGACCTTCCGTCTTCAGTTTACTGAAGATGTTCTTTCCTAACTCGAAGACAAACTCGTTCATGTTTTTCGTCTCGTATATGTCAACATAGAACGTGTTGTACCGCTCACGAATCTCATCCTGAGAGAAGAGATTGTGTATCAGTCCTGACTTACCCAACCTGCGTTTGGCGATAAGTGCCACATTCCTGCCATTGGTGATATGCTCCTTCAGCAGAGCTGTCTCCTCTACTCTGTCGCAGAAGTATTCTGGACCTACATAGCCTTCAATTACAAACGGATTATCTTGATACATAGTGTGTTACCAAATTATGAATTTTACGTTACGTTAATTTCATAATAGAAATACATTGCAAAGATAGCACATTATTTTCATACTGCCAAACTTTTCATGAATATTCTCTCTATTAAGCTTGTCAGAACAAAAAAATCAAACATCATTAAAGAATAATTCTTGTTTTATTTGGTGGTATCAATTATTTTTTGTTAATTTGCAGACAAATTATTATAACTACAATAATTATTGCAATAATAATTTGCTGAATAGAAGAATGAACAAGATCAAGAATCCGTTTGTAGTTGGAACCTATGCTGGTGCAGAATATTTCTGTTGGAAAGAGAAATAGTGACACAGGAGAATGGTACCTACTGGGTGTATGATTTCTTCTTCGCTCATTACCTACGTGTAAGGTAGGGTTTTACGATCTGATCCAGGATCCCAGCGATTTGAGGAAACAACTGGTGATGGATGGGTATTATATCAGGTAGAAAAAGGGCAATAACAAAAGGCAATTTATGCTTATTCTTGTTACAAAAGCTATCAAACAAGGAGGTTATCTCTATCGTTTTGGGTGGTAAAACGATAGAGATAACGGTGTAAAACGATAGCTTTTGGTGGGCAAAACAGAACAAATTAGATGATGTTTGCTAAAAATGCTGGCATCGTGGCATATTCTTTCATAACTCGTTGATTTGAAATCTTTTCCGTAAATCTACAAGTTTCATTGCCGTGAATATGCTGTGAATATGGTGGTATGAAATCATACTTTCCTGGCATTTTAAGGCAAAGATACGAATGAAAAACATCAAACCAGAAAAAAAAAGTGAATCTGCCAGCATTTTCACACGAAAACGCCCTTTTTCACAGGAATGTGCCAGCAGTAGTTTCGAGGTTGGAGGGGAAAACAGGCTGTATGTGAATGACTTACGAGCCCAAATTGCCAGCATTCCAGCAAAAC
>JAGHUS010000172.1 GCA_018064685.1 Bacteroidales bacterium | reverse complement strand
AGTATTAAAAGTATTAAAAAGATTAAGTATTATTCACTATTCACTAAAATAATGCTGGCTAGTGCCTTGTCCTCGGCTGCCTCCATCTGTTGCCGCTCCTCGGGGGTCTTGTCCTTGATGCCGACAAGGTGTAGCATGCCGTGGACGATGACGCGGTGCAGTTCGTTCATGTAGTTGGGGGCGTAGAGCTGGGCGTTGGTGCGGACGGTGTCGAGCGAGATGTAGATGTCGCCCGAGAGGATGCTGCCGTGGCAGTAGTCGAAGCCGATATGGTCGGTGTAGTAGTCGTGGCCGATGAACTGGCGGTTCATGTCGAGGATGGTGGCATCGTCGGTGAAGATATAGTTGATGTCGCCCACCTTGCGCTGGTAGGTGGCAGCCACGTCCGTGAGCCACTGCACGGTGCGTGCAGTGTCGATGGGCGGCATGTCGATATTCTGTGTGTTGAAGGTGATCAAAGGAGGTTATGAGGTTTTGAGGTTTTGAGGTTTTAAGGTTGTAGCAGCTCTACGGCCTTCTTCACCATCTCGTTGTCGGCGTAGATGATCTGGAAGTATTCATTCATGTCGAAGAGGTCGCGGGCAGCAAGGGCTTTGAGCATGCGTTTGAGCTGTGGTATGGTGGCTTGTCGCTCGGCGTCGTCCTTGGCCTTGACCTTGTTCTTCTCGGCATCGGCCAGCAGTTTGTCTGTCACCTCGTCGGGAATCTGGAATTCGGCGTTGAACTTCTCGAACGTGTCGTACTGCTTCGTCAGCTTCTTGCGGTTCTTGTCCATGTAGCGCAGGTTGGTGTTGATGATGTAGCTCTTGGCCGATAGTTCGCGGTAGAGGGGAGTGTAGATGGTGGTGTCGAGGGGGATGAAGTGGTCGGGCATGATGCCGCCACCGCCGTATACGGTGCGATGCTGGCGCAGTGTCTGGTATTTGAGCGAGTCGGGCATGTGGGCCTTCATCGAGTCGACGTTGGTCAGTTCGCCGCTGTTGAGTCGTTTCAATACGTCCTTGGCATAGTCCTCGTTCTTTCCCTTCTCGTAGGGCTTCTGCACGCATCGGCCTGATGGGGTGTAGTAGTGGGCTATGGTGAGGCGTATCATAGAGCCGTCGGGCAGGTTGATGGGACGCTGCACAAGACCCTTTCCAAACGAACGTCGGCCTACTACCAGTCCGCGGTCCTGATCCTGTATGGCACCGCTCAGAATCTCGGCTGCCGAGGCCGAGTATTCGTCGATGAGCACCACGATCTTGCCGTCGAACAGGTTATGACCAGCGCTGCGGAACTCCTGTGGAGGCACGCTGCGACCTTTGGTGTAGACGATGAGGTCGCCCTTGGGCAGGAACTCGCTGGCCAGGTCGGCAGCAGCGTTGAGATAGCCTCCACCGTTCTGCTGCAGGTCGATGATGAGCGACTTCATGCCCTTCTCCTTCAGTTCGGTGACGGCCTTGACCACCTCGTCGTGGGTGGTGGCTCCGAAGCTGCTGAAGCGTACCAGGCCGATGGTGGGAGTGACCATGTAGGCTGCGTCGAGTGTGTTGACGGGTATCTTGTCGCGTGTCACGGTGAAGTATACCACATCCTTCACACCGTCGCGCTTGATGCCCAACTTCACCTTCGAGTTCTTAGGACCGCGCAGTCGGCGCATTATCTCCTCGCGCGACATCTTTACGCCAGCTATGGCTGTGTCGTTGACGTTGATGATGCGGTCGCCAGCCAGTATGCCCACCTTCTCGCTGGGACCCTTGCTGACGGGCTGTATGACGACGAGTGTGTCCTCGAGCATGTTGAACTGTACGCCGATGCCCTCGAACGAACCTTCGAGCGGTTCGTTGAGCGACTTGGTGTCTTTGGGGTTGCTATAGGCCGAGTGTGGGTCGAGCTTCGAGAGCATGCCGTTGATGGCATCCTCGACCAGCTTGTTGCAGTCTACGTCGTCGACATAGTAGTTTTGCGTCATCACTGTGGCCATGGCCAGTTTGCGCATAGCGTTCTCCAGTTCCTCGGCACTGTTCTTGCCCGGTGACAGCAGCTGTGCGTGCAGGGCAAAGGGTAGCAGTAATGTGAGTGCAAAGATGCTTGCTATTTTTTTCATTGTTTTTTCGATTTTTTCGGTTTTTCGATTTTTTCGATTATTCGGCTTGAGGCTTGAGGCTTGAGGCTTTTCGATTATTCGATTATTCGGCGTTTCGATTATTCGGCTTTCGGCTTTTTCGATTATTCGATTTTTCGGCTTGAGGATTTTCAGGGTGCTAATTGTAACATATCTATAACCCAAAACCTAAAACCTATAACCTATAACCCATAACCCATAACCTATAACCCATAACCTTTCACCCCCCCCGTTACGGCAAGAAGTCGGTGATGTCGTGGCCGAAGTGTTGCAGTTCGCGCACCATGCTGCTGCTGATGCTGGCCAGTTCGGGGCGGGCAAAGAGGACTACGGTTTCTATGCCTGACAGTTGCCGGTTGACGTCGGCCATCTGCAGTTCGTATTCATAGTCTTTGACCGAGCGAACGCTGCGCAGTATGGCGCAGCAGTTGTGCTGACGTGCAGCATCGATGGTGAGACCGCTGTATGCGATGATGTCTACACGCTTATCGTCTTTGTAGATGCTACGTATGGCGGTTATGCGGCTGTCGATGTCGCCCGTGTCGGCCTTCTGCTCGTTATAGCCGATGGCAATGACGATGCGGTCGAAAAGCTTCAGTCCACGCTCCACGATGTCGGCATGGCCTTTGGTGAAGGGGTTGAAGGAGCCGGGGAAGAGGGCTGTTCTCATACCTTGTATTCTTTTTCCTGTGTTTCCTCCTCTGCCAGATCCTCTTCGATGACCAGGTTGTCGATGATGAAGTTCTGTCGTTCCATGGTGTTCTTGCCCATGTAGTATTCGAGCAGTTTCGACACCTCGTCGCTCTTTTGCAGTGTGACCTGTTCGAGACGTATGTCGGGACCGATGAAGTGTCGGAACTCGTCGGCCGATATCTCGCCCAGACCCTTGAAGCGTGTTATTTCGGGATCGGGACCGAGGTCGTTGATGGCCTGCAGGCGTTCCTCCTCGCTGTAGCAATACTGAGTGATGAAGTCGTTGCCGAAGCTGATGTTGAGTTTCGGGCCACGTGCGTTGTCATCCTCTTCCTGGTGCTTGACCAGCGACTCGAGGTGCTCTATCTTCTTCTTTCCGAGTCTCGTCTTCTTGTTGCGAACACGGAAGAGTGGAGTCTGCAGGATGTATACATGTCCCTTCTTGATGAGTTCGGGGAAGAACTGCAGGAAGAAGGTGATCATCAAGAGGCGTATGTGCATGCCGTCGACATCGGCATCGGTAGCCACGATGACCTTGTTATAGCGCAATGTGTCGAGACCGTCCTCGATGTCGAGGGCAGCCTGCAAGAGATTGAACTCCTCGTTCTCGTAGCACACCTTCTTGGTCATGCCGAAGCAGTTGAGAGGCTTTCCGCGCAGCGAGAAGACAGCCTGTGTGTTGACATCGCGGCTCTTGGTGATGCTTCCGCTGGCCGAGTCACCCTCGGTGATGAAGATGCTGGACTCCTCCTTGAGGTCGCCCTTGGAATCGGAGAGATGCACGCGGCAGTCGCGCAGTTTGCGGTTGTGCATGTTGGCCTTCTTCGACATCTCGCGAGCCTTCTTGGCCACACCGGCCATGGCCTTGCGTTCGCGCTCGCTCTCCTGTACCTTCTGTATGATGACGTCGGCCACGTCGGTGTTGCGGTGCAGATAGTTGTCGACCTGCTCCTTGACGAAGTCGCCGATGAACTTATCGATCGAGATGCCGCCTTCGGGAGCCGTGCTGAGCGAACCCAGCTTGATCTTGGTCTGCGACTCGAAGAGCGGTTCCTGGATGTTGATGCTGACGGCTGCCACCATACCGTTGCGTATGTCGCCATAGTCGAATGCCTTGCCGCTGTATTCTTTGATGACCTCGGCAATGTACTTCTTGAAGGCAGCCTGATGCGTACCGCCCAGTGTGGTATGCTGTCCGTTGACGAACGAATAGTACTCCTCGCCGTTCTGGCGGCAGTGGGTGAAGGCTATCTCGATATCCTCGCCTGTGAGGTGTACCACGTCATAGAGGGTGGCAGATGTCATGCGGTCGGAGAGCAGGTCGGAGAGTCCGTTGCGCGAGATGATGCGTCGGCCGTTGAAGATGATGGCCAGGCCGGTGTTGAGGTAAGTGTAGTTGCGCAGCATCACCTCGATGTACTCGTTCTTGAAGGCGTAATGCTTGAAGAGCGAGCTGTCGGGCTCGAAGTATACGTACGTTCCGTTCTCCTCCTCGGTCTTCTCGGTGACGTCGCTCTGCAGCACTCCCTGCTTGAAGATGGCGCGTCGCATCTCGCCGTCGCGCACACTGCGTGCCTCGAAGTTGAGGCTCAGCGCGTTGACAGCCTTCAGACCGACACCATTCAGTCCGACGCTCTTCTTGAATGCCTTCGAGTCGTACTTGCCACCCGTGTTCAGCATCGAAACGGCGTCGACCAGCTTGCCAAGGGGAATGCCTCGGCCGTAGTCGCGAATGGAGCAGCGCAGGTTGTCCTCGATGTCCACCTCGATCTTCTTGCCAGCTCCCATCTTGAACTCATCGATGCTGTTGTCGATGACCTCCTTGAGCAGGACGTAGATGCCATCCTCGGCATGCGTACCGTCGCCCAGGCGACCGATGTACATACCGGGGCGGGTGCGGACGTGCTCCATGTCGGAGAGGTGACGGATGTTGTCGTCGGTATAGTCTACGGGTTGAACGTTTTGTATCGTGTCTAAGGTTTCGTCCATTTATCAGGTTGATTAGTTGGTCAGTTCTGTAATGTGGTAGTATTGATTCTAGCGGTTTTCTGAAATTGTCTAGCAGTTTTTCTGAAATTGTCTAGCAGTTTTTCCGAAATTGTCTAGCGGTTTTTTGAAAATGCTCTAGCGGAATTTCAAAGGTATGCTATACGTGAATGCCGATTTGCTTAGAGGGGCTTTTTGTAGCACTTTCTCTTCTTGTGTACCTCGCATTCGAGATAAGCCCACTGGTCCTGGCTCTTGTTGTTGTCCTCGAGCTGCAGATGTGTCTCGGCCCACTTGAAGCCCATCTCGCTGCCGATGGGGATGAGGTCGGCAAAGAGCATGGCGTTGACGCCCTTGCCCTGGTATTCGGGTACGACGCCCACCAACAGGAGGTCGAGGTATTCGGAGCGTGCACTCTTGCACTTCAGGGTGCGTAGCAGGTGCCACCATCCAAATGGGAAGAGCTTGCCTTTGGCCTTCTGCAGGGCGTATGAGAGTGAACCCATACCCACGCCCATGGCCACTACGTCGCCCTGCTCGTTCTCGACGATGGTGAGAAGTCGCATGTCGATGAAGCGCAGGTAGTTGTCGGCATAGGTGTCAATCTGTCGCTTGCTCAGTTCGCTGAAGCCATAGAGTGGGGCGTAAGACTTGTTGATGACGGCAAAGATCTTGTCGACATAGCCTCCGTCCTTGATTTCTTTAAGACTCTTGAACTTGCGCACTTTCAGGTTCGAGCGTTTCTTGACGATCTCGGCCATACGGAAGAACTTCTCGTCCTGGGCGTGGTGACCCTCGCAGGGAATCGTCACCTTGCGTTCCACCCATCCCACTTCCTTCTCGAATCCCAGCTTCTCCATGTGCTCGGGATAGTAGGGGTAGTTGTAGATGGTGGCCATGGTGCTGAGCTGGTCAAAACCCTCGACGAGCATGCCTTCGGGGTCCATGTCGGTGAAGCCAAGCGGACCGACGATGTTCTCCATGCCACGCTCGCGTCCCCACTGTCCGACGGCGTCGAGCAGTGCCTTGCTCACCTCGATGTCGTCGATGAAGTCAATCCATCCAAAACGCACGTTCTTGGTGTTCCATGTCTTGTTGGCCTTGTCGTTGATGATGGCCGCCACGCGTCCCACTATCTTGCCGTCCTTGTAGGCCAGGAACTGCTGCGAGGTGCAGAAGTCGTAGGCAGCATTCTTCTTCGGGTTGAAGGTGTCAAGCGTATCCTCTAGAAAGTCGGGTACTGCATAGGGATTTCCTTTGTATAGTTCATAGTTGAAACGAATGAACTTTTTCAGTTCTCCCTTCGTCTCGACAGGCTTCACGATTATGCGTTGTTCGCTCATGTTTCTCTTGTTTGTTGTTTTTAGGCAATATTTATCTCACAAAGGTACTTATTTTTAGTGGTTTTCATGCATTTTTACGCGTTTTTTATACTTTTTTTAACTGAATGTGTGAAAAAAACTCAATTTCTTTTGGATAAATACTCGAAACAAGCTAAATTTGTCCATTCATACTACGTTGTAGTTTGAAGGCTATTGCCGTACGTCTTAGCTTCGGGCTGCAACAACTACATTGGAAAATGTCTTTATCAAACTAAAAAACTTTCGGATAATGAAAAATTTGAAATCAATCAGTGTGGCCTTGCTGCTTGCTGCAAGTGTGGCAACACCAGCAATGGCACAGAGTGCAGAAAAGGATTATGAACCCATCCCTTACACCTTCGTCAGTGTGCAGGGCGGTGTGCAGAATGTTATTGACAAGAACTACAACAACTGGAAGACTTTTACTCCCACTGCTGCCATTTCTCTGGGTCATTTCTTCAGCCCTGGTGTGGGTGCTCGTCTTAATGTGAACGGCATCTGGAACAAGGGTTGTGCCACCACATACACCAACGAGACGGCTTACTACAAGTATAACTACGTTACAACCGACGTAGACGCTCTCTTGAACCTGAGCACCCTGTTCAGCAAGAAGCAGTACTGCCCCGTCAACTTCTACCTGATTGGTGGTTTCGGCTGGTATCGTGCATGGGACAACAAGGAGGCTCTCGCTCTCTCTCCCTCAGTGCCCGATATGGTTCCCACCTATGTCGAGAAGGACAAGCGTGACGCTGTGAACTGCCGTATGGGTGCCCAGCTCGACGTGAACCTGTGCAAGAACGTAGCATTCAACATCGAGGCTACCTATAACAGAAAGCTGGCCCAGGAGAAGACCTTCGCTCGCGACAATGATCACTTCCTGGTGATGGCTGGTCTGAACTTCAAGTTCGGTTACAAGAAGAAGCCAATCATCATGGTTGACGAGCCAGAGCCCGAGGTATGGGAGACCCGCATCGATACAACCTGGTATGACGACATCAGCTACAAGGATGTGGTTAAGCCCGGCGATATCGACAAGCGTATCTTCTTCAACCTGAAGGAGAGCGACGTAGAGAGCACCGATGCACAGATCGCTGCTGTGGCTGAGTTCCTGAAGGGCGTACAGAACGGCGAGGTTACCATCACCGCTTATGCCGACGCTGGCACCGGTAACCCCAAGCTGAACATGGAGTACTCAAAGCAGCGTGCTGAGAAGACCAAGGCTGCACTCATCGAGAAGGGTGTTGACCCCAGCATCATCAAGAGCGTAGAGTGGAAGGGTGACACCGTTCAGCCTTATCCCAACGACAACGACAAGAACCGTGTCAGCATCATCACCGGTAAGGGTGTATACAAGCAGCAGGAGAAGGTCGTGAACAAGAAGTTCAAGACTAGCGAGCGTCGTGTTCGTGTACAGTAATGCAAAGAAATAATCAACTTAATTAATATCCATTTATGAAAAGTATCAAAAAACTCCTTGCCGTAGCTTTCGCAGCTTCATTGGCAACGGCTCCTGCAATGGCGCAGGACACTGAGGACAATGGTCTTGACTACAAGCCTTTCCCTCACATGTTTGTTAGCGTTCAGGGTGGTGGTCAGACCACATTCACCAACTACGACCAGCTCAAGCTCATCACTCCCACTGCCAGTGTCGGCTTCGGTGCATGGTTCACTCCCGTTGTAGGTGCACGTCTGCATGTCAACGGCATCTGGAACAAGGGTGGCATCAAGAGCGCTGCTCCTATTATGGCCGTTCCTGGCAATCCCACCGTTGGTGATCCCAGCAATGGTCCTATTCCTGGTGTTACTCCCGCTGCAATTGACCAGAAGTATGACTACCGTTATGCTACTACCGACCTCGACTTGATGATCAACCTCGTTACCCTCTTCGGCAAGAAGAGCTATTATCCCGTAAACCTCTACCTGATTGGTGGTATCGGTTTGAACACCGCTTGGGATAACGGCGATGCTTATGCCCAGAAGGACCTCATGCCTTTCGCATGGAAGGGCAAGCGTCTGAGCCACAACGCTCGTGTAGGTGCTCAGCTCGACGTGAACCTGCACAAGAATGTAAGCATGAACCTGGAGGTGGCTGCCAACAGCCTGTCAGACCGCTACAACAGCAAGGTTAACGCCAAGGACGATTGGCAGGTTACTGCACAGCTCGGTCTGGCTTTCAAGTTTGGCTACAAGGCTAAGCCCGCTCCCGCACCCAAGCCCGAACCTGTTGTTGAGGAGGTATGGGAGACCCGCATCGATACTACCTGGTATGACGACGTAACCTACAAGGATGTTGTTAAGGATGGCGACATCGACAAGCGCATCTTCTTCGTTATCCGCGAGAGCGACGTTGAGAGCACCGATGCTCAGATCGAGGCTGTAGCTAACTTCCTGAAGGAGGTTCAGAACGGCGAGATCACCATCACCGCTTATGCCGACAAGGGCACTGGTAACCCCAAGCTGAACATGGGCTACTCTAAGGCTCGTGCTGAGAAGACCAAGGCTGCCTTGATTGCAAAGGGTGTTGATCCCAGCATCATCAAGAGCGTAGAGTGGAAGGGTGACACCGTTCAGCCCTATCCCAACGACAACGACAAGAACCGTGTCAGCATCATCACCGGTCATGGTGTTTACAAGCAGCAGGAGAAGGTCGTAACCAAGAAGTTCAAGACTAGCGAGCGTCGCGTTCGCGTTCAGTAATACTTGACTGGAAGTGAGTGTGGTGGTTTTGGGACTATCAAGTCCGCTTTGAACTACACGCTCGCTGACAGATAAAACAAAAAAGGAGCCGCATCGACATTGCATCGTTGCGGCTCCTTCTTTTTGTTCACAAACTGCCTCTCCTTATTATAAGTAGGTGATCAAAAAGATTTTTATAATGACGCAAGAGGATTTGTCATTCTGAGCAAAGCGGCTTTTGCCAACGGGCAAAATGCAAATCTCTACTTTTACTTTTGTACCGTAGTCAAAAGTCCCGTAGGCAAAAGTCCAATCCTCACTCTACACTCTAAGCTAAAATTAGTTAGTTATAAATAAACAGAGCTCTAAAGCCTCGCATGGTCAGTGATGATAGTACGAGGATTTTCTCCTAAACGACTAAACGACTAAACAAACTCCCCTAGTTTCCTAAACGACCAATCCCCTAAACGACTAAAACATGAAACGAATTTTTATGTTGGCTCTCTTGAGCCTGCAAGCCCTTCTTATGTCCGCTGACGTAGTGAAAGGGCGCGTAGTGGATGCCGATAGTGGCGAGCCGCTCGAAGGTGCACAAGTGCAATGTGTGTGGTGGGAAGGCAATAGTGGCTATATGTTCGACCTCACGACGGACTCATGTGGCGTGCTTACCCTTTCCACGGGCAACTACATGTGCCGAGTAAATATGACCATAAAGTATTTTGGTTACGAAGAACTGAAGGTGAAGGAATTTGTTGCTTTCGGCGGCAAGGATACCCTCGACCTGGGCGACCTCAAGATGAAGATGTCTGCCGAACTGATGAAGGAACTGACCGTGAAGGGCAGAGCCCGACAGTTCTACATGAAGGGCGACACGGTGGTGTTCAACCCCGAAGCCTTCCACCTGGAGGATGGTGCACGAGTGAACGAGCTGATGAAGAAGCTGCCCGGCGTACGCATCGATAACGGCAAGCTTACCTTCAATGGCAAGGAGGTGCACCTGAAGATGAACGGCCATGATGTGACCGACGACTTCCTCGTGGCTCAGCTGCCTGCCGAGGCCGTGCAGAACGTCAAGGCATACGAGCGGAAGAGCGAGCTGGCCGAACTGACCGGCATGAACGACGGACAGGAACAGCAGATTCTGGACATCGTCATCAAGCCCGGCTTCCTCGACAAGTGGTACGGCCAGACAAAGGCCAGCGCCTATGCCTCGCCCAACTATCGCTTGTCGGCCAACATGCACTATCTGAGCGAGCACGACCCCATGGGCATCTACGGACGTGTGTCGGACAACGAATCGCGCACGGGCTCGGTGTGGGACAGTGGCGAGTGGGACTATGACAACTCCGTGCCCCAACGTCAGCAATACAGCAAGCTGTCGTACCAGCACAACTGGAAGGTGAAGGATGCCGAGACTTCGTACAACGAGGATAACTGGAGCATCAGCGCCACGCCCAGCCACCTCGACACACACCAGCATATTTGGATAAACTCCGAGACCTTCCTCGGCGATAATGCTCTCCCCCTTCAGGGGGCTGGAGGCTCTTCCTTGACTTCGTCGAACCCTTCGGCTTTCAGCAATACAAGCGAATATAATTACAACCATAGCATTGATCTTCCCCTGAGTTTCAGCACGTCATTCCACCTTAATCCCAAGACATTGATGACGGTGGATGCCAGTGGTGGCTACAGCAAGGGACAGACGCGCTGGACGAGCGACCAGCAGACCTATCGCGCTGACGCGTATTCGGCCTCGCCACAGTCGTTGGTGAACAGCAGTACGAGCCATCGCATCGATCAGAACGAGAAGGGTAACTTCCATACCTCTATGTATATTATGCGTGCGTGGGAGAAGTCTGATTTCTATGCCAATCTGAACATGAACTATGTACACAACAAAGACAACTCGGACAATCATGCAGAGTATGACTATCGCGAACTGGGTACTCAGGAGACGCTCGACCAGTTGACGCAAAGTCACAGCAACCTGTTCCAGACCATTTTCGACACGAAGTACAGCGTGCAGCTCATACCCGAGAAACTGAAGATGGGTGTGGGCTATTGGGTGGACTACTGGCATAATGCCGAGGAGAGCGACAATCTGCGTAATGGCATCTTCGACCTGGCCAACAGCTTCGACCGCACGAAGAGCTATCTGGTCAACGAGCCTCGTGCCGATGTGGATGTCGACCTGGGCAAGGTGTGGATGCATGCCGCCGTCAAGCTACAGAACGTATTCGAGGACTTTGCCTATCAGCGTGGCAAACTCGACACCGTGATGCACCGCAACACGTGGTTCCCCCGTCCCAGCTTCGACTTCAAATGGAAGTCCACCAAGACCACCGAACTGAAGGGTAGCGCGAACTGGGACTATACCGTGGCCGACATGCTGGAGTCATCGGCTTATGTCGACGACACCAATCCGCTCTACGTCACCATGGGTAATCCCAACCTGCGCCCCTCCAGCAACCTCCGTTCCAGCCTTGGCTACACCATGATGTTCGTCAAGGGGCAGCAGATGCTCAATTGGAGCCTCAATTACAATCGTGCCTTCGACCCCGTGGCCAGCATGACGGCCTACGATGCACAGACGGGTGGCTACACATCCATGAAGGCTAATGTCGACGACCGTCAGACATGGAGGGCAGGCTTAAGCTACGACCGTGCACTGGGCTCTTACTTCCGCATGCAGAGCGGTTTGAACTACACCCACACCCTCGATCACGGTATCAAGACTATGGCCCTGATCAGCGCTCCCGCCGAGCAATACGAGCAGAAAGTATCCGGCTTTTCTGGCAACATTCGTTTCAGTTTCGAGAACAACGGTTGGGAACTTTCTACGTCAGGCTCTTGCAGTAACGATAAGATCAGCTATTCCGATGCCTCGCTCAGTGGTCAGAACCTTTGGGACTATCGTGTCGGCATGCAGGGCAAGTACAAACTCTCGCACTGGACCTTCAACCTCGACACCTGGCTTGGTGGTCACAGTGGCTATCTCTCCGACATGATGAACCGCACCCGCATTGCCCTCAATGCCAGCATCACCTGGAAGACGCTCAAGAACAAGGCACAACTTACTCTCTCGGCCAAAGACATCCTCAACCAGTTGGACCAGGTCAACTACAACATCTCGCCCACCATGCGCAGCGAGAACCGCACCGAGACCTTCCATCGCTACCTCGCCCTCACCTTCACCTATAACTTCGATGCCAAGGCGAAGAAGAGTGCAAGTAAATAAGGAATATGATATGCAGAAGTGATTGAACTGAAAAATACAAAAAACAGCGTGCAGAGTGAGAGTCTGCACGCTTGCAAACTTATTGCTAGCAGGAAAGCGCAAAAACTAATAACAAGTGTTAAATTACGACTTGTAGTTGTATTTTGTTGCAAGAATGTTTGGTCGTAATTACAAAAAGTAGTTACTTTGTCGGCAAGAAAACTAATTTTTGTAATTTAAAGTGGAAAAATAGCAATGAAGGAACTTACGAACAAAGAAATGGAGTTGATGGAGATTCTGTGGCGCAACCCAGACGGACTCATGATGCGCGAACTGTATGACATGCTGCCCGAACCCCGCACGCACTTCAACACCATCAGCACCTTCATCCGCCGACTGGAGGAGGAAGGCTTTATCCGTCACGAGGCCATTGGCGGTCGGCTGTTTCGCTATCAGGCTGCCCTCAGCAAGTGGGACTACGAGAAGCGTGAGCAGAAAAGCTTCCTGGGCCGCTTCTTCAACGGCTCGCACATGGACTTCGTGCGACACCTTGTCAAGGAGGAGGAGATCAGCAAGGAGGAACTCGAGGAACTGATTCAGTTAATTCATAATTCATAATTCACAATTCACAATTGGGCTGCGCGTTGCATCGGTGGCTCGGAATTATGAATTGTGAATTATTAATTATGAATTACCCAAACGGCGTCTGCCCCAAAATTATGAATTGTGAATTATGAATTATGAATTAAAAAAATGATCACCCAACTACTCTTATACTCCCTCAAGGCCGCATTGACGCTGACGCTGCTCTATGTGCCCTATACGCTGATGTTGCAGAAGGAGCGGTTCTTTAGCTTGAACCGTATCGTCCTGCTCGGCATCATTATACTGAGTCTGTTGCTGCCACTGTGCAACATCAGCTGGATGAGTCTGGACAACAGCCCCATCATGCAGGCCACCCACCAGCAGATGATAGAGGTGGGCATACCCGTGCGTGTGGCCGACGATGGCATCACCGTATCGTATCAGTTGGCTGCGGAGAGCACCTCCGTATCGTGGTTCACCATTCTGGCCATCGTGTTCTTTGTTGGCATGACTGCCTCGGTGCTGATACGCAGTCTGCAGTTGGGCATCTTGTCCTATGTGATGCGCCGCAAGAACCTCTGGACCAAGCGTCAGGAGGATGGCGTACGCATCTGCTGTCGCAAGGGAAGTTTCACTCCCTACAGCTGGATGCACACCATCGTAATCAGCGAGGAGGACTGGGATGATGGACGTCGCGAGATAGTGCTGCACGAGACTGGCCACATCCGCGCCCACCACTCGTGGGACATGCTGTTGCTGATGCTCTGCCAGGCCCTGCAGTGGTACAACCCATTTGTCTGGATGATAGGCCATTCGCTGGCCGATGTGCATGAATATGAGGCTGACGACTATGTGCTGCGTCAGGGTGTACAACAGCGCGACTACATGATGCTGCTGGTCAAGAAGGTGGCACTGAGTCAGGGCTACTCCTTCGTCAACGGACTGAACAAGAGCACCTTGAACAAGCGTATCTTGATGATGAAGGAGAAGGTAACGTCCAATCCCTGGATGCGTGCCAAGCTGCTCTACCTGCTGCCCGTCTGTGCCTTGGTGCTGAGCGCCTTTGCCACACCCCAAATCTCGGCACCGGTGGAGACGGTGTTGACGAAACTGGAGAATCGCAGCATTGAGAAAGCGGACACCATGCAGACCAGTATCGCATCCGAACTGGAGCAGGTAAACGATATTCTGGCACGCGAAGAGATGGCCGAAGATGATCCACTGGTGGTCATCGATGGAAAGATAGCCAATGGGGGCAAACTTGCTGACGTCCTGGAGAAGGAGAGACTGAAGCCCGACATGATAACCAACATGACCATACTGAAGGGCGTGTCTGCCACCTCGGTATGGGGCGAACGAGGCAAGAACGGTGCCATTGTCATTACCACCATTCACACAGCGGAAAAGCAGGATGAGGCTGAGCCGGTCAAGACCGAGTCGGACCTGTTGCTGCAGGACATCGTAAGTCGTATTCCCGACGCAAAGATTGGTGCTGACGGCAGCGTGTATGTCAATGGCAAGAAGGTGGAGAAACTGCTGGTAAATGACAAAGACCAATTGGCTGGTGAGCAGTCGGCATCCGAGACGGAGGTGCAGCCGGTGCTGGAGGATGGTGCCCGCATATACAGCATGAACTTCCGTTATCCAAGGGAAGCTCAGGAATATGGAGTGCAGGGTAGGGTGAAGGTCGATTTCTACGTAGAGCCCGACGGTACCTTGTCGGAAGTGACGGCCAGCAGACATGACGGCAGTTCGTCTGTCAATACAAGCGGAGTCACAATCAATGCTCCTTCACGAACTTCCAGTTCGGAGGAGGCTGAGATGACGGATGAGGAACGTAAGGCGTTTGAACGTGGTGAGCAGGCTATGCTCCGCGAGAGTGAGCGGGTCGTGAAGCTCACTTCGGGCAAGTGGACACCAGGCTACGTCGAAGACGCCCAGGGCAATCGCACTCCCAAACGCATGAAGATGTCCGTACCACTTAACTTCCAACTGAGATAATCTTTCCAGACGTTTAAACGATTAGTCGTTTAATAATTCATTAACAATCAGCAAGAAATGAAAAAAGCTTTATTTCTGGCCAGCCTGTGCTGTGCCCTTACCTCAATGGCCCAGGAGGCCGATTACCCCCGAAAGGAGAGTCTTCAACCCATCGAGAAGATGCAGTTGCGCGTGCAGTATGACGTAGATTGGCACCACGACCTGAAGCATCCCGAGAAGGTGAAGCATGACAAGATGTACACCGAGATCGGGCAGACGGTGTGCCACAGCTATGTGGAGCGCGAGTGGAACGACGAGGTGAAGTTCAACAAGAATTTCGAGGAGCGCGGTTCCCGCTACACCAACGCCTTCGGTGCCCTGTACTCCAACATCGGCGAGGTGTTTGTGGGTTATCCCAAAGGTAAGAACACTGTGATTTACAGCCTTGATATTCTGAATGCCTACAAGTATGAAGAGGATATTCCAAAGATGGAATGGACCATCACCAAGGAGAAGTTCGACACGCTAGACTACCACTGCACCCTCGCCACTTGCACCTACGCCGGCCGCCAGTATAGGGCATGGTTCACCGAGGACATCCCAGTCAGCTTCGGTCCATGGAAACTCTGTGGTCTGCCAGGTCTCATCATCAAGGCAGAAACCATGGATGGCGACTATCGCTTTGTGCTAGGCGGCATAGAGACCGGCAAGAGCGACAAGGACATCTGCCTCTGGAAGCGCGACTTCATATCGAAAACAAAAGAGAAAGTTCGCCTACAGGAGAAGATGCTGCTCACACGTCCCGATGAGATACTTGATTGGATGGGCGTCAAATACACCACGAAGTCTTACGACGGCACACCTGCCAAGTGGAAGTTCCTTACCTACGACAATCCGTTGGAGAAGGAGTAATCTTGTTTCAATTCATAATTCATAATGCATAATTCATAATTGGCTGCGCTTGGAAAATTCATAATGCATAATTCATAATTGGCTGCGCTTGGAAAATTCATAATGCATAATTCATAATTGGGCTGCGCTTGGAAAATTCATAATGCATAATTCATAATTGGGCTGCGCGTTATATGTGGGGCTTGGAATTATGCATTATGAATTATGAATTAAAAAAGTTGTCTGAGGGGGGTATTTGGTTTACTGGGTTGCACGTCTTATAAATAAAGACCCATCGAAAAGAGAAGAAATGGAGTATACGAAGAAACAGTTTGAGGTGCTGTACAAAAGCCACTATCAGGCCATGTACTGTCTGGCCTACTCCATCACGCAGGACAAGGAGGACTCGCGTGATGCCGTGGGTGAGGTGTTTGCCCAGATGTGGAGCCGGCAGCCCAGGATCAATCCGGGCAGCCTCAGCGGCTACCTGCTGGCTGCCACGCGCAACCAAAGCATATCGATTGTGCGCCGACGGGTACTGACCACCCAGTTGCAGGAAGAGCAGACCGAGGAGGAGAACAGGCACGAGGAGATGGAGCACGAGGAACTGATGGACGAACTGAACCGGGTGATACGCGAACAGCTGACCGAACAGGACCGCCGCATCCTCTCCCTGCACTATGACGATGAACTGACGTACCAGCAGACGGCCGATGCCCTGGGCATCAGCTCATCTGCAGTCAACAAGCACATCAGCAAGTCGCTCGGCAAGTTGAGGCGTGTGTTCAAGATAGGTTAGTGCAATCCCCAAAAAACGTAAGCATATTATGAAAATAGAAGATATCTACAAGCAGATAGGAATGCCCGATGTGGACAGGGAATGGGAGAAGTTCGAGCGGGAAGTCATCGACCGGAAGCCTATTCGCCGTAACCCATGGTGGCATAAGGCGGCCATCATTGTGGGCATAGTCTTTGGTGTGACCATGGTGGCTGTGGCATCGGTAGCCATCATCAAGCATGTCAATTCCAAGGAGGTGATCCTCGACACGAGCGTAGAGGAACGCCCACTGGTGGAGTACGTACCCGAAGAGGGGCGATGGGGCGACGGATTCGTCGTCAACCTCTGCCCCGGCACGTATGTCTCGCACGTCAAGGGCAACAACCATACGGGCGATGCCATCATGAAGGATGGCGAGACGTTTGCCACAGGCAGCCCGGAGGGAGGCAACTACATCGAAGACAATATCTTCCGGTACATCTTCCTGAATGGCCGCCAAAGGGTGACCATGCAGCTTGATGGCGTGCCCTTCGACAAGAACAGTCTGCCACAACTCACCAACAAGGAACTGAAGAAACTGGAGATCACGCCCGATGGTGACTGGGCCATCATCGTGAATCTGGTGACCAAGGACGCATTGATTCCCACTACAGCCAAGAGCAATTCCATTCACCAGCACACTATCTTCCTGCTCTCCGACGGCAGCCTGGGCATCGCGAACGGCGTGGCCACCCAGGGCGACTGGATTCACTGGAGCATCGTCACATGGGAGGCCGATCAGTTTGGCTGGTCAGTTCGCAAGGAGATACAGCCATCTCTCAAATATGCCGACTACAAGCTGTACATCTATGCCAGCGAGGAGACGCCCCAGGAGTCCTTCGAGCAAGCGGAGAAACTGATCCGTGAGATGAAGATTCCGCACCATGAGTACTTCCGCAACCTGCCCATCGTTCACTGGAATGACGGGCAATACCGCACTTGGGCACAGGAGATGAAGAAGAAGCATCCCACTTACGACTGGCGCACCCTCTTCGACGAACTGGCCAAGGAGCATGTCGATGATGACCTGCACGCCAAGTGGCACATCGTGAAGGAAGTGTATGGGGTCAAGTAGAAGTTAAAAATTAAACGGAGACTGTCACAATCAGCGTCCCCAAACGCGAGCGTAGCCTTTTTGACCGTCTGATGCATCGTCATGGTTGGGTAGCGATGTGACACAAAGTATTTCGCCTAGTTAAGAATAAGCACCATCCTTCATGCAGGGGGTGGTGCTTTTTTTGTGTTTGGGGGGGTATTTGATTTCTCCTTTTCTGCGTCTTATTGATAAGAAATCATAAACAGAAAAGGAGAATCATCATGAAAAGAAACATTTTACTCTTAGCACTTGCAGTTTGTTCGTGCACGTTGTTTGCACAACCCAAGAAGGCACATTGCCCTATTCCCAATCACCGTGACGTGGGCAAGACTACCATCATCGACACCACCCGCATACGTGTATGGTATGCCTTCAATGCTGATAATGTGAAGGATGAGAATACCTACATCGACCAAGGTCGTCTGGACATCGGCAAGCGAGTGACGAAGTACTGCAGCGACTTCCTCACCCGTTCCGACTCGCTGATTGCCGTCTGGAAGAAAAAGAATCCAAATGCGGGAGGCGCACCCCGCTTTCTCGGCAATGGTGGAAAGAACAAGGAGGAATGGAGCGAGTACCAATACTCCGACATCTTCATCTCCAAAGGCCAGATGACCGTGTATGCCACCATGCCTATGGGATTGGGCAAGTACAACAGCTACTACACCGAGCCCTATCCCCTGCAGCAATGGAAGATGGGCACGGAGACACAGACCATCCTGGGCCACAAGTGCCAGAAGGCTACCTGCCGCTGGCGTGGCCGCGACTTCGTGGCATGGTTTGCCACCGACATTCCAGTGAAGGCTGGCCCCTGGAAGTTCGGCGGTCTGCCTGGCCTCATTCTCAAGGTGCAGGACACGAAGGGCATATACTGCTTCGAGGTCGTCCAACTCTCCTCCAAGCCCGTCCCCATCATGAAGCATGACTTCAAGGCTTACAGTGCCTCCACTCGCGAGAAGGTATGGAAGTGGCAGAAGCAATTCAATGAGAACTGGTGGAAGGCATCCGACTATCACAAAGCTTCCATCGATGGGGCAGGGCATGTGGTCATCGGTGAAGCCGTATCCATCCACACCCCCTACGAACCCTTGGAATTGGAGTAGACAGTTTTATAAATTCGATTACAAAACAATGAAAATTATGAGACACATATTTATAATAGCATTGCTGTTCCTCGCGGGACAGCATGCCTTTAGTCAGCAGAAACAAGGAAGTGGGCAATGTCCGGATCCTTTTTACCGTGGCGCCCTTGAACGCAAAGTCATTGACCATGCTTCCATGCGAGTGCTCTATGCTCTGAATGCGCAGGACATCAACAAGATGGATACCTATATCGACCTTGGTCAACTGCAGATAGGCAAGACATGTGCCAAGTATTGCAGCGTCTTTGCAGAAGAGGCTGATAACACCTTCCAGAAATGGTGGAAGGAGCATCCAAATGCAGGTTCGTCCAAGCGTGACCTTGGCATGAAAGGGCGTAATGCCAGTATTTGGAGCGAATACCAGTGGTCAGCCCTCTTCTTCAAAGGCGACACGCTGACCGAATGGGCAACCATGCCGTTTCAAATCTTCCAGCATTATCAATATAGCGAACACTACCCTACGATGAAGTGGACATTGTCGCAGGAAACGACTACCATCTGCGAGCATAAATGCCAAAAGGCTACCTGCCACTGGCGAGGACGTGATTTCATTGCATGGTTCACCAAAGATATTCCCGTACGCAAAGGGCCGTGGAAGTTCGGTGGCTTGCCGGGACTTATATTGAAAGTCTATGATACGAAACGCCTTTATACCTTCGAAGCCATTGGTATAGAGAAGGGTAATTTCTCCATCTATCAATACCCGAAGAAGATGTACGGCAAGTCAACTCGTCAAAAGGTTTGGAAACTGCAAGGGGACCTCAATCGAGATTTTTGGAAGGCTATTGGTATGGTTAATGACCAAGGAGTTCTGGTTTCCAGACCAAAGCCCTACGAACAACTGGAATTGGAATAGAGGTCACAATCTGAGCACCATATTTCATAATAAAACACTTCAAAATACGCAAAAATCACTCATTGAGGGATTATTTTACGAGAAAATAGCCCTCATTGAGGGAATTTCATACTTATCAGGACAAGAACAGCCCGGTACTCCATTCGTATACCGGTTTGATTTGAATATGAAGACCATCTTTATCCAGTTCTTCGTATTCATGATCTGTAAGGAGTATCAGGTTGTTGCATTTTGTTTTCTTATATGCCAAAAGCAAACCATTTATTTCTCGCTTGCGAGTCTTTTCCGATGAAATGTCATACGAGACCTGGATACATTGAAGTACCCTGTTGCCATCACATACCACAAAATCGCATTCGCCCGAGCGATCGCTGAGATAATATACATCCCATCCTTCGTTCTTGCATTTGCGCATCAGATGGACAAGGACGATAGTTTCAAGACGCCAACCGAGATTTTCACCTGCAAAGGCATTCTCCCTCTGGTTCATAAAGGCAACATCCACGGCATAAACCTTCTCTCCTACCGTGCGCTGCTTGCTCTTTTGCGAGTATTTCTTTACCCCGACAAGAATGTATGCCTCTTTCAGGTATTTTACGTAGTTCTGGGCAGTATGATGAGATTTGAAGCTGAACAAATCAGCAAGTTCCGAGGTGGACACGATATATGGTGATACATTTAGGAGATGGTGCGCCATATTCTCAAACTGAGCAGGATATGCGATACTGTAACGCTGCTCAATGTCCCTCTTCAGAATATTATCAACCAGATTGCTGATATATTTCTTTCCATTCTTAATAGACAGAAGTTCAGGAAAACCTCCGTTCTTCATGTATTCATCAAAAGCATTTCTTTGCAGAGCGATGCCTTTTGTTGTGTGAAGAGTGCAATCAATGTTTTTCATCACACAATATTCGGCAAAGGAGAAAGGATACAACTCTATTTCACTGCTACGGCCTGTAAGATGTGTTGCCAGATCGCTGCTCAACAACTTTGCATTACTACCGGTCAAAACTACATGAATCTTCTTACGTAGCAAGCGATTAACGAATAGAGGCCAACCCTCTACGTTCTGTATCTCATCAAGGAAGATGTAATTGAAATCACCATAAATCTTATAAAGCACCTCAAGAACATCGTTCAACTGATTGGTTGAAATCTGTTCAAGGCGCTCGTCATCAAAGTCAGCATAGGCAAATTTCACCTTAGCACCAGTTAGTGTTTGTAGGCAAAGAGTTGATTTTCCACTACGACGCACACCAATGACTACCTGAGCCTGCGGACTATTCAAATCCACAAGTCCCTCCTCGGTCCGAGAGCATAGTTGTTCTTCAGACCAATTCTCTAAATCTTCCTTCTGGTCGCTGAGTATAACTTCCAAAGTCCTTTTGTCTATAAGTGCCTCTTTCATAGGTGCAAAGATATAAAGAAAAACCGAATCATTGCCATAAATTACAAACTTTTCACTCTTTTATTGCCATATTTTGCATTTATTCAGTATTTCAATTGCCATATCTTGCAATTTTCTCCATTGACTATTGCCATATTTATCATTGCAGAAACAAAGTCCGTTTTCTTTATAAATGAGAATACGACAATTTTCCAACGTGTTTTTCTTGGTATACAGGGGTATTTGATTTATCCTTTACTGCGTCTTATTGATAAGACATCATAAAAAAGAAAAGGAGAATCATCATATAAAGAATGAGACAAACATTTATAATCATCGTATTGTTGCTCTTCTGTGGACAGCATGCCTGCTGTCAGCAAAAGCAAGGGCATGTCATGCGTCCTATCTCAAAAGGGATGGGACAGCAAGAAGTAATCGGTCATGCACAGGTTGAGGTCATGTATGCGCTTAATGCCACTGACATCAATGACAAGAACACTTATATAGATCTTCATGTGCTCCGTGCTGGCAAAGACATAAGCAAGCATTACAGCCGTTTTGTTGAGTTGAATGATTCGCTCTCCGATGATTTCAACAGACGCAATCCGAATGCCAAAAGTCGTCCAAGGGTATTTTGTCCTGATGGCCGCAAAAGCACCTACTGGAGCGAGTACCAGTTTACCGACATCTATACAGAGAATGGGATGCACACCCTCTACGCATGGATGCCCAGATATATGGAGCGATACAATGCCTATTATACCGAATCTGTCGAAAGCCAGGCATGGACACTGCACGAAGAGCACAACACAATCCTTGGACATGATTGCCAACGAGCAACTTGTCATTGGCGAGGTCGCGACTTCGAGGCATGGTTTGCAGCCGACATTCCTGTACATCTTGGTCCGTGGATATTTGGTGGACTGCCTGGTCTCATCATGAAGATCCATGACAAAGACAAGCTGTACACATGGGAAGCTGTAAGCATCCGTTCCGGCAATTTCCCTATAACCAAACGCAAGTATGATGGTTTCCGAAAGGACTCTCGTGAACATATCCATAAATTGCAAATAGCTGCAAACCGCGACTATTCAAAGGCAGGGGGTGCTCGTGACCCTAAGACTGGGCAGTTAATATCCAAGGTCACACCCTACGAACCTTTGGAAATGGAATAATCTCATAAATTTACAATCATGAAACGAAACATTTTGATTCTGTTTTTTGCATTCAGTTCGTGTATTCTGTTTGCACAGCCCAAGCATGCGTATTGTTCTACGCCCAATCATCGGGACGTGGGCAAACAGTTTGTCATCGACACCACTCGCATACGTGTGTGGTATGCCTTCAACGCTGATAATGTGAAGGATGAGAACACCTACATCGACCAGGGGCGACTGGACATAGGCAAACGAGTGACAAAGTACTACAGCGACTTCCTCTTCCGTTCCGACTCGCTGATCAACATTTGGAAGAAAAAGAACCCAAATGCAGGTAGCGTTCCACGTTTTCTTGGCAATGGCGGCAAGGACAAGGAGACATGGAGCGAGTACCAGTATTCCGATATTTTCATCTCCAAAGGTCAGATGACCGTGTACGCCACCATGCCTATGGGATTGGGCAAATACAACAGCTACTACACCGAGCCTCATCCCCTGCAGCAATGGAAGATGGGCACAGAGACGCAAACCATCCTGGGCCACAAGTGCCAGAAGGCTACCTGCCGCTGGCGTGGCCGCGACTTCGTGGCATGGTTCGCTTCCGACATTCCTGTGAAGGCTGGCCCCTGGAAGTTCGGTGGTCTGCCTGGCCTCATCCTCAAGGTGCAGGACACAAAGGGCGTGTATCGCTTCGAGGCAGTGCAAATCTCTTCGAAGCCTAAACCTATATATAAATACGACTTCAAGTCATACCGTGCCTCTACTCGTGAGAAGGTGTGGAAATGGCAAAAGTCATTTAACGAGAACTGGTTCAAGGCATCTGACTATCACAAGGCATCCGTGGATAAAGCAGGTAACGTGGTGATTGGAGAGGCTGTTTCTAAATATACACCTTACGAACCATTGGAATTGGAATAACCTCATAAATATTTAATCATGAAAAGAGCTTTGTCGATTATTGCAATCATGCTGATTGTCTTGCCAACATTTGCACAGCGAAAGCAAGGAATGCCTGGCCGACCCATGCAACCCAGTTATGGTGTGAAGAATGCGAAAATCATAGGTACCAGTAAAATCAGGATCCGCTATGCCTTTCAGCCGAAGGATTTGAGTGATATGGATACATGGATTGACTGCGGGCAATTGCTTACTGACAAAGGTATGACACAGTATTCCAGTTATTTCCTCTCGGAAAACGACATTGCACTGCGTGACTGGCTGAAGAAGAATCCGAACAAGAATTACTACCCCAATGCACTCAACCTGAAAGGCGATAAGAAGGATTATTGGTCGGAATATCAGTATTCGCAAATCTTTGTTCGTGGCAATGAACTGACCGAATGGGCTGTGATGCCATCGGCTGAGTTTGTGCAATACCGATACAAGGAGCCCTTCCCCACCATGCAATGGAATCTGGTTGATGAGAAGCAAACCATCTGCGGTTATTCCTGCCAGAAGGCTACATGCCACTGGCGAGGCCGTGACTATGTGGCGTGGTTCACCTCTGCCATCCCCATGAAGTCGGGCCCTTGGAAGTTCGGCGGACTGCCGGGTCTAATCATGAAGATCCATGACGCCAAAAATCTCTATACATGGGAGGCAGTAGCCGTAGAGAAAGGTTCGTTTCCCATCTACCAGTTGGAGGAACGTTTCTTCAAGGACACAACTCGCAAGAAGGTGTGGAAGGCACAGCGCGAGTGGAATGTCAAGTACAACGAATTGAGCGGTCGCATGACATTGGATGGCAGAATGCTAACCAATCGCTTTCCTTACGACCAGTTGGAATTAGAATAATGCATAATGCCTAATGCGTAATGCATAGTTGGCCTATGTGCGAATACTAAAACGACGATACTATGAAACGACAACTTTTATACCTCCTCGCTGCATTCCTGATTCCTTCCTTTTGTTGGGGTCAATGGAAGCAGGCAGAGATACCGCCTTCCTATCGCAGGAAGGTGCCAACCACTAAGATTGACGATGCCCAAGTGACGGTGTACTATGCCTTCAATGCCAAGGACATCAAGGACGAGAGCACGTACATCGACCTCGGATGGCTGCAGGTAGGCAAACAGTACACCAAGTATGCCAGCTACTTCGTAGCACATAGCGACTCCACCCACCAGCCAAAGCTAATAAAGAATGGCGCTGCAAGCGGCTATGCACCACAGGACTTCGGTGGCAGGTATCCAAACTATTGGTCGGAGTATCAGTTCGACGAGATCTACATCAAGGATGGTCAGCTGACGGAGTATGCCTTCATGCCTGCCAATCTGGAGAAGGAGTGCTGTCAGTACACCGAGACCTGCCCCACGCAGCAGTGGACTCTGTCAGACGAGACAAAGACCATCCAGGGTTACATGTGCCAACGCGCCACCTGCCACTGGCGAGGCCGTGACTACGAGGCTTGGTTTACACAGGAGGTTCCCATCCGTCGCGGCCCATGGAAGTTCGGAGGTCTGCCCGGTCTCATCGTTAATATATCAGACAGCAAGATGGAATACACCTTCGAGTTGGTACGGTTGGAACGCACGCCATGCCCCATCCTCACTCACGACTTCTCTCATTTCCGCAAGGTCTCTCGCGACCACATGCTCAAGCTACAGAAGAAAATCAATATCAACTGGGTAAGGGTGCTGTCTCCAGAGGCAGGCTCACAAATCAAGGATAAGAAGTATAATCCGCTGGAATTGGAGTGATGGTTACAGCATGGCAGCCACCTTTTGCTCCAATGCAGTCTTGATGAACGCGTTGATTGACATGCCTGCTTGCTTGGCAAGAGTTGCTACATAGCTGTGGGTCTCGGGTGAGATTCGGATATTGAGCGATCCCGAATAACTCTTGTGCGCCTCAATACCCTCAGCCTCACAATAGGCTACATAGTCATCCACGGCTTCGTGGAAGGCATCTGTCAATTCCTTGACGCTCTCGCCTTCAAAATTTACAAGACCATCAATGCCCTCGATTTTGCCGAAGAAGACACCATCCTTCTCTGAGAAATTTACCGAACCCAAAAAACCATTATATTTCAATGTATTCATATTCGATGCTATTTATTAAATTTTCCCTTTCTTTGTCAACTCTTCCAATACCTGTCGCATGGCATACCCTACAAAGATAACTATTTTTTAGTTGCAATCCAAGAAAATACCTCATTATCTTCACACTTTGCGGAAAAAGAGCGAAAACAGATGAATATTTACATAAATCACAAACAATAAAAAAGTTCATACCCATGACAAATAGAGTATACATTATTATACTATGTATGTGTGCAATGGTATGCCCAGCCAAGGCCCAAACCGTCATTCAGGGCACGGTACTTGATGAGCAGAGCAAGGCAGTGGATGCTTTTGTGAGCGTCTCGCCCAAAGGCAGTGGCAGCATGATTGCCTATGCCGACGCGGATGAGAAGGGCAATTACAAACTGGAGTTCAAGACGGATGCCGATTCCGTGACCGTTAGTGTATCGGGATTTGGCATTGGCAATCAGGCAAAGGTTGTGGCTAACCGAAGTCAGCAACTCAACTTCACGGTAAAGGAAGAGATGACGGAACTGAAGGAGGTGAGCGTGAAGGCTGAGAAGATCCGGCAGAACGGCGACACCATCAGCTATCTGGTGGGTGCCTACCAAGAGCAGGGCGACCGTGTCATCGGCGATGTGCTGAAGCGTATGCCGGGAATCGAGGTTTCGGAAAGTGGCAGCATCAAGTACAATGGCAAGGCTATCAAGAAGTTCTATGTGGAAGAAATGGACTTGCTGCAAGGCCGCTATGGTTTGGCAACGAACAACATCAATGCTTCAGACGTCGCCTCTGTGCAAGTAATGGAACACCATCAATCTGTGAAGATGCTGGAGGGCAAGGAACTGACCGACGATGTGGCTATCAACCTGAAGCTGAAGGATGCTGCCAAGGGAACCGTGGCCGTCAACACGATGGTGGGGATGGGGGGACAGACCCCCCAGCCCCCTTTAGGGGGAGCTAGTTACGTTCAAGATGTGGAATCTGGTGTATCAAATCAGTTAGCATCCCCATTCTTACTCCCCCTAAAGGGGGATGGGGGGTCTGAGGTTGGTAGGAATCCTCTCTGGACAGCCGAAGTTGTGGGCATGTACTTTGCCAAGACACGCCAGAACATGACATTATATAAAGGTAACAACACGGGTGATGACGTGTCGAAGGAGCTGACCGAGCACTACTCTGGCATCAACAGCGTGATGCTCTATCCCTTCTGTCCAACTGGTGCTGTGCTGCCCAGTGGTTCGGGATTACCACAGAAGCGAACCTTCGACAATCACTCGCACATCCTCACTATGAACCATCTGGAGAAACTCAAGGGTGACCGCGAAGTGGGACTCAACATTGCCTACTACAACGACCGTATCCGCCGCGAGGGCAGCAGTTTTTCCGACCGTTTCCTCAGCGAAGACAACCGACTACTGACGCAGGAGACGATGATGAGCGAAACGAAGATGAACAACCTGAACATTCAGGCACGCTACAACCTGAACTCACTGACGGGTTTCGTGGCCAACGTGCTGAAGTTCGACACCAACTGGAACTCCGACTGTGTGGACGGTTTGCTATCTTCCAACCAGACGGGAGCCCATCCCATCAGCTACGGCGACGAGCGTGTGCGCCAGCATTTCGATCGACCAGAACTATCCGTGTCCGAGACCTTCAACACCATCCGTAACATCGGTAAGAATAATTTCGACCTGCACTTCTCTGCAGGCTATGCTCAACGGCCCAATACGCTGACTGCAGAGATAGATTCTCTGCAACAAGACACACATACCGCCTATACCCAGGATGTCACCTCGCACCACATTGCCGGTCAGTTCAATACGGGGTATAACATAGGTGTGGGGGATTACTTCAAGTTCAATTACGGCATCAGTGCCTCAGCCAACTTGCACGGCATTGTGACCGACTTGAAAACCCTCCCCCTCGGGGGAAGTCGGGAAGCACTGAATGTTCTTCCCGAGTATGTGTCAGTTGGAGAGGGGTCTAACGACCTATGGTACAACACCTATTCCGTGGCTCTCGACCAGTCCTACAAGTACGAGCGCCACAACTACAGCTTCACGCTGGGTCTGCCGCTCAACCTTTACAGCCAGATGCTGGACGACCGCATTCGCCAGG
This sequence comes from Bacteroidales bacterium, assembly GCA_018064685.1. Taxonomy (GTDB): domain Bacteria; phylum Bacteroidota; class Bacteroidia; order Bacteroidales; family Bacteroidaceae; genus Physcousia. The sequence goes on along the minus strand of JAGHUS010000172.1, from coordinate 18,121 downwards.
ACCGCCACAGCTACACGCATCTGCTCTTCTTCCCTTCGCTCAGCTTTTGGTGGGACATCACGCGCGACCTCTGGCTGAATGGCGGTGCAAGCTACTCCAAGACGGTGGGCGATCCGGGCGGCATCTACTCGGGCTACATCATGAGCAACTACCGCACGTTCCAGCGTTCATACGTGGAGCAACTGTCTGAAACCAAGAACTATGGAGCCAATGTCAATCTGCGCTACCGCAATGCTCTGCAAGCCCTCTTTGCCAACATCGGTTTCAACTTCCGTCGCAGTCACGACAATCAGATCTATGGCTACACATACGAGGGTGCCACCAGCGTCATCCAAGCCGTCAATCAACCTACCGTGGCCGACAACTACAGCGTGAACGGCGAGGCCAGCAAGGGCTTTGACTTCCTGCGCTCCTCAGTCCGTGTCTTTGCCAGCTATGCCTTGACCCAGAGCGAACGACTCATTGCCGACAAGCTCTATCAGTTCAACGCCCAGTCGCTCAACTTTGGCGGCTCGCTGTCCTTCAGCCCTGCCGACTGGATGGGCGTGGTCTACAGTTGCGGTTTTGCCAACAGCCGAAGCTATACCGAAGGTCATCAGGATGCTGCCCAGTGTGTCAGGAGCAACACGCAGCGCCTCTCCATGAGCATCTATCCCACCAAGACTCTCACGCTGACCCTGGCTGCCGAGGACAACTACAACAACCTCACCGCCACCAATCGTCATGCCTGGTTTGGTGATGCCACGGCCAAGCTGAAACTGAAGCGCGTCGACCTGGAACTACAAGCCAACAACCTCTTCGACCAGCGCCGATACACCCGCATCAACTACAGCGGCCTTGACATCTACAGCCAGACCTCGCAACTGCGTCCCCGCAACATCATTGCCACCATCCGCTTCAAGGTACTGTAGTAAAACAACACCCCAACCAAGATAAATGACGAAAATTCCCAGAAATTAATCCGTTGAATTGGACAAAAATACTTGATATGTTAAGCTATCTAGGTATTTGCGTCTAATTTACGGCTTAATTTGCATCCAATTTACGTGAGCCTAAAGCACAGTACTAAGGGTGCTGAGTAGACGTAAAAACTAATAATGAAAGTTAAATTACGGGTTGTAGTTGTTGTTTTTGATAAGAATATTTGGTGGTAATTACAAAAAGTAGTTACTTTGCCGGCAAATAAACTAATAGTTGTAATTATAGACTTAAAAACATAAATTAATCTCTTATACATAATCGGACATAACGTCCACTTAATCTGCGAGAAAATGAAAAAACTACTCTTTCTGGCCAGCCTGTGCTGTGCCCTTACCGCAAGTGCTCAGAACGATTCTACACTGCTCGGAACGAGCGAGTTGCACGTCAAATACCAAGTAGCACAGTTGTGCGACTACCCCAACCAGTGGCGACAGGATGACTGGCGCGACACGCTGACCTACGAGCTGGACATCTGCGACAAGGCGGCCCACTGGCAGCGTGACAACTGGCAGGGTACGGTGGCCAGCGGATGGAAATACTTTCAGATGACAAAGAAGATATGGCCCTTCAGCATGAACACGCAAGCTCAGCTGGGCGAGGTGGTCATCGGTCTGCCTGAGAAGGGACAGCTGACACGCCGCGTGATTCTGGATGTGGCTGGACTGATGCAGTACAGCGAACCCATCCCACAGATGAAGTGGAAGGTGCAGTCCGAACACAAGACAGTGCTGGGCTACGACTGCCAGCGTGCCACCTGCGAGTTTCGTGGCCGCAAGTGGGAGGCTTGGTTTGCAGCCGCCATCCCCGCCAGCTATGGCCCCTACAAGTTCGGTGGTCTGCCTGGCCTCATCCTCGACTTGGAGGACAGCACCCACGAGTGGCACTTCACGGCACAGGAGGTGGGTCGCCCCTCTACGCCACGCCTCATGGTCTATCGCCACTACGATGCCGAAAAGATGGACCACAAGCGACTGATGAAGAAGGAGAAACTCCTCAACCTCAATCACACCGCCTTTGCGCAAGACTACGGAGCAAACATCAAGATGGATGGCATGGAGATAGGCAGTATGCCGTATTATCCGTTGGAGATGAAATAAAAGACCCTCCCCCGCCCCCCTTTAGGGGGGAGCAGTATGTATGAAGAAAGTCAAATACAATAAACCATGAAAGCTAAACTTATTCTCGGCATATTGCTGATAGGATTGTCGACTCATGCACAAGTCAAGGTGAGCAGGGAACTCGTTAGCAACCAGCCAGAAGGAGCTGTGCCCGACACTTTGGACTACACCTTCTGCGTGGCCGCCTACGACTATGTGTGCCATACCACGGATGCGAAGGGAGCACCTACGGACGTGACCTATCCCATCGATCTGCTGGTAGGCAAACAGGTGGCTTGCTCTATGGGTAAGGCTCGGCACAACGGCACGAGCATGGAGAAGTTTGAGGAGAGCCAGCTGTATATCCCTGTTGTCTTCCAGGGCTATCCTAAGCGCAACGAACTGACGCAGCATGACGTCGTGCCTTTCAATCGTTTTGAGACGACTGCCCCGGCTGATATCCGCTGGACGCTCCACACTGAGACGGACCGTGTTTGCGGTATGCCTTGCCAGCGTGCTACGGCAACGTATGGCGGTCGGGAGTGGACGGCATGGTTCTGCAGTGAGATACCCTCGTCGGCTGGTCCCTGGCGTCTGTGCGGATTGCCAGGGTTGATATTGCGTGCCGAGGCCGATGGTGTACACTCCTTTACCTGTTCGCGACTAGATTTCGTGCGCGAACCTATCCTCTACACGCCCGCAGAGGATGCCGTGAAGGCCAAACACCAACGTTTTGTGAAGTTCCGAAACCAGAAGATGAGCAATCCCGAACTGATGAGTCATCCCGAAAGGCTGATCTCCCCTGCCGACGTTCAACACATGGAGATAATAAATGGAACGGTCATGATCAATGGCATCGCCCTGCCCAAGACCGACACGAAGTATGTGCCACTTGAACTGAAATAGAAAACCCTCTGAGAGTGTAGAGTGTAGTGTTTAGAGTTTAGAGTAGTGTATAGTTTAAAGTATTATCAATTGCCAACTTTTAACTCTAAACTCAACAACTGCTCTAAACACTAAACTCTAAACTAAAAACTAAAAAGACCTATGAAGCGAATTCTCTTCTTTATCCTTACAGCGTTTAGCGTTGCCGCCACCGCCCAGACCACCATCTCCGGCCGCGTCACCGACTCGCAGGACGAGGCTTTGGAGGGCTGCATCGTGGCAGCACTCACACCTGCCGACTCCAGCATCGTAGGCTATAGCATGACTGACTCGGTGGGCCGGTACCGCATCAGTCTCGAGCATGTCTATCCACGTCTGTTGCTGCGTCTCACCGGCTTCAACATCAAACGTGCATATCGCAACATTGAGGGCAGGACGCAACGCATTGACTGGAAGGCCGAGGAGGAGAACATGGTACTGCGCGAGGTGCAAGTGAAGGCGCAGAAGCTGTGGGGCAGCAGGGACACGCTGAACTATCTCGTCTCGGCCTACATGAAGGACTATGACCGCACCATAGGCGACGTGCTGAAGGAGTTGCCCGGTATCTCGATCGAGGAGAACGGCACCATCAAGTACCAGGGTGTGGCCATCAACCACTTTTATATAGAAGGTATGGACGTGCTGCAAGGCCGCTACAACCTGGCCACCTCCGGCATCAAGGCCGAGGACGTGGCCACCGTGCAGGTCTTGGAGCACCACGAACATGTGCGTGCCTTGCAGGATCAGATACCGCCCGAGTCGGCTGCCATCAACCTGAAACTGAAGAAGAAAGTCAAGGGAGTGTGGACGCACAGCATACACTTGGGAGGAGGAATACAGACCCCCCAATCACAGACCTCCCAGACACAGACCCCCCAACCCCCTTTAGGGGGAGCTGGTAACGTTCAAGATGTAGAGACTAGTGGATTAAATCAGTTAGCATCCCCATTCCAGCTCCCCCTAGCTTTTGACTTGTCTCAAAACGCAGGGGATGGGGGGTCTGCCCTGTGGGACTGCGATGCCTACAGCATGAACTTCGGCACTCGTGGCCAGCACGTCATCTTCTACGGCAATGGTAATACGGGTAACGGCTCGACGTTGGGCGAGCGTCACTACGGCGGCATCGGTGCCAGCGCCTACACCCTGACTGGCGTGCTCGGTGCCAGCCGTTCGCCCATCGGCAGCAATCTGCGCGACAATCTGCACAATCTCTACACCCAGAACCTGCGGAAGCTCAACGAGACCACACAGTTGCACTATAATGCCTCCTACAAATACGACCTGCAGCGACTGGAATCCTACGCCCGCACCTCCTACACGATGCCCGACGGCACCCAACTGCTCATGACCGAGGATGCCAGTTCGCGTCAGCGCCAGCACCACAGTGAGGTGGAACTGCAGTACGAACTGAATGCCGACAAGCGTTATCTGAGCAACACCCTGAACTGGACGGGTGAGTGGAACGACGGTTGGGGCACCACGCTCACAACCTCCGACCGCATCCGACAGGATGCCCGCAACCGCGTAATGGGGCTGAGCGACCGTCTGCATTGGGTGCATCGCACAGCCAGTGGCGGTGGTTTCGACATGTCGAGCACTGCCTCCTTCAGTCGCAATCCGCAGAGCCTCGCCGTCACCGATGGCATGACGGCCATGCAGGATGCCACCCTCACCTCTGCCCGGTTCAGCACTCACTTCTCTACATTGAAGAACCTCACCCAGCATCGCTGGTCCATCACGCCCACAGCCAGCCTCTCCACCCAGTACATGGGTATTGAGAGCGAACTGCTGCATCCCGAGGTCAGTCAGGGTCTTTTGGGCGACATGCACTATACCCACTCTGCGCTCAGTGCCGGAGCCACAGCCCGCTATGTCAAGGGTGGACTGTCCTTGTCCTTTGACCTGCCGTTGGTGTTGGGATATACCACACTGAACAATGTCCCATACCCAGGAGAGGATACGGATGCTCGACGCCTACAACTACAGGTCGCTCCCGAAGCCGCCTTGCTTTGGCGCATGCACGACAACTGGACGCTGCACGGCGATGCCTCGTACGGCGCGAGCGAGAATGGATGGAGCCAGATGCTCACCTCCTACATCATGAGCAACTATCGTTCGCTCAACCGCTACAAGGCCCACATCTATGACTCGCACTCGCTCGATGGTCGCCTGAAGCTCGACTTCAAGGAGATCTTCGCCGAGGTGTTTGCCTATCTTGAAGCCAGGGCCGGGCGCAACTGGAGCGACGTGATGTACGGCTCCACCCTCGATGCCCAGGGCCACAGCGTGATGCAGGCCGAACTGGTGCCGCACCACAGCACCTCGTACACCCTGAATGCCAATCTGCGCAAAGACATCAACTGGCAGACCCTCTCGCTGGAGGTGAATGGTGGTTATGCCCGCTCCAACAGCCAGTACCTGCGTCAAGGCATCGTCACACAGTACCAGGGCGATACCTACTCCGTCACGGCCAAGGCAGGCATTGACCTCTGGAAGGGTGCACATCTGGCCTACGACATCAACTGGAGCAACACCCTGCAGCATAGCAGTGTGGCCGACAGCCGCATCTCCTCGTACCGTCAGCATGCCAGCCTGGATGTAACGCTGCTGACAAACCGCATCTTCCTGCACGTCAATGGCTCGCACATCCACAACGCCCAGCTCCCTGGCCGCAGCGACTATGGCATGATGGATGCCAAGTTGCGACTGAAGCTCTGGAAGCCCGTCGAGATAGAGTTCACGGCCAGCAATCTGCTCGGCACACGTACCTTCGTCACCCATCAGACCACCGACATGGTGGAGCACTATGCCGAGTACCATCTGCGTCCCCGCTCCTTCCTGGCCAGCGTACGTTTCAATCTTGGCAAGAAGTAATAATATAATAGAAAACACACTTGTTACGCATTTGTAGGCAATAGCCCAAACGTAACTCAAAAATATAGCTTAGTAAATTGGTTAAAATAAACATGATTGAATGATGCATCACCCCGCCCGCCATCCGAGAGGACAGCGGGCGGTTTTTCTATCGGCACAGGCCATTCACCATCTCGTCCAGGTCTGTTCCCTTGCCGTCCTCGCCGGTCAGCTTGGCGTAGAGGCGGCGACGGAGGTTGCTGACGTTTCCCTTTGAGTATACCAGCAGGACGGACATCTGCGAAGGGGTGCACTTGGCTACGATCAGGCAGACGGCACGCTTCTCCTGCTCGGTCATGGTATAGTCTTTCTGCAGGGATGGGAAGAGTAGGGGATATTGCTTGTCTATAAGGGCCTGGAGCTGCAGCCACTCCTCGTCAGATGGATGGGCATCGTGAGCGGATAACTCATGGATGCGCTTTACGATGGGGCTCTCCAGGATGGTGTCCTTCGTCTGGAGCGAGGCCAGCAGGGCGGCATATTCACCATTCTGTTGCAGCAGTTCCCGATGCTGCCGCTTCATCATTCGCTGACGGTAAAGCAGGAACAGCACCAGTGTCAATGCCACGATGGAGGCCAGCAGGATCATCACGCCTTTGCGATCCGCAGCCTCGTCCTTCGCCATCTGGGCGTGCATGGACTGATAGACCTGTGTCAGTATCTTGCTATCGTTATCCTGCCTGAGTTGTTGGTTGTGATAGGAGATTTCCATGATCTGCTCTCCGCACTGCTTGGCCTGGAGCGTATCGCCCCAGTGGCCGTAGGCATCGGCCAGGTGCGAAAGTCCACGTATGCCGGGCACCTTGACTCCCTTCATATCTGCCTCTGCCAGTTTCTTAAAATAATGTATGCACGAGTCGCGGTTCTCCTGACGTTGGTAGACGGTTCCCCTGGCCAGCAGGTACTCTCGCGTCCACCATGAATGCGGGTCGGTGATGTTGTGCTTGGTGTGCTTTACCAGGCGGTCAAGGTGCATGTGGAACGTATCGGGCTCATATCCATCGATGGACATAAACAAAGCTGCACCGTAGGCATCCACGGCCTGTTGGTAATAGCGGTGCTCCCACAGATAGTCGTAGGCTTCGCGTGCCACCGTGAAACCGCTGGTCGTGTCAGTATGAAAATTACCGTAGTTCGTGCCTCGGATGTACATGGCAGTAACGGTGTCGCCTGCAGCCTCGGCCAGTGCAATGGCGCGGAATGTTGTAGCGCGTGATTCTTCGGGACGGAGTGTCCATGCCAGTGCTTGTGCCTGTTCGGAGAGGGTGAGGGCGAAGAGTGTCTTGTCGAACGCCTGCGTGGTGTCGATGCTGGCCACAGCCATCTTGTATGCCTCGTTGCGATAGCCGCCGTTGCCCATCCTGTGAAAGACCTTTCCTACCTGGCGCCACGCACGCAGGCGATCCTCGGGCGTGCCGTGCATATCCATATAGGTCACGACCTCCAGCGCCAGCGAGTCGGTGGTCGGTGTGTCATAGTTCTCCTCATTGCCTTCCATCTGCGTCAGGCATTCCTGCATCTCGTTGTATTTCGTCCCGCACGATGCGAGCAACAACGAGGCAACCAACATGTATAGGTACTTCATTTTTTTTGTTATTTTTCTGCACAAAGTTATGAAAAAAGCCTGAAAACAGTGTGAAAAATGAGTTTTCAATCAATTGAAAAAGAATTGAAAACCCGAAAGTACCCCGATATTTGCCCTATTCATGTACTTTTGCCGTCGAAAAACATAAATCATAAAAACGTATGAAGCAATTACTCTTCCTCTCATTTTTTATGCTGACCGCCATCCTTAGTGTCAGCGCACAAGACACCAACACGGCCAGCGGAAGCATCCGCGATGCCTTTCTGAGAACCCCTCTGCCCGATGTCAAGCTCACCCTGATGACGGAGGACAGCACCTTCATCAAGGAGGTGGAAGTGCTGAAAGCCAAGAAGGCCAGCACGGGCGAAGTGGAATTCACCATGTTCTCCTTCACCGTGGAATGCGGCAAGAAATACCTGCTTCGTGGCTCGCAGGAGGGCTACGACGATGCATGGCTGTCGTTCAAGTCGCCGATGGTGAAAAACGTACCGTTCAATGCGGGCGACATGGAACTGCGCAAGGTACGAAACCTCAAGGAAGTAAACGTCACCGCCACCAAGATTAAGATGTTCTGGAAGGGCGACACGCTGGTCTATAACGCCGATGCCTTCCAGTTGCCCGACGGAAGCATGCTCGACGATCTCGTTCGCCAGTTGCCCGGCGTGACCTTGAAGGAAGGGGGCGAAATCTACGTCAACGGCAGGAAGGTGGATGAACTCATCCTCGGTTCACGTTCCTTCTTCCGTGGCAACTCAAAGGTACTGCTGGACAATCTACCTTATTATACTGTAAAGAATCTGAAGGTGTACGAGAAGCAGAGTGACCGCAGCAAGGCACTGGGTTTCGACGTGGAACCTCGCAAATACGTGATGGACGTGAACCTGAAGCAGGAGTACAACCGGGGCATCATCTCCAATATCGAAATGGCTGGTGGCACGCAGGGACGCTACCTGGGCCGCGGCTTCATCCTTGGCTTTGCCGATCCCTACCGCTTCACCTTGCTGGGCAACCTGAACAATGTGAACGAGAGTCGGCACATCGGCAAGGAGAACCAGTGGACACCGGCTTCGGCACCTCAGTCACTGCTCACCACTCGCAGCGTGGCTGGCGAGTTCAGTTTCCGCTCCACCAACCAGAAGTACGAGGAGAACCTGAACGTCGACTACAAATGGAGCAAGGATGAGAGCGAGGTGCGCAAGCGCAGCGAGCTGTTCCTCAGTGGTGCCACACCCCTTACGCTGACGCAGTCTTCGGCCATGAACAAGGCCAGCAAACTGTCGCTGCACAACAACTTCAAGTTCCTTAAACCTCACTTCCTGAGCATCGACTTCGATTATAACCGCAGCACCCATTCCGGCAACACGAGCCTGCTGACGGAGCAGTACAATGATACGCTCACCAACCGCCTGCACGACTTCGCCATGAGCCACGGCAACCAGTGGGACTTTCACACCCATTGGTCGGGTTCGCAGAAAATCAATCAGGAAAAACGACGGTACTTTAATTATATATTTGATTTCACCCGTACCAAGGAGGAAAACGAACCAATGAGACGCTATGACTTCTACAAGCCCTTTGCCACCTCGCAGCACAATGTGAGTGACTATTGGCGGAACAAGACAGAGACCTTCACTTGGCTGACATACGGCGACCAGAATTTCTTGAATAAAAGCCTATGGCTGCGCGTGGAAGAACAGTTCACGACTGCGAACGAGCGCACGCACGACTGGCTCTACCACCCCGACACCCTCATGCTGCCTTCACAGCAAGACATGCTCATGGCCATTACCGACCGAAACAATTCCTACGACAGCCACCTACGTAGGCAACGTCCCACAACGCTGTTCCATCTGAGTCAATTAAAATGGCTGACTCCCGAACAGACCCACTTTGGCATGCCAATGGATTATGAGCTGTGGAGTTTTGACCTGTGGGTGACACCCGAACACCAGTCGCTCGACTATCAGCGTGGCTCGCTCGACACGCTGGCTACGCACACCAAAATGTCCATTCACCCTATTCTCGAAGGCGACTGGTTCCCAACGCATGATCGTAAGCACGAGGTCAAATGGAGAATCGACCACGCTCTGGTAGGTTCCAACGTCCACGACCGCATCACCTATCGCGATGACAGCCATCCCTTGGTGGTGAAGTTGGGTAATCCAAATCTGAAACGTGCTGAGCAATCGACCAGTCTGAAGGCCGAGTATTATAACAACTATGGCGCGCACCAAAGGATGTACCACGTAGCTACATCGTTCAAGTATCTGCACCAGGCCATAGGTCAGGCCGTCACCTACGCCCCCACCACCGGCGTCTATACCTATCGCCCTGAGAATGTGAGCGGCAACTACATCGCCACTGCCAAGCTAGACTTCTCCCAGAACCTCGACGAGAAGCGCTACTGGGAGCTGAAGACGAATGCCGATGCCAACTACAACCACTCTGTGGATCATACTATGTTAGCCGGCGAGACCATGAGCCACCTCAACCAAGTGAACACCCTCACCCTGCACAACGGCACCTCTGTTAAATACGACCACAACAAGCTCAACCTCCGTGCTTCCTACGACATCAGCTGGCGACACAGCGAGGGCAAGATGCTTGACTTCGACAGGCTTAATGCCATTGACTATCAGTATGGTCTCTCGGGTCGCTACACCATCCCCGGCATCAACATGACCGTCTCAGTCGATGCCAATATGTACAGTCGCCGTGGCTATGGCAGCAGAGACCTCAACACCGATGACTTCGTGCTCAACGCCTCCCTCTCGCAGCCCTTCCTGAAGGGCAAGCTCATTGCCCGCATCGAAGCCTTCGACCTCCTGCACCAGCTCTCCAACACCCAGTATGCCGTCTATGCCCAGGGCCGCACCATCACCTGGTACCGCTCTCTCCCTCACTATGCCATGCTGCACCTCGTGTACCACTGGAACAAGAATCCGAAGAAGAAGTAGGTTTTGAGGTTATAAGGTTATAAGGTTTTGAGGATTAGTGAAAAGTGAATAATACCTAATACTGATAATTAATTAATACGTTGGATGAAGCATGCATTATGCTGTCAATTTGAGTATTAAAAGCATTAAAATGATTAAGTATTATTCACTATTCACTTTTCACTAGAAAATACCTAATACTGATAATTATTTAATACGTTGGATGAAGCCTGCATTGTAGTATCTCCTAAACAACCAAACAACCAATCTCCTAAACGACTAATTTCCTAAACGACTAATAATATGAAAAGAACAACGACATTAATTGCGGGTTTGCTGCTTTCATCTGCAGCATTCTGCCAGACCAGGGACAGTATCGACGTGACGATGTTCACCGTCGGCTATGACTACAAGGTTCACACCACGGACAAGGACGGGAATGCCGTCACCGACTCCCTGCGTACCGTGCTGCTGGTGGGCCACAAGATGACAAAGACCATGGGATACTACACGGACTGGGTTGACCGTCAGGGCGAGATGCGCGACGAATACTACCTGAAGCAGCGCGAGATGATGGCGCACGTACCCACGGTGTTCGTACGGCAGGAGGACAAGAAGATGGAGGTGCTGGAGGACGTGCCCGTTCACCACTACATCTACACGGAACCGGCCAAGCTGGGGTGGACGCTGACGGAGGATACGCTCACCATCAGCGGCTATCCCTGTCACAAGGCACAGGCAACCTACGGTGGCCGCACCTGGACGGCCTGGTACACCGAGGACATTCCCACCACAGCCGGTCCGTGGAAACTCAGCGGTTTGCCCGGATTGATCGTCAAGGCAGAGGACACGGACAGCATCTTCTCCTTCCAGCTCTTCGAACTGACCCAGGTGCAGCGCCCCATCACCAGGCACGAGGATCCGACGACCATCAAGACCAAGCGCGACAAGTTCATCCAGATGCGCAACAAGCTCTTCCTTGACCCTCGCTACATGAAGAACCCACTGTATTACTATGTACGCGCGGAAGGCGATGTGGATGGTGTGGACATCTACCATCCCGATGCCAAGGCAAATGGCAACTATGTCAGCAAGGAGCAAGCCACCCATTACATCAATGGCGTGGCAGTGCCATGGGAGCAGTCGGCAAACGAGTATCAACCACTTGAATTGAAATAACATGAAGAAGACAGTAATCAGTCTGCTTGCCATGCTGGTCAGCGTGGTAGCATTCGGCGAGAAGAAGGACTCGGTGGACTGCAGCAGCCACACCGTGGTCTATGAGTACAAGATCAACACCCTGGACAAGGATGACAAGCCCGTCACCGATGTATGCGAACTGGTGGTGCAGGTTGGCAGGAAGGTCACCAAGTGTGCGCCCATGATAGCGTACGACATTCAGACAGGTGAGGAACAGGTGAGATTCGACAGCCATGACAAGGAACAGCGTTTGGTGTCCCTTCGGAGGTATGGCGCCATCACCCTGATGCACCTGCCTATCGTCTTCACGGGCTATCCCAAGGGCAAGGTGACGACACAGGAGATGATACTGCCCAACCTCTACGTGGCCACAGATAAGTACCGCAAGCCGCGCTGGCAGGTCACCGGGGAGACGAAGACCCTCAACGGTCGCCTGTGCCATGCCGCCACAGCCCAGCTGGCAGGCAAGACATGGCACGTCTGGTTCACCAAGGACGCAGGCATCTCCGCCGGCCCGTGGAAGTTGCAGGGACTCAAAGGACTCATCGTATCTGCCACCGACGAGGAGGGTATCCACTCGTTCCAGATGAAGGAAATCAAGGAGGAACAGATGCCCATCTACTATTACCACGACAAGTGGGAGGCGCATCTGTCGCACAAGACCATGAAGATACAGAAGACTACCACCCAGGAGATGATCTCCCTCCGCAGCTCCCTGTTCGATAAGCCCGAATACCTTGACAATCCGCTCTACTATGATGACACGGCGAAATACGGAACCGCAGCTTGGATGCAGTTCGATTCGGTAGGGTTGGCTTTTAGTTACAAAGGTTACAACTACTTCCCCTGCACCAAAGTCAAGGCAGAGGATGGGCATGAGTATTGGCCGTATTGCGTACACAAATTCCAGCCGCTTGAGAAATGATCATTTCAACTTTCAAATTACCCAAGTTATTAGTTTATAGTGTAATGTTTAGAGTAGTTTAGAAAAATCCTTTTTTTTACGCAAAAAGGGTTCAAGGGTTCCACTTTTCGTTTGTAATAATCTAATATACAATAATATGTAAGCATGGAACCCTAGGTGGAACCCTTCGTTAGGGTTCCACTGGGTTCCACCATTCTGCCCATCCCCTCTACTCGCCCAAAAAGGAGAAGCATTTGCCGATTGAGATCTTGTTCAAGTGGAACCTTGTGGAACCCTAACGAAGGGTTCCACTGAGGGTTCCACCGTTATAACACATTATAAATAAAGTATATACAACGATTCAGTGGAACCCTTGAATGTTTTGGCCATAAAAAAACTTTTATATAACAATTGTTACCTCCCCCCTCTCATTATTATTCCCCCTCGGGTGTTAGGGGGTGGCTATTGCTACGCCTCATACCTCATTCGTGCTGCGGCTTTCACGCAACTCCCGCTACAGCATTTATTTTTCCGCTATCGGCGGAATTTTTAATGGCGCAGCGGGATTTGTTTTTCCGTCGTCGGCGGAAAAAATACTGTCCACGCAGTCACTTAACTTCAATGCAGGAGACCCGCAGAGCATCGTATTTGTCGGCTTGAGTCATCTTTCTCATAGAAAAACAACAATGAAAGAAAAGAATGTGTATCTTTGCAGAGAAATAAGGTGTTTCAAGTTTTACTCAAGTAGCTCAAGTTCTTAGTTTATAGTAGTTTATTCTACTTTCGCTGTACTCAAGTTGTTCGGTTACCCAAATAGCATGCAAAAAAAATTACTCGTCCAGGTGTATCTTTTCGCACCTAGTTCGTTATATAGATAGAAAACGCTAGCAAGGAAAGAGAGATGACGGAAGAAAGATTCAAGATGTTGTGGCACGCCGAGTATGCCCGGATGTACAGAGTGGCGTACTCGATGCTGCGCGAACCAGAGGCATCCAAGGATGTTGTCAGTCAGGCGTTTGCCGACCTGCTGGAGCGGGACGTGAACGGTATGGCAGACAATGACGTGGCACGCTACCTCTACAGGATGGTCAGCAACCGCTGCCTTGACCTGCGCCGACGGTTCGACGTGGAGCAACGCTACCGCGACCAGCATAGTCGGGAGCCGCACCCGGAGGACGAAGACTATATGGAGCGGGAGCAGAGACTGGCAGACATCAGGGAATTTGTCGACACCCAGATGACGCCACAGAGCAGTCGCGCCGTACGATTGTGCTATGACGAGGGACTGACCCACCAGCAGGCTGCCAACACGATGCACATCAGTCTCTCCGCCCTCAACAAGAACCTTGCACGCGGACTCGAAGCGTTAAAAAAGAGATTTAGAGCGAATAGGTTGTAGGTCGCTTCGCTTTTGAGGTTTTAGGTTATAGGTGACAAAATGTATACCTAAAATCTCAGACTGTCGAATGGCCATCCTAAAACCTAAAACCTAAAAAGGCCGAAAGCCGACCTAATTATGAAGGTCGAAGAGCTCGACGAAGTCAATTATGAATTATGAATTGTGAATTATGAATTATGAAAATGGACTACAAGAACGAGATTGAAATGTTGCGCCAGGCTTTCAGCGATGGCAAGACGGACGAGCAGATACAGATGCCCGACGCAGAGGCTGAGTTGGCCACCTTCATGGACGCTCATAAGAAGAAGTTTGAACAAAAGCCGCTTGTGAACTTTGATCGTAAGCCCGTGCGCCTGACCTTCATGCGCAAGATTGCCGCCCTGTTCCTTGGCATCGTGATGCTGTCGGGCTTGGCATACGCCACCGTGCGTACCCATTTCTTTACCCGCCCATGGAGCGGGGAGCCTAAGACGGAGCCTGTTGTCGTGACTGATGTGAGACCATCATCCCTGATGATAGTGCCCAACGACTCCGTGCCACAGCCATCGGGCACAGTCACCTTCGACAACCACGAGTTGGCTGACATCCTCACCAGCATCTGCAATGCCTACAAGGTGGAGATCGTGTTCAAGGACGAGGAGCAGAAGCACATCCGTCTGCACTTCAGCTACGACACGAAGGACAAGCTGGAGGATGTGATAGAGAGCATGAACACGTTCCAGAAGTTCCGCTTGGAGATGAAGGACAATAAGTTGAACGTAGAGTGATGAGAGGGCAGACACATGAAAAGACATATCATATCCCTTTTGCTCATACTATGTGCAGCACTGCCCACCTTGGCTCAGCGTGTCACGGGCTCGTTCCAAGACGCACCCCTTTCCGAAGTCCTCTTGCTGATGGAGCGCCAATGCGAGGGCATACAGATCAACTTCATCTATGATGACCTGAAAGACTACCGTGTCACCCACGACTTCGAGAACGTCTCGCTCAAGGAGGCCCTCCACGTCGTGGTGGGCGAGCGTCCCATACGTGTTGTCCGCAAGAAGAACAAATACTACCTGAGCATCGTGCCCACGCCCAAACTGAAGATATCGGGCAAGGTGCAGGACGGCTTCCTGCACCAGGGCGTGCCTGGACTGAAGGTGGCACTATGCCGCACCGACAGCACTGAGATCATGGACTCCCTACCCATGTCGTCGCTCTACCGTGGGAACAATGTGCTGTCATGCCACATCTACAGTGCCGAGATCAAGGCGCAGGACAAGCAATACCTCATACACACCATGGCACGCGGCTATGGCGACCGATGGAAGAAGGTGAACGTGGACGATGAGGAGGATGGTGAGGTAAACGTGCCCGACATCGACATGCTCAAGGTCTTCGAACTCAAGGAGGTAGACGTGGTGGCTACCCGAATCAAGATGTACTACAAGGGCGACACGCTAGTCTACGACGCCACGGCTTTCAAGCTGCCCGACGGCTCTATGCTGGACGAACTGATACGTCAGCTTCCCGGCGTGGAACTGAAGGACAATGGCGAGATATTCGTCAACGGTCGCAAGGTGGACGAGTTGCTGCTTGGTTCGCGCTCCTTCATGCACGGCAACCGCAAGGTGCTCTTGGAGAACCTGCCTTACTACACGGTGAAGGACCTGAAGGTGTACGAAAAGGCGACGGACATGGACGAGGCGTTGGGATATACCGACGGCCCCAAGCGCTATGTGATGGACGTCAACCTGAAGGAGGAGTACCAGGTGGGCTACATCGCTAATGTGGAGGCGGCTGCGGGCACCAACGACCGATGGTTGGGACGTGGCTTCCTGCTGGGCTTCACCAAGCGGTGGCGCTACTCGGTGATGGCCAATGCCAACAATGTGGACGAGAGGCAGCACATAGGCGAAAGCGGCAACTGGTCGCCACAGAAGATGCCCAAACAAATGGCTACGGTACAGGCTGTGAAGGCCGAGGCCGACTATGCCAACAAGGATCGCAGCGTCAGGAACACCTTGTATGCCGAATACACGCACAGCGACAATAACATCGACATGCACTCGCGTCGCGAGACCTTCCTGGATGGCATGACACCGCTGTCCCTCACGCAGAATGCGACGAACAACAAGTCGCACTGGATGAAGGTGAGAGAGGATTTCATGATGACGAAACCAACCTTCATTGATGTGCAGAGCGAGGTCGGTTCCTTCAAGGTGAACGGCTTCACGCAGAATGACTTCCAGCAATACGACGACACGCTCACGACCCGCATGCTCACCTCGGGAATGGATGAGAGATGGAATAGATTTGGGTTTGTCAGGTCGAGTGGCGTACTGAAGCTCAAAAAGAAGAAAGCCGGAGATATTGTCTTTTCTCATTACTACTCCTATAACAGGGATGACATCGAGCAGGCTTCGGAGCACCGCATCGACCGCTATGCAGCCTCGTCGGTCACCCGCAATGCCAATGACATCTTCGACGAGAAGCATGAAACGGATGTCAGTGCGCTCTATCGTCGTAACCTGGGCAAGAAGTGGAGATTTTACGGCAGCCTTGGATATAAGTATAAGAATACGAAGGCGCACGACTACCTCTACCATGCCGACAGCCTGGCGCTGCCCTCGCAACTGGAGTCGCTGACGGCCTTTATCGATCCACACAACTCCTACGACTCTCGCTACACGCAGCATGGCGAAAACATCCATCTTGCCTTCGATAAAGACATTATCAGGCCCTTTAGCCCTGGCATAAATATCGTGTCCGAAGGCCTTCGTTTCAGCCTTGATGTCCCCTTGCAGCAGCAAAGCCTTGACTATCAGCGTGGAGCCATCGACACGCTGGCACGCCGCAACACGGTCTACTTCAATCCCAGCGTCAGCGACCGCTTCTTCTTCGATAAGGATAAGCGTAACGAGATGCGCGTCTCGGCAGGCTTCACCACTCATGAGCTGGACTTATTGCAGACCATCGCCTATCGCGATGACAGTCAGCCGCTGGTGGTCAATCTGGGCAATGCTGACCTCAAGGCACGCCAGTCGGCATCCTTCACCCTCAGCTATGCCAACCACAACGGTCCGCACCGACAGGAGGTGAGCTACAACAGCAGCTTCAACTATAGCGTGCGCAGCATCTCGCAGAGCCTTACCTACAACCCCTCGACGAGCGTCTATACCTATCAGCCCGTCAACATACACGGTGGCTACACCTGGTCGAACGACCTCAACTACTCCCGCTTCCTGGACGAGAAGCAGCGCTGGACGGTGCAGAGCAATGCCGATGCCACGCTGCATCACAGCGTCGATCATACTATGTTCGAAGGCGAGACGGCAAGCCACCTCAACACCGTCAACAACCTCACAGTGAGCGAGAAGGCATACATCCAGTACAACAAGGATGCCCTGAACCTGCGTGCCACGGGTAGCATCAGTTGGCGACACAGCGAGGGCAAGATGCTCGACTTCGACGTGCTCAATGCCTTCGACTATCAGTACGGCTTGAATGGCCGCTACACCATCCCCAAACTGAAGACCACCCTCTCTGTGGATGCCAACATGTACAGTTGCCGTGGCTATGGCAGCAGCGACCTCAACACCGATGACTTCGTGCTCAACGCCTCCCTCTCGCAGCCCTTCCTGAAGGGCAAGCTCATTGCTCGCATCGAGGCCTTCGACCTCTTGCACAACCTTTCCAACACCCAGTATGCCGTCAATGCCCAAGGCCGCACCATCACCTGGTATCGTTCCCTTCCCCACTACGCCATGCTGCACCTGGTGTACCACTGGAACAAGAACCCGAAGAAGAAATAGACCCCCCACCCCCTGAAGGGGGAGACATTTCTCGTGAGGACAGATTGCGATACGATTCAAAATTCTACTGCGATTCAATAGGAATATCTCCCCCTAAAGAAGGGTGGTGGGGGCTTAATTTAAGCGACCTTATGAAGAATTCCCGGATTATGTTTTGCCGGTTCAGGGAATTGTTATATCTTTGTCGTAGAAATGTAAGGACGAGATCAGATGGATGATTTACTTCTTTCAATCAATGCCAATGGATTCTCTACGGAGGTCATACAGCAGATAGATAAGTTTGTTAACGAAATAGAAAATGGGTCAAGAGACTTTCCTCAATTTAATCAACCAGAGCATGCTGGAGTCTGCTCGGCTGGTCCGCTCCTCATTGGGGCGCTCACCG